>JAUNSN010000008.1:6893-38451 GCA_030539175.1 bacterium | reverse complement strand
TATAATTGATACTTGATAGATAATTAGTTATAATTGCTTTTTTTATAAATTATAAAATATTAAGAAAGGAGAAATAATGAAAAATAATAATGAATGTAATGATTTCTCAAAAGCATTACAAATAATCAAAAAAAGTCAAAAAAATAAACCAGTATGCTGTGGTCCAACATTAGGACCAACGGGCGCGACTGGACCAACTGGTCCAACAGGGGCGACTGGACCAACTGGAGTCGCACCTACTATAGATAGCATATTAGTTGACAATGACGGAAATCAAACAGTCGCTTCAAATGGATTAATAGATTTAGGTTCTGTTATTAATTCAACTGGAGCATCACTATCTTTTACCGCACCCAATACAATAACATTTGTTGAACCAGGTACTTACCTAATACATTTTGAAACCCTTGCTAATAACACTGCTGCTACTGGTGATTTAGGTGTTTCAATGGTAATTAATGGAGCAGTTATACCAAATGCATCGGAATATGTTGCTGGTACAACTACTGAATCACAATTTGTTTTACAACATAATTATACTGCTTCTGCTGGTGATACTTTAACTATTGAAAATATATCAACTGTATCAAATGATTACCATGATTCAAGTTTATCAATTATAAAATTGGGATAATATGAAAATTTGTGTTTATGCAATTAGTAAGAACGAAGAAAAGTTTGTTGATACATGGTATAATTCCATGAAAGAAGCAGATAAAATATTCGTTTTAGATACTGGATCAACTGATAAAACAGTTGAAAAATTAAAAAAATTGGGTGTGAATGTTTTTGTTAAAGAATATGACTTTTTTAGATTTGATAAAGCAAGAAACGAATCACTACAATTGGTAGATGAAGATACTGATGTTTGTGTGTGTACTGACTTAGATGAGGTATTTAATGAGGGTTGGCGTAAGGAATTAGAAAATGTGTGGGATAAAAAAACTAATAAGTTACGTTATATTTATAATTGGAAGCTTGATGAAAATAATAAACCAATTATTAGTTTTATGTATGAAAAAATACATAGCCGAGCAAACTACGAATGGATACATCCAGTGCATGAAATATTAAAGTTCAAAGGAAAAAACGAAGTTATAAAAACTAATAATTCTATTATTTTAAATCATTATCCTGATTCGACTAAATCAAGGAGTAATTATCTACCTTTATTAGAACTATCAGTAAAAGAAAATCCGACTAATGATCGTAATATGCATTATCTTGGTAGAGAATATATGTACTATAAACAATATGACAAAAGTATAGATATCTTAAAAAAACATTTAACTTTAGAAACTGCTACCTGGATAGATGAAAGAGCCGCATCTATGCGTTTTATTGGTAGGTGCTACTACTGTTTATCTAATAAACATGAAGCAAGATACTGGTACAATAAAGCAATAGATGAAGCACCTCATCTAAGAGACGGATACGTTGAATTAGCCCTTTTAGAATATAACGAAAATAATTGGAATAATGTATATAAATATTGTCTAATGGCTTTAACTATTCAAACAAAAGAATTAACTTACATAAATGAACCGTTTAGTTGGGACTATACTATTTATGATTTATTATCTTTAAGTTGTTTTTATAATAATAAGATAAAAGAAGCTTTATTATGGGTAGAACTAGCTTTAGATATTGATAAAAATAATAAACGTTTACTTAATAATAAAGAAATATATATTAATAATTTAAAGCAAACAAATAATTAAAAAGGTATTTATGTACCTTTTTAATTATTGTTTTATACTATATTTTATGCTATATTAGTATTGCGGGTTTGATAGCATAACAATATAATTATATTATTCATGGGTGTATGAAGTGAAGGGAATGGATATTAATATGAAAACAGTTTGGAAAATTATTGGTGGGATACTTGGAGTGTTAGTATTAATAGTTATTTTTATATTAGAAGTGATATGTTATTTTGATTTTACTTTAAATAAAGTTATAACTAAAGATAATATTAAAGATATAATTAAAGATACTACTAATAATGATGATAATATTACGTTATATAATGATTTAATAAATACAGCTAATGAATTAGGATTACCTGCTAATACAACAGAACAAATTATTTCATCAGATACATTTGCTAACCTTTTAGCTACAATAATTAATAACAGTATTGAGGTTGTGATTGTTGATAAACCAAGCAATTTAATGACTAATCAAGAAATTAGTACTTTAATACATGACTCTTTAGATGAATTATCTACTACTTTAAATATTACTTTAACTGAAGAAGATAAGGAAAATATAGCAATTATTATTGATGATAATATAGATATGATAAAAAATAGTATCATTGATACTAATAATATAATAAATACTAATGATAAAAGTATGCAACTATTAAAATATATATTTAGTGATACAATAAAGGTTGCTCTTATAGTAACTATAGTAATGTTATCTTTATTAGTTGCTTTATTGATGCTTAGTATAAGTAATGGTATAATGGCTACTGGTATAGTAACAACTATATCAGCAATATTTGTTATATTTATTGGATTATCACCAATAACTTTACTTAAATACATATCTATAGGTAGTGATATAGACTTAATTATAAAACCTGTTTTATCATCAATAGCAAACACATTAATACAATATGGTATTATTGGCAGTCTACTAGGACTAATTCTAATAATTCTAGCAATTATTTTAAGAAAAAGAAAAGCACTTCATTGAGTGTTTTTCTTTTTATCTTGTTTTATGACGTTTATCGCCATATTGTGTCGCCACTAACAATGCTGAGGCAATCATTTTATGAAATTTTTCTTCATTCATATTTGCAAGTGGACTTGGGTAAGAAACTTTCTCTGGCTTGATTCCACTAGGCACTGGATTTTTATAATTATTAATTACCGTATCTGTTGCTACATCAGCAGGCATACTAGCTGATGCTTTAGGAGGTTGCGGTGAAACTGAATTTAATTCATTATTGATTAATGGTTCATCCTTGACCGCAACACTTGGTGTTACTTCTGCAGTTTTAGTTTCTTTCTCTTTAGTAAAATCTTGTTTATTCTCTGAAGTTTTTTCATTCTTAAGAATATCTTTATCAATTGATGGTTGTTTTTCGACATCAATTTCAGCTCTTTTAGTATTTTTTATGGCTTTTCTATTAGCCAAAAACTTCCTTATATCATCTTTACAAACTAGTGCTGATAACCCGCCCCCAAACACACCATACGTAAACAGTGATGCTGCTGGAGGAATACCTAAAGCAAATGCTCCAGTCGCACTTAAAACAAATGTAATACCAGCAAATATAGCTCCAATTTTTAATGCTTTTTTAATTATATTAGCAGTTCTTTTTCTTTTTTTTCTTGCTTATTTTTCTTGATCTTTTTCTTCTTTTGTTTTGGGATTCTTCCTATCTTCCCTTTCTTGTTGTTTCATACGTCTTATTTTTCTATTATATATTATGTTACGAGCGGCAATTCCACTTAATGCAATCCCAGTACCAGCAAGTAATATTCCTGGTATGGGAAGTGTTACTAAACCTAAATAAGTTAGTAATACACCAGTTATTGCTTTCCCTTTAACCTTTTTGGGATTGACATTATTAATAATATCTTTATCTACATATGTCGCTCTTTCTCCATGTTCTTCTATATTATCATCTAAGTTATTACCAATATTAATTGGTATCCCTCTTCTTCGTTTTTGTATATAGTCAAATAATCTACTCATCTATAATCCCCTCCAACTGGCTTAATTATAGCAAAAATAATCAATAAAGTCAAATAACTACTTATTTTAGTACCATATTTTTACACAATTATCCGATAATTATGCAGTATTTTAGAAATATAATGTTAACAGAAAGGAGGATGATAGATGAATAAAAAATAGCAATTTTGATTAAATAGTGATATACTAATCATGGTGGGTGGTATTAAATGTATAATATTGCATTAGTAGAAGATGAGAAAGATTTAAATCATCTAATAAAAACTTATTTAGAAAAAGAGGGATACAAAGTTATTAGTTATACTAATGGCGAAGATGCGTATAATAATGTTACCAATAATTTTCACTTATGGATTTTAGATATAATGTTAGGTGATGATATTAGTGGTTATGATATAATTAAAAGAATTAGAGAAACTAATGAGCTTGTTCCCGTAATTTTTACTTCAGCCCGAGATAAAGAATTAGATAAAATAATTGGTTTAGAATTAGGAGGCGATGATTACTTAACAAAGCCCTATTCTCCTAAAGAATTAGTTCTTAGGGTTAATAATATTATTAAAAGAGTCTATAACAAAGATTTGAAAAAATTAGTCTATGATAAATATGTAATTGACATTGATAAAAGAGTAGTATTTTTTAAGGATAAAGAACTTAATTTAACTACACTTGAATTTGATTTACTATTAATGTTTATCAAAAATAAAAACAAATCTTTTTCAAGAGATGACATTTTAAATATTATATGGGGTGATGATTATTTTGGTACAGATAGAGTAGTAGATGATTTAGTAAGGCGATTAAGAAAAAAAATGCCAGATTTAAACATTAATACCATATATGGATTTGGATATCGATTGACATGAGTAATAAATCTAATCTAAGTAATCAACTTCTATCAATTGGTATAGCTATCATCGGTATCATGGTAGTATCACTAGGGATTATACTTCCTAAAAACTTACTTCCTATTTATGAAAACAGTATTTATAACTACTTGAAACAACCGTTAGAATTCGTTGAAGATGATATTAATAATGGTGAAATCAATACAGAAATTGCTTATTTGTATGTAACAAAAGATGATACTATTATTACTTCCGACAATTTATATGATATTATTGAGGTGGATAATAACCAAGTAATATTAGACAAAGTAACTGATGAAAAAGGAAAATTTAAATATAATAATAGATATTATTATTATAACACTTCCAAAACTCCTTTAGTTTTAAAAATAGCAATTACAAATGATGAATATATTAATAAAATGAGAATTGATATATTTACTTGTATTATACTTACTGTTGGTATTACCTTTGTAATTGTATCTGCATTATTATTAATTTGGTCTAATAATTTAGTTAATAAAATTAGAAAATTAAAAGATAAAGTTGATAATGTTAATAACGATAATTATAATCATAAATGTACTTTTAAAGTAGATGATGAATTATACTCCCTTTATCAAGCAATAGAAGATATGCGTATATATTTAAAAGAACAAGAAGAATATAAAAATCAAATGTATCAAAATATTTCTCATGATTTTAAAACTCCTATTACCGTAATGAAATCTTATATAGAAGCCACAGAAGATGAAGTTGAAACAAAAGAAAATGCTCTTTTAGTTATAAAAGAGCAAGTTGAAAAATTAGAAATAAAAGTTCACTCCTTATTATATCTGAATAAAATAAATTATATAAAAGATAAAAAGAATTATGAGAATGAAAGAATTGATGTTATAGCAGTAATACAAGAAGCTATTGATAAATTTAAAATGACTAGAAGTGATGTTAAATTTGAATTTGTCTTTGATAAAAAAAATACCATATTTAGAGGCAATAAAAATATGTGGGAGGCGATTATCGATAATATCTTAAATAATTTTTTAAGATATGCGGAAAAGAAAATAAAAATTACAGTTAAAAATAATAAAATAATCCTTTATAATGATGGTCCAAACATCGATACAAATGTTATGCACAATATATTTACTCCTTATGAAAAAGGCGTAAAGGGTGTATTTGGATTGGGATTATCAATCGTTCAAAAAACGTTACACTTACTTAATTATGATATATTAATAAAAAACGAAAAAAAAGGCGTAAAATTTACCATTCACGAACCTTAAAATCGTTAAGAAAGTACTTATAGTGCTTTCTTATTTTTTTATCATTACACTGTCTTTAAATAGGGGAAGTAAAATATAACCTTGATTTTGTAAATCTTCTATAATAGTTGGTAAAGCACTATAAGTTGCATTACTATAATCGTGCATAAGAACAACAGCAACTTTTTGTCCAAAAATACTTCTTTTTAATTTACTTAATGCTAATTCGCTAGTTAATCCTGGTGTATTCCCATCACCTGTTTCGGCTGTCCAATCGACATAGCCATATCCCCTACTTCGTAGTTTTTCAACAATTTCTTCTTTTTTACTACCTGATGATCTAATACCACCTGGAAATCTTAATATGTTTGTTTTTACTCCAATATTAGTATAAAGATAATCTTCTAATTTTACTACATTTTCCATAAAAGAAGTAGCTGATGCGTATAAGCCAGTAAAAATATTATGATAATATGTGTGATTACCGATACTATGGCCTTCATTATTTATTCTTTTATAAGTATCAAGATAACTAGGTTTACCTAATACAAAAAAAGTTGCTCTAACATCATACTTTAGCAATATATCTAATACACCACTAGTTAAATCATATGGACCATCATCAAAAGTTAAATATGCTATTTTAGAATTATTAGTTCCATCTAATATACTACTTTCTAATAACTTAATATTTTTAAAGTATTCTTCTTTTATTTCTTTAATATCAATATTATTATAATAATTAATTTCTTTAACAATTGAATCATTATTTTTAGTAACATTTTCTAATTCTTTGTTTTTTTCTTCTAATGTATTAAAAGTATCACTTGATAAATTTTTGAGCTTTAAATTATTACTCTTTAAATAAACATTTATACCAATTAAAATAACTATTATAACAACAAATATAATATTTATTCTAAATATGAAAGAATTTCTTCGTTCCATTTTTCCCACTTCCTATATTCTTCAATTAGTAATAATTTTTCATTTTCTATAGTTGATAATTCTTTTTTATTGTTAATAGTTGCACTATTAGTACTTTCTATTTTTTCATCAATTTTTAAAATTTCATCTAATTGCTGGTGATACACTTTTTCTAGCTTATTGTTACAAATGGATAGATAAATAGCTGTTGCACTAAGCAATATAAAAACTAAAAATAAAACTTTAGTAAATCTTTTACTACTCATGATTAACACCTCACACGTATATAGTACTAAAATATAGGTGTTTTAGCAAGAAAATTTTATAACTTTAATAATTATTAATATTATTTGGTTAAATATATATTTACAGTTAGTCATTTTACAAAAAAAGATGAATAACTCATCTTTATTATCCTAGTGCAACATCTAGTATCATCATTATTGAAAAACCAACAAGTGTAAATAATGCCATTAATTCTTTTTTCTTATTTGTTTGACTTTCGGGAATTAATTCCTGGACGACAACATATATCATTGCTCCAGCTGCAAAAGCTAGTAAAAACGGTAATAAATATCTAACTTTTAAAACTAAGAGGGCTCCTAATACTCCTGCAATTGGTTCGACTATTGCACTTAACTGTCCCCACCAAAAAGCTTTTTTCCGTGATAATCCTTCGCGTCTAAGGGGAACACTAACTACCGTTCCCTCAGGAAAGTTTTGTAAACCTATTCCTAACGCCAATAGACAAGCCGCCGACAATGTTGCTCCTTGTAATCCATATGCTAAAGATCCAAATGCTACACCAACTGCTAATCCTTCAGGAATATTATGTAAAGTAATCGAGAAGACTAATAATGTACATCTTTTTATTTTGCTATTTTTATTATTTATTAGTTTATCGAATATCTTATCGCCAATAAAAAGTAAAATACCACCCAACATAAAGCCAATAGTTGCCACAATCCAAGCATTCATTTGTAAGTTTTCTGCCATTTCAATTGATGGCGAGAGCAAAGACCAAAATGATGCGGCAATCATGACACCTCCTGCAAATCCTAGCATTGCATCCATTATATTTTTATTTATTTTTTTAAAGAAAAAAACTAAAGAAGCTCCTAAAGCAGTAACTAAATATGTAAATAATGTCGCCAAAAAAGCTTGGGTTACAGGATTAAACTCACTAAATAATTTAATCATAAACTTCACCATTTATATTCTATGTATTAACAAAATTTGGGTTACTATTAAAAAAATAATACAAGAAATTAATTTCTTGTATTAAATAAGTTATTTTTTACTTCATTTAATATTTTTAGTCTTTTTGCTTGTTTATCAGGATGATGAGCTAAAGCATCAGCATATTGAACTAATAATCTTATTTGCTCTACTTCATAATTATTAATACTGTCAATAATAGTATCATGATTCTTGATTATATATATTATCTTTTCAATATCATTAGTAGCAAATTTTAATCTTTGTAAAATATCTCTTGCTAGTAATGATGAAACAAGAGCATGATTTCTAAAATGTCTAACTTCTTCATCTTGGAAGGAAAATGGTTTACCGATATCATGTAACAATAATACCAATCTTACTAAAAATATTTTTTCTGATTTCTTTATAGCTAAAAGAGTATGTTCCCATACATCTAAGTGATGATGCGGGTGATTATGAGCAAAATTAACCATATGTTTTAATTCTGGTATAAGATTAAATAAAATATCTTGATGCTTTTCTATATCATCACTTAATAGTATATCTTTTAATAATGAAATTGTTTTCATATTATTTCTTGCATTATCGTCTTTTAAAACTACGATGTTTTACTAATGCAGAAACAGATTTTCCAGCAGTATTTTCCATAGAATATTTAGAGAAAAGATTGTTAGATAACTTGCTAACCATTTCTTTACAGTCATTAAGATATTTTTGTTGATCTTGATAGCTAGTATTAGTTGTAGTTCCAGTAGTTGCGACTATTAAATTTTCTAATTCTTGATTCAAACAAAGAATACTAAGAATATCTTTTAATTGATTAATATCACAATTTACGAGTGCTACAGTTTTATATTCACTTATCAACTCTAGTATATTCTTTTTAAAGTGAGCTAGAGATAGAATATCACTGTTGGCACATGAATCTCCACCAGAACTAGTAATAATGGCCATATTACCTAGATAGAGTCGTGAATTAAGATAAGAGAGAAATTGTGAACAAACGTCTTGATTCTTCATTATTTGATTCTCTTGCGAATTTTTGTCCAATCATCATTTATGCGGTAAGATTGAATACGTAATTCGCTGGCCATTTTTTGTTTAAATTCACTACTTCCTGTAATGTAACAATCAATTTTTCTTTTTTTATCATGGATTGACAAACTACCTAATCCGTTAGATACTAAACCATCACATGTAGCATATATTAAAGGTTGAACTACTTCTCCTAAAGATTTTTCATCACAAATTAAGTCCATTCTTTCGTAACTATCAATTAGTTTATTAATTTGCTTAATTTCTTTATGAATACCACGTTGACGTCTTTCTATCAAGTCTAAACGAGAACTACAACTTGCTAAAGCAACTTCCAGTGATTTATCACAATTGGTTTCAAAATCTCTTTGACACTCACGCAACAAATCCCAACTTACTTCCTCTTGTTGAATTAACCTATTTAATATTTCATTTAATTGGACGAAATAATTAGGATTTTTAACCGATTTTCTTTCATAAAACTTAACAATGTTTTTCCCCCTGATAATGCTTATACCTATAAGGTCATTTTCCATTTCTTGAATACAAACTATTTTATCTGTCGGATCGGTATAACAAACAAGATGCTTTTCAATATCAACTATGGTAGATTTTGTATCAACTACTTCGACTAACTTTTTTGGTTCTTTTTTTTGTAAAAAGAAATCGACTATTCCAATATTTGACTTAGGTAACATTTAAATACCTCCTCTCCTAAGTGCTACATATTCTAACATACGCAATTAAGAAAATCAATACTTGGGATTTAATTTTATTAAAACTTTATCATTAATTACTTCTCCCGATAAAATACTTTGACTAGTGACATAACCATTGCCTTCCATCTCATAATCAATATTCATTAAATCTAAAATAACAACTGCTTCTTTCTTAGAATAGCCGATAATATCGATCATTCTTTCTTGATAGCCTTCTGTTAATAAAAATAATTTATCGCCACTATATATAGTCGAACCATTACTAGGATATTGTTTAATGATCTTCTCACCTGTTCCAATTACCTTTAAATCAATTCCTCTATCTATTAAATATTCACTTATATCTTTGATATTCTTATTTAAGTAACTATTTACTTCATAACCAACACTAGTTTGATTATCAGTCATACTTATATTTAAGTACTTACTAACATTAATAATAACATCTTTGACACTACTAGCTAAATAATTAGTCGTATCTTTTTGTTTACTAGAGGCAGCATAAATAATTATCTCTGGTTCATCTTTCGGGAAAATTCCTGAAAAAGAATAGGTAACTCCCCGACTTCCTTCTAAATATTTACCATTTTGGTAATCATATATTTGAGCTGTACCAGTTTTGCCAATTATATCATAACCATCTATATAATATGCATATCCAGTTGCTACACTAGAATCTGGTTGAACTACACTTTCCATCAAACTTTTAACTTTATCAATCGTACTTTTAGTCGCAATTGTATCAATTACTTCTCTTTTTCCCTGATAAAGAATATTATCATCTGTTGAAACTATCTTATCCACTATATAAGGTTTTAACATTTCTCCATCATTAGCAATGGCAGTTAATGCTTGAATGTGTTGCATTGGGGTTGTTGTTATACCTTGGCCATATCCAGCCGCGGCGGCATCAATTGGATAATTAAAGTTAACCGTTCCCGCTGATTCACCCCATAAAGTAAAGTTGGTTGTTTTTCCAAATCCATATTTACTATAACATTCTTTCAATTCCTCTTTGGTAATCATTGTCTCTAACATATTGGCAACTCCAACATTAGAAGAAAGAGCAAAGCCTAAGTCATAATTAATGACTCCCCATCCCGTTTTGTTCCAATCCTTTATAGTAGCTATTTTAGTATCATCATTTTTATCATAATAATCTTTAGATCCTGATGTAAAAGTAGCATTGCCATCATATTTTCCGCTTTCTATTGCACACATATAACTAAATATTTTCATAGTCGATCCTGGTTCATAAACATTAGATATAAAAGGATTTAAATATGATGTCATATTTCTTTCATTAGGATTAAATGAAGGTGTTGAGGCATTAGCAAGAATAGCCCCTGTCTTGGCATCTACTACCATCATTAATGTCCATTCAGCTTCACTGGCTTCTTGCAACTTATCTATTGCAGTTTCGACAAATAATTGAATGTTACTATCAAGTGTTAAATATATATCATTTCCATCTACTGCTTCTTTAGTCTCTGATACTCCATTTGCAATCCGATAACCGTTTTTATCTTTTTCATAACGACTATAACCTTTTTCACCTGTTAAATCATCATTGTAATAAGCTTCTATTCCCATTTCCCCTTCTTGTGATGTTTCGCCATTTTCATCTGTTTTCATGGCTGTATATCCTAAGGTATAGGAAGCAAAATCTCCACTTGGATAATATCTTTTGGTACTTTTAATAAAATCAATACCAGGTAAATTTAATGCTTGTATTTCTTCCATCTCTATCTGGCTTAAGCCTTTACCTTTACTACCAAACTCAACTTGATACAAATTCTCTTTATACAATATAGCAAGTATATCATTAATATCCATATCAAGAACAGTGGCTAAAGAGGCCGCTGTCGCTTGTTTATCAGCAACGTGTCTTAATTCATTACTACCTTCACTCCTAGTTGGCGATAAATAGGCAATTAACGTATAAGATGAAACATCGTTGGCTAATATATTACCAGCAATATCATATATAGTACCTCTTTTAGGTTCAATTACATCTTCTTGGATATTCCTACCAGCAATAAATGATTTTATGGTTGTATCTTTTACTTTAAAGTCAATCATACATAAATAAAACAATCTCCCAATTAATGCAACAAATAAAAAGAAGAAACAAACAAGCATTAAGCGACTAGGTTTTACGTGAACAATACTTGTTTTTTTCTTCATAATAAGATCCCTCTATTCTTTAATTGTTTTTATATTTTCATTATTATAAGATAGGCCCATATTATTAGCAATATTTTGAATATTTTCTAATGATGCCATTTCATTTATTTTCATAGTTAAGCTTTGATTAGTATCTTCATGTTTAACAACTTCATCTTTTAACTTTTCAACTTCTAAGTTAACTTTAGAAAGCATAGATTGACCAAATACTACAGCTAGTAATAAAACAACGAGAAAAAATACTCCACTTTTATAAATAAATCTTTCTGCTTTAGTTGTCTTACGTTTCTTCTTTTTTGCCATAATACTCACCTACTTTCTTTTTACTATTCTCATCTTAGCACTTCTACTACGTTTATTATTATCAATTTCTTCTATACTAGGTATAAGTACTTTCTTATTAACTACTGTTAAAATAGGTTCATAAGTTTTAGGAATAAATGGTAATTTCTTTAATTCATTACTAACTTCACTATATTCTTTAAATATATTTTTAACAATCCTATCTTCTAAAGAATGAAAAGTGATAACACAAATAATACCACCTGGATTTAACATATCTATTGCTTGTCTTAATCCCTTTTCTAAAACTTCTAATTCCCTATTTACTTCTATTCTAATAGCTTGAAATACTTTACGGGCGGGATGTTTTTCTTTTTTTGCTTTAATTGGAACACTTTTTTTAATAATATCAACTAGTTCTTTAGTTGTCTCGATTGTTTTTTTCTCTCTATATTTAACGATATTAGAAGCAATTCTAGGTGAATATTTTTCTTCACCATATTTATAAAAGATACTTACTAATTCTTTATAATTATAATTATTAACAACATCTCTAGCAGTTAAGCTATCCTTTTGATTCATTCGCATATCTAAAGTAGCATCATCATGATAACTAAATCCTCTTTCTCTATCATCTAATTGCTTACTAGATACACCTAAATCAAATAATATCCCATCTACTTTAAAAACATTATCTTTTTTTAATTCATCTTGTAAATATTCAAAATTATTGTTAATTATCTTATAGTTATTACTAATTTTCTTCAATAAATTATCACTATAATTTACTGCTTCTATATCTTGATCAAAACAATATAAAAACCCCTTTGTTATTCTTTTTAATATTTCACTGCTGTGGCCCCCATAACCCAAGGTACAGTCAACATAAATTCCATCTTCCTTAATCTCTAACGCATTAATACTTTCTTTTAATAAAACACTAATATGCATCTTCTGCAAATAAATTCTCTGTAATAACAGATAACTTATCTTCGTTCTCCTTCATCATATTTTCTAACTTTTCTAAAGACCAAATTTCTAGGCGTTCATTGACCCCAATAATAGCACATTCTTTTTTAATATTTGCGTAATTAAGTAGATTAGAATTAATATTAATTCTGCCTTGTTTATCAAATTCACATATGGTCGCACCTGCTAAGAATATTCTTGTAAACATTCTGGCATCACTTTTTGTAAAAGGTAGTAACTTTAACTTATTGGTAATTTTTTCCCATTCACTTAATGAATAAGCAAACAAACATCCATCTAACCCTTTAGTTATTACTATTTTCTCACCTATTTCACTACGAAACTTAGATGGCATAATAATACGATTTTTTTCATCAATATTATGATGATATTCACCAATAAGCATAACTACACCCCACTTTCCACCACTTATAACCACTATGTACCACTATTGTACCCCCAAATGCTTATTTTGTAAATACTTTTTGGATAACTTTACACTATTTAACATTTTTAAACAAATGATAATTGTCTTATTATAAAATAAAATTACTGCTATATACTTAATAAATGAAAAAATATTTCTTATAATTATTTAAAAAACACCTCATTAAAAACTTAATAAGGTGTACTTTTTTTTATCTCTGTTAACTTTTTATAAAAATTTTTCGCATCTTCTTCTAGTTTTTCTAAAGTATCATTAACTATAATCATGTCATAATCATAATTTTTTACAGATGCATCTGAATAATTACTAGTAATTAATGCATGATTATTTCTTTCTAATAACAAAGTTAAAGCATGTAATTCTTTGCTAGCAATGGCAATATTTTCTGGTTCCCTAATATGAATAAACATAATTTCATTATCGCTTTTTTGAAAGTTTTTTACTTTCTCTTTTATATCGTTGTAGGCCATATCGTTATATTCAGTAGTTAGTTTTTTCAAATCTGAGAGAAACTTACGATTCTTTTCATTCTTTTCTCCATTCCAACCAATCATTGTCGCTATTTCTTTTACTTTATCAATAGAAGAAACATTGTATACTTTATTATACTTACTGACAAAATTAATAAACGTATCTTTACCACTTCCACCAGTACCATTTATTATTACAATATATTTCATGTTAAGTTCCATTCCTTTCGTTTCCTTCAAGACACATAGGAATGAAGAATTCCTAACACCTTGATTTCTTCTAATTTTTATATATAATACAATTTAATTTTAACAAAATGCGCAGAAGATTTCAATAGCGAATTTGTCCTTTTATATAAAGAAAACTTTTGTTTTATATGCAAATCAAACAAACGGAATAAGAAGTAAGAAAATAATACCTAATCCAACAAAAATATATCCCATTATTTTATTTGTCTTTTTAAATACTGCTTCATTCTTTGGGGCGGGATGACTAATGTGTCTGCCCACGGCAAAACTTACCTTTGGTAAATAGTTACCAACTATTAGCAATAAAATACCTAATATCAAACAAATACTTTTACCAATCCAAATATCTACCCCAAGCGAGAATAATAACATAATTAAATATATTAATACTGTTAAAGTGGGAATAATCCATTTTAATATTTTTAGTATTGGTGGTTCTTTTTCTTCTTTTAATCTATTATTATTTACTATTAAACATATTGTTTGTACAATTGCCATAATAATTGGGATTGCAAATAAAGCGATGTTTTTATTTGCATAATTGTCTACTTGATCTTTTATTGTAAAGTGAATTGGCATTTGATTTGGTAAGTCATCATAAAAAACTATTCCTAAGATTATTGGTAATAAACAGATAACAATACTTAAATACATTATATTATTTTTTTTCATTTTTTTCCTCCTAATTTATAAATCCATACTATGACATCTTCAAATACAGAAACATTCAACTCATAATAAATATAGTTTTTATATTTTGTTTCTGTTACTAAATTAGCGTTCTTTAATTGTAATAAATGGTAAGACACAGTTGCTTTACTTAATTTAAACTTATTAGCGATATCTCCAGCTGATTTTTTCTCATATTTGAGCATTTCTAATATCTCTCTTCTAACTGGATCAGATATTGCTTTTAATGTATCCGATAAGGCCATCTAATCACTTCTTTCAAAACTATTTAGAATTTTTTCTAAATACATTATATTCCTTATTACTTGATTTGTCAACTCTATTTAGAAAAAATTCTAATTAACTTTTTAATACTAGAGATAGGTATAGTTTAATACAAGTTTTAAAATTAAATAAAAAAATTAATCAATAATTATTTATTTAATTTTTAATTTACTTTATAATTATATTTAAGAGGTGCTTTATGAAAAAAGAATATTTTAAGGTAATAACTATTTTTACTATTATAACATTAATTATTGTTCTTCTAATAACGAGAAATACTTATATATTTGGATCAGATATTGATTGGTTTAATCAACAAATTGAAATACCTGATTATTTTCGGCAACTTTTTTTTAAAACAAAGAACTTTTTTCCAGATATATCATATCATCTAGGTGCGGGACAAAACATATATAATTTATCATATTATGGTTTATTTAATCCAATAATATTACTATCATATATATTTGTTTTTATAGATATGACAAGTTATTTAATTAGTATTAATATTATAATTATTATTGTTTCAACTTCTCTTTTATACTATTTATTAAGAAGCAATAATATAAGTAAACAATCTTCTTTTATTAGTAGTCTTATTTTTTTGTTTTCTGCTCCTTTGATTTATCAAAGTCATTTTCATTTAATGTTTTCTAACTATTTTCCTTTTTTAATTTTATCTTTAATTGGCGTGGATAAATATATTAAAAAGAAAAAGTTTAATTTACTTATTATATCTTGTTTTTTAATGATATTAACATCATATTATTTTAGTATTGGGGGAATTATTGTTATACTTATTTATACTTGGTATAAGAGTAAAAATAAAAATACAATCTTTTTCATTATTGGTTTTATTTTAATAAGTGTTTTATTATCTTCTATATTGATAATACCTACTTTATATACTTTATTGCAAAGCCGAAGTTCTTCTAGTACTAATATAATAAATTTATTAATACCAAATATTAATATTAATAATATTTTATATAAAACAACTGGTTTAGGATTATATGCTATATTATTATTTAGTTTAATATTTAATAAAATAAATAATAAAAAGAATCTTATTTTAAGAATTGTTTTATTAATTATTTTTGTTATTCCTATTTTTGCTTATCTATTAAATGGTGGATTATACGTTAGAGGTAAAGCTTTTATTCCTTTTCTTATACCATGTATTTTAATTATTGGACTATTCATTGATAATATTTTTACCTATTCGATTGGGAGATTATTTATTGGTTTAATTGGTTTATTAGTTATATTTATTTTAAACGATTTATCTTGGTATAATTATTTTGACTTAATATCTTGCTTTTTAATAATATTATTTTATTTAAAATATAAAGATAAAAAAATATTATATTTATTTTTAATCGTCCCATTTGCTTTTATGTTAGTTAATAATTTAGGTGATAAATATATAACAAAAGATTATTATAATACCCTAAGTAAAGATATTAATATTAACGATTCTTCTTTTAATCGTTTTAATAATTTAGATAATACTCTTGATTTGGTTAATAGTGTATCTAATTTAAATTATAATACTTCTCTTTATTCATCTACTTATAATAAATATTATTATGATTTCTTTCATAATAATATTTATAACAATTTTTCATACAGGAATACTTTTACTACTACTAATACTAATAATATATTATTTCAAACCCTAATGAATGTTAAGTATATTTATAAAAGTACTAATGATTATATTATTGGATATGAAGAAATTGGGACAAATTTATATAAAAATGATAATGTTTTACCTTGGGGATTTGTTAATTATAATTTGCTTAATTTAGATGATTATAATAGTTTAAGTAAAGAAGATAAAGCTATTGCTTTAGTTAAATATATTATTGTTGATGATGATGGGATTAATAATAGTTATAGTTTTAATACAACTGATATTACTAATAACGAAACTATATTTGAAGATAATAATTTTATAAGTGGTGATACTAGTTATGAATATACTATTAAGAGTGATATTAAAGATGATGATGTTATTATGTTAAGCTTTGATATTGACGATACTAGTTGTGATAATGAAGATTTAACTATTACTATTAATGATTCGACTAACGTACTTACTTGTAAAGATTGGTTGTATTATAATAATAATAAAACTTTTCATTATGTTTTATCTAATCATAATAAAAAGTTAAAGATAGATATTGGGAAGGGGACTTATAATATTAGTAATTTAATAATTAAAACATTTAATTATAATCAACTAGTTAATAGTACGCAAAATATTGAGGAATTTAATATTAAGAGTATTTATAATAATACTATAAAAGGGAATATTGATATTAAAAATAGTGGTTATTTTATGATTACTCTTGGTTATGATAAAGGTTACACAATATTGGTTGATGGAAAAGAACGACCTTATCAAAAGTTATCAACTGCTTTTATTGGATTACCACTTGATAAGGGCTACCACGAGATAGAAATAATATATAATGCCCCATATAAAAGAATTGGTATGATATTATCGATATTAGGTATAGGGTTATTACTAATTATTAATATATTTAGTTTTGTACAAAATAAGAGCCGAAAAACAATAAACTTGCTCTTCTGAAAAGATGGATACTCCTACACTAAATTTAATATCTATTACTTCCACTTCATCTGTTAAGAAATTATTTATTGATTTTTCTAAGTCACTTTCATGACTTTCATCAAAGACTTTTACTTTCATTGTATCACCAAAAAAAATATACTATATTTCTATAGTATATTTTTGTCGTTTTAAGTGAAGTCAGATGAATTAAACTTTGATATAAGGGTTATGGATTGACCATTGTCATTAACGTAGTTAAATAGCAGTTTAAACTCTATATCTAAGCTTTCTTCCATAGTTTCTAAATAACCAACTAAAACGAAACTATTCATACTGTCGGAAGTTAATAATAAATTTAATTTTTCATTAAATAAACCAACACTGGGATATAACTCTTCCGTAAATTGATTATGAATTAATAAAGCAGATATATTATTAAGATTAATTTGGGGATTGCTAATAGTTATAGCATATGATATCATTTCATCTGATATTTTAGTTACTATAGCATTTGTTGTAAATGGTAAAGCAGATATATCAAGAAATTCACTCGTCTCATTTATTTGTTTTTTATATTCTAAATACTGAGTTTTATCTACTTCACTACTATTAGTTTGACATCCAACTAAAGTTAAAGCTAACAGTATTATGATTACTACTTTTTTCATACATCACTTCCTAATATCTTCTTCGATACGTAATAATTGGTTATATTTAGCAATTCTTTCACTTCTGCATAATGAACCAGTTTTTATTTGTCCTAAGTCGAGACCAACTGCAAAATCAGCAATGTAACTATCTTCTGTTTCTCCACTTCGATGGGAAATAATAGTTTTATAATTGTTTGTTTTAGCTAAATGAATTGCTTCTAATGCTTCCATTACTGTACCAATTTGATTTAATTTAATTAAAATAGCATTGGCTAGTTTATTATCAATACCATATTGAAGTAATTTTTTATTTGTTACAAACAAATCATCACCAACTAATTGAATACGATTCCCTAATACATCATTAAGTAATTGCCAACCTACATAATCTTGTTCGGCCATTCCATCTTCAATGGAAATAATGGGATATTTTTTAATTAGTTCCGCATAGTAATTAACTAGCTCGTGACTAGTCAAATGCATACCATCAAAGTTATATAATTCATTATGGTATAGTTCGCTAGCTGCAACATCAATTGCCAAGGCTACATCTTTGTTAGCGGTATATCCAGCCCGATTAATTGCACTCATAATTAAATCAAGTGCCTCTTTAGTCGTACTTATTGATGGTGCATACCCACCTTCATCACCTACTGATGTTGAATAATTGTTTTCTCTTAATATTTCTTTTAATGCGTTAAATACTTCTACTCCAATTTGCAAATTATCACTAAAGTCTTTTTTTAGAGGAACGATCATAAACTCTTGAAAACTAAGTTCGTTATCTGCATGGACTCCTCCATTTATAATATTCATCATTGGTCGGGGCAAAGTTCGACCATTACCCAAATATTCATATAATTGTTTGTTACATGAGAGTGCGGCAGCTTTTAAACAAGCTAAAGATACACCAAGGATTGCGTTAGCACCTAACTTGCTTTTATTTTCTGTACCATCTAATTTTATTAAAAAATCATCTATTTCTCTTTGATTTAGGGCGTCCATTCCAATAATTTCTGGTCTTATAATATTATTTACATTGAATACGGCTGTTAATACTCCTTTGCCATTATATCTTTTTTTATCATTGTCTCGTAATTCTAATGCTTCAGCTATCCCCGTGGATGCCCCACTAGCAATAGAACATCTACCAAAGACACCACTTTCTAGGATAACATCAACTTCTATTGTTGGATTTCCTCGTGAATCTAATATTTCCCGAGCAATAACATCTTTTATCTTTGCCATATACTTCACTCCTAACTAGTATTAACACCATTATACTATATTTGTTTGATTTTTGCTATTTATTTTTATTATTTCCTAATAATTTATAGTTTATTAGTGTTACTTTGAAGTTATTTATATGTATTGTGGATAAAAAAGAAGAATAGTTTGACTATTCTTCTAACGTCCTTGTATTTGCCTTTCTTATCATTGTTCCCCATTTGTTATCTTTACCAAAGAAAGCACTTATTCTAAACAATGAACAACATTGTCTATAACCAAAACTCTCTAATACACAAACACCAAGCATTTGAAACATCATAGTTCTTGTCATGGTATTTTTAAACATATTTCTTTCTAATACTACTGAAACAAAGGATACTACTAGACTATATCCCATATAAGCAAGTAAGTAAAGTATAAAGAACTGAGTATTAATAATTCCAATTAAATAAGAAACTATAATGGTTATAATACCAAGTACTTCTAACCATGGTGTTATGTATTCAAACAAGACAAAGAATGGATAAGATATCATACCAACGGTTCCATAAGTTGGGTTAAAGAACATAAATCTATTAACTCGCAAACTTTGAATTAAACCTCGATGCCAACGTTTTCGTTGATTTTTTAAAATTTTAAATTTATCTGGTGCTTGAGTCCAACATACAGCATCTGGGATATATGATATATGATAATCTTGTTTATTTTTATGAAAATATGCATGTAATTTAACTACTAGTTCCATATCTTCACCAATACTATCTACGCTATATCCCCCTACTTTAATAACAGCACTTTTATTATACAATCCAAAAGCACCCGATATTATTAGATTAGCATTAAATTTATTAAATGCTACTCTTGATGTAAGAAATACTCTTAAGTATTCAACTAATTGAAATTTAACAATCATCTTTTTGGGTAATCTATACTTTTTCAGGTCACCATCAACTATAACAACATCATTACTCAACTTAATATTTCCACCTACTGCAACAGTATTATCGTGTTCTATATAAGGAACAACAATACGACGCAAAGCATCTTTTTGAAGCATACTGTCAGCATCCATACAAACAAATAATGGATAATTACAAGCATTAATACCCATGTTTAGAGCATCGGCTTTCATCCCGTTTTCCTTGTTAATAAGCATTATTCTTACTCCGTCAACACTTTCATAAACACTATTAAGTCTTTTACAAGGAACTTGTTTTCTTATTGGCCTAGTTATTTTCTTTAAGTTAAATGTTTCAATTAATATTTCTTTAGTCTTATCAGTCGAACCATCATTAACAACACATATTTCATATTTTGGATAATCTAAGTTTAATAAAGATCTAACTGTATCAACAATAGTTAATTCTTCATTATATGCAGGTACTATAACAGAAATAGGAATATAATTGTCATCATTTTTTAAAGTTGTATAACTCATATGTTCTTTTCTAACAAAGAAATCATCTAAACTAAGAGAAGCAAAAAAGGTTGTTAAAAAGAATATTATGGCATATACGAACATGTATATAAAGAAGAAGACATTAATATAATAAATAATTGTTTCTAAACTCATCTTACTACAGCTCTCCTTTCGGTTCTAGCCACACCCTTTTCCATCTTTTTCTTACTTAGAGCATATGTTGTTATATCTTTAGCAAAATCATCAGTCAATTTAGCTAATTCTGTTTCATTAAATGTATTATCAATATCTACTAAAGTAAAGGCTGCATTGTATCTTACAAACCAATTCTTATCAACTAAACATTCTCTTAATTTTGCTTTTATTGATTCAGTTGGATACACTCGACTAACTTTACAACTAATCGCTTTAACTCGCCAATCTTCACTAGATAGTTTCTTTAGAAGACAAGGAACAATCCTTTCTTCTTTAACAACTTCAAAGTATTTTAATATAGATAGTTCTAATTCTATTGTATTATTTTCGTTGGTTAAAACATTATTTAAGGTTTCTTTAACTTCTCTTTCATCAGATTTAATCGCTGTTAAATAATCTATAATAATCTTTTGTTTATCTACATCAAAATTATTTAATTCTTTAATAATAATCTTATCTAATCTATCACATTTATTAAATGTTAAGAAATCAATTAATAATTTATTATTAAAGAAATACTTTTTTTCATTAATAAACTTTAATGTTTTTATATAATCATCGGCTGATATAGAATTCTCTATTACTCTTAAAGCGTTATTTCTTGTATATATAGATGGTGAATCAAGCATTTCAAATGCATAATCTATTACTTGTTTATCATTTAACTTATATACTGCCAATAAATATAAAACATAACTATCACGATACTTTTCTCTAACTACTTTGTTATTAGTTATACAATCATAATCTATTACTTGCTTTCCAAATGATTCTAATTTACTATCATCACCTAGTTTTTCTCTATATTCTAAATAACATATAGTAAAAGCTTCTAACCCATTTTTATTACTAACTATTTTCTTTAATTCCTCTAAATCATTTCCCTTTATATCTTTTTTTCCATTATTTAAATATTTTTTAAATAATGGTTTTAATTCGTCAACTTGTTTTAGAACTTTACCGCTAAAAGTCTTTTTTCTAAATGATGATATTAGAAAATACATCATTATCATCATTAATACGACTAGTAGCATAATAAAAGTCATATAAATCATTATTACATTCATAAATTACCTCCAATAATTTTGGACGCTGTAATAGGCATCCTTTTTTCTTTCAGTATATTTTTCATTACTGAAATTTGGTATTTGATATACACCCATATCACTTACTATATTATTATCATTATCGTTATATGTCAAGGAAAACTTAATATTTTTAATGATTCGGCCACTAGTAATTCCATTTATATAAAAATCATCATGAATAGTTTTCGAAAACGGATCAATTACATTTATCAAAGTCCATGGCAATCTTATTTCTACATAATCGTCTTGTTTTTTAAAATCAGCTAGTGAGGTATAATCCTCCATTGTTTCATTTGTACTTCCATATAATAAATCACCTGTATCATAATAAATACTATTCATTACTTGACCTGTTATTCTATCATAAAACAATCTTCTATTTAACATATATACCGATGAAAAATGATTACTATTTTTATCAGGTACTGTATCTAATTTACTTAATACATTTTCATAATATTTATTACTATAAGAAAATATATCATATCTATCATTAACAAGTAAATCAGTACTGTTAACACCTTTAAATTCTATAAGAAAGTCAGCTTCAACTTTAAAAGATACGTCTTCTTCTTGATAATAATTACTACCTAGACCATCTATTATATCAATAGCAAGATAAACTCTATCATTTAATAGTTGCCAATTCTTTTTAGAAACTAATAAATATAAGTAGTTTCTATCTGAGTGAGCTTTTAAACTAAATGTTTCATCATTAATCAAATATTTATCATTTTTCCACTCATCAATTATTCCATCAAGTAAATATTTATTATTAACTAATGTATATGATAACAATCCAAAAGCCTCATCACTTGCCTGGGCATCATACCAATATATACTTTTGTCTTTATCAATTATATTTTTTAAATTGGAAGAAGTATTTCTACTCCAGTCATCTATAAAACTATCGATAAATACTCCGTCAATGGCTGCTTTTTTAGCATTTTCAAGCAATTCAATTATTAACTCAGCTTGTTCTTTTTCGTTGAATCCTCCTCGGTTATAATCATCACTTAAATTAACTTTTGAAATACCACGTGATGATGATATACCAAGTTCGGTAACAATAATAGGTAATTCAAAATAATTGCTATATCTTGATAAATAATCGTAGTAAAAGTTATCAGTTGGATCATTATCATTATAGTAGGAAACATCTAAAAATACTGAGTCATTAGGATGGGCAGTTAAACTAATGAATAAATTATTTTTTGTAGTAGATATTTTACTTAAATCAATATTGGCAAAACTAGAAGCATTAGTCTCAGTTTCATAACGAAATGGATCTGTTTCAACTGAAAAGACATAAGATAATAAACTTTCTCTATTATACTTGGTAGTTTCATAATTATATATTTCATCAAACAATTTGGTTATTACTACTTCGTAGCACCCAGCATCACTTATTTCATAATTATCTCCTGTATATGATGTAATATCGGGGTGTCTCATGTTAGTTATGGAAACTAACTCACTTGTGGTATTACTGCCTATTATATAACCTAAATTATATAGTGATATGTCTTTTATATATATACCAATATGTGATATATTATCATCTATATTAATATATCTACCATGAACTGTATCTATTGTTCTTTTTATTCTGGCTAAGAATTCATTATAATTATCTTGATTATACATATCATAATTAGTAGATAAATTCTTTAAATCGTGGCTTATTTCATGTATCGTGTATATTTTATCATTGTGGGTAGTATTATATTCATATATAGCATCATAAAACTGTACTGGTTGGATATATGGCACTAATATAGTATTAGCATTTAATTCAGCAATCATATTTAACCATTTTGTTACTTTTTCTTTACTAATGCCACTTTTATTTTTTTCATAACCTGGATAAAAAGAACTAATTCTTACTCCTTTTATGGTAAACTCCGTCCATCCATTATTATATATATTAACTTTATTGTTGATGATTTTACTAACCATCTCATGTTCTTCTATTGTAAATGAAGATGTTTTGTATGCCAGTTGATGATAGTATTTATTTAAACAGAATAAAAATAGTATACACAGTACAAAAAATATAAATATATATATAATTAAATATTTTCTTATCCTCATAATTTATCCCTCTAGTCTATTACTTCTTCATATCTGTAAACATTGTCAATATTTTTATCCATCCAACTTAATCTTTCTAATAAAAAGTCTTTCATATCATTTACTTCATCACTATAATTTAATATTGATGTTGGATACCACATTTCATAATTTCTATCACTAGCATCACTTAACTGATACATTGTTTCATCTATCATTTTAATAATAGATTCATCTGATAAGAGACTATTTCTAAAGTATTGATATCTTTTTTTATACATATTACTAAAATATTCATCTTGAAACAATCTATTAAACCATATTGTATTAACCATTCTAAATCCAGTTGGTTCGTTTACTTCGGCCAGATCAGTATTCCCAAGTGATAAATCAAAATCCCATATTGGTCCGGCTCGAAGTAATCCACCAATATCTTTATAGAAGTATGCACTTACTTCGCAACCATCTATATTCTTAAATATTTCATTAATTAAAGCCATATCTATGAAAGAATTTACGTCAATATATTTCCTATAGCCAATGCTTTCATCTTTAAAACTAGCAGAATATAGTGCAACTTCAAAGTCATTTAAGTACGATGTTATTTTCTCTTGATATTCATCAGTTATTGTCGTTTTACCAGGATAGACACCCTTAATAACAGAACGAAGTTTTAAATCACTATTAATATCTAATATATAATCTTCTTCTAAATTACCATAATAAGTATTATAAACTTTATCATCTACTTTTATTTTATCTCTAGCTACAATAAAACTAACATCATTGTATCTTTCATCTACTTTACTTATATTAACTCGATTTTTGCTTCTTTCTATTTTTTCAGTAATAAGATATAAACCTAAAAAATGTTTAGAATATGATAATTCTTCGTTTGTATCATTTAAATATACCTCGACATATTTAGAACGTGGAGCATAGTCCATCATTTGACTTCCTATGTTATAGGCAAGATAATTTCGCATTACAGTTTTGTCTAAATATGTTCCATTAAGAATCCATTTACTTTCCGAAGGTAGTCCTAAAACCTCAACTTTCTTTTCAAGCTGATTTTCATCAATGAAAGTAAAACCATATTGTTTTTTAGGATTAACTAACGAAGACTGACCTCTTAAGGAAATGATAATTTTTTCTTCTAATATGACTGTGTTAGTACAACTATCATATAATTTAAAATCTGCTTCATATTTAGGAATATTTTCGTATAATTCAAAATCTATATTATCAATAGTTGTAGTAGTCTTTGATATATTCTCATCTAGTTTTTGACCGTGAGTATCAATAACTACAATTGGTAGATGCATATCGGATGGGGAATCAGCTGTTACTTGTAAGTTACAAGAAAAAATATCAATCGGATTGTTATTATTTTTTTTAAAAAGGAAAGCAAAGGCAAATACTAGCAATAAAATTAGCAGGACGACAACTATTAATTTTATATTGAATTTTCTATCCCAATATTTCGCCATTTTTTGCAACCATATTGACTGAAGTAATTCCTTTTATTTTGCTTAACTTTTCGTATTCTGCAACATCTGTATCTTTTTTCATTTTAACTTGATAAACTAATTCTATATTGCCGTCCATCAATGTTTCACTTCTTAATTTACATGCACGATAAACATCAAAGATAAGTGTTCTAACTTTATCTACTGATGATATATTACCTCTAACAATAATTAAAAAACTATCATCATGTTTAAGAGTAAAACTAAGTAAAAGAGCAACAATAGCAACACATATAGTACCAATACATACTATATAATAATTACTAGTACCTACCCCTAGCCCAATACATATAGACCAAAAAATATAAGCTGTATCTCGCGGATCTTTTATTGCCGTTCTAAAACGAACAATGGATAAAGCACCAACCATACCAAGGGATAAAGCGACACTACTGCCAATTATATTCATGACCATAGCGGTAATTAGTGACATCATAACAAGTGATATGTTAAACTTTTTACTATATGCTACACCACTAAATGTAAATCTATAAACAAAGTATAAAATCATTGCTAAAACAAATGCTAAAGCCATACTAAACAATACAGCTGTTGGTGATACATTACTTGTACCATCGTATAAAAACCTATATAATAAGTCTCTCATATTATATTACCTCTTTTCTTACCCCAAATAGTTTTCAAACATATTTCTTGACGAAGTATATTTACTAAATGAAGTTCTACTTAAATCAAAACTATTAATAATATCATTTATAAAACCTAATAGAAAACCGTTATACTTTACTTCTAATAAACAGACATTGTCATCTATAGGCACTAATGGTGGATCTTTGGCAAAAATGTCAAAGAATGTTTCACTAGAGTATATTTTGCTATCTAGTGTTATCCTAGTTTTATTCATTGGATGAATAAAAGCTTTTCTTCTGTACTCTATGAGTACTACAGGAACTAAAGAATTAACCTTCATAATATTCATGATTGTTTTAGCAGTTGCTGATTGATATTTATTTAAAACATCATAATTTTGTTTTATTAATTCTATAGCATCTTCTCTACTAATAATAACTGAACTTTTTATTTGATTATTATTATATTTTCTTTTTATTTCTAATTTGGCTTTCGTATCTTCACTAG
Source organism: bacterium (assembly GCA_030539175.1). Classification (GTDB taxonomy): domain Bacteria; phylum Bacillota_I; class Bacilli_A; order RF39; family UBA660; genus JAUNSN01. The sequence continues at coordinate 11,296 of JAUNSN010000008.1, read as the reverse complement.
AATAAATACGCAATCTTATTTTTTTTCTATTTTCTATTCCAATCATTTTTTCATAGAAATCAGTATTTTCATAACTATCAAAGTATAAAGAACGGATGTGATAACCACCATCTAAATTATGTTCATCGGCTATTAAAACTTTGCTCATAATTTTAGATATTTCATTCATACTAACTTCATTAATGAAATATTTCAGCTCTCTTCTTGTTACTTTCAATGTTTTTTCCATATTTAACCAACCTTTACTTCTTTGCCATCTGTCGTAAAATGAACTTCGTTATTTGCTGTATAATATACATTAGTTTGATTATCATTAAAATAAGTTGCTAATGGTTCATCAACCATACTAGCAGTAACTACAACGTGTTGTGGCTTCACCATATCTAAGAATATTATAGAATTATCATTATACCTACCATGATGTGGTAATTTCAAAATATCACAACTACCTAAGTCTAGTGCGACAACTTCTTCGATTCTTTCTTTTTCAATATCCCCAGTCATTAATATCTTAGTCGTACCAAAAGTTATTAATGTTACTAACGAATTATTATTACTTTTATTATACTTTTGACTAGCAGGAAATATATTGTATTTTACACCAGATGATGAAAACGAATAAGCATTATTTAACATAAGATTAGTTATGTTGTTTTCTAATATAGTTGTATCTAGGGTATCTTGTATTTTACTTCCCTTTTCATGAGTTGATTGTATTACTGTTTCAACTTCAAAATTCTTAATTATTTCACTCGCATTTCCAATATGATCTTTGTCGGGATGAGTTAAAATTAAATAAGCAATCTTTTCAACGTTTAACTCTTTCAATCTATTAATTACATATTCTTGATCTTCTGATAAACCAGTATCAATAACTGTTACTTTATCGTTATTAATAATTACCGTCGCATCTGCTTCATCCATCTTTAGAAAATACACATCAATACTATTGGCATATTCTTCTAAATTAACTGGTTTAGCATTTTCATTGTTAGTTATAAAAATTAAATAAGCACCTAGAAGAAATACCAAGATGCCAATAAACAAAAACTTACCATTAACTTTTCTCCTTTTATTCTTTTTGACTGTTTTTTCCACTTTCAACCACCACTTTCTTAACTCTTTTTGGATAAAGCCCCAAAAATCAACGTATATAATAACCGAAAAGTTGTTTTTTGTCAATAGAGATTTTTACTTTTTGTTAACTAGAATCTACCAAAAACAACTTATCTATTAACTGTATGCGACTATTTTTCATTAAATGCTAGATTTATACGACTAATTTAGTAAAACGCATCCTGAACTTTCTTTACAAATATTTAGAAATCGGTTATACTTTATATAGAAGGAAAGTAGTTATGAAAATGAAGAAGTGGTATAAATTAGATAGCGTTGCTAAAATTTTTCCCCCAACTAGTGGAAAAATTGATGGACGAGTGTTTAAACTTAGTTGTGAATTATACTCTGATGTAAATTATAAGAGTCTCCAAAAAGCATTAAACAAGACTATTAAAAGATTCCCAAGATTTTTGTCAGTATTAAAAAGAGGATTCTTTTGGTACTATTTTGAAAATAGCAAAATAGTACCTAAGGTTTTAGTTGAGGATTGTGCGACTTGTCGACAAATTTATAATTCATATAAAGATGAATTGTTATTTAATGTTACATACTATAAAAAAAGAATCAATTTAAATGTTTATCATGCTTTAACAGATGGTATGGGGGGGATGATGTTTTTTACTGAGTTAATTAGCAATTACTTGTTTTTAGAGCATGGTGTGAAAATAACTAATATTATGGATACTAGTGAAAATTATAATAAAATGAAATTAGATAAGGAGTTAAATACTTTTAAACTAGAAAATAATAATATAAAAGTATATAAGATTAAGGGGAAAACTAATTATGATGGTAATATGCGAATTATTGAAGCAATTATGGATAGTGCTAAAATAAAAGATATTGCTAATAGTTATGATACAACAGTAACGATATTTTTACTTTCTTTATTAATTTATAGTATTATAAAAACTTCTAATAATAGAAAAAAAACTGTAAGAATTATAGTACCAGTAAATTTAAGAAAGTATTTTGAAGTAACTACTATTAATAATTTTTTTGCAACGATATACATTGATTATAAAATGAGTGATAATATTACCTTAATAGATATTATTAAAAGTGTAAAAAAACAATTTAATACTCAATTAAATAAAGATTATTTTATTAAACAATTATCTAGTTATTTATGGTTAGAAAAGAATTTAATAATAAGATTAATTCCTAGAAGAATTAAAGATATAATTTTAAAATTAATATCAACATTGTTTTTCAAACAAACTACTTGTTTATCTAATTTAGGAGTAATTAAATTAGATGAAAATATAAAAAAATATATTAATTTATTTAGTGCAGTATCTAGTGCTAAAGATTTAGGATTAACTATATGTTCTTATAATAATAAATTAGTTATTTCGTTTGCTTCATATTTTGTTAAAGCAAAAACTGAACAATTTTTTATAAAAAGTTTAACTGATATGGGAAGTGATATTATTATTAATAGTAATAAAGGTGGTGATTAAAATAGGTTTTTGTAAAAATTGTAGAATTAAGATAAATAATAACTCTACTACTTGTCCTTTGTGTTTTAACAAAGTAGAGAAAGTGGGGAATGATTCTAGTAATGTATTTCCAAAATGTGTATCAATATATGAAAAAGAAAAGCCTATATTTCGTATTTTAATCGCTATTTCTATTTTAATTACCGTTAGTAGTATTATAATTAATTTGTTAACTTTAAAGAAGCTTAATTGGTCTTTATTTGTTACTCTTGGTCTTATTACATCTTGGGTTGCTTTTATAAATACTTGGAAAAGAAAAGATAATCCTATTGTAGTTATTTTTAATCAATTAATTTTAATAGGAATAGTAGCGATTATTATTGATTATTTAACTGGGTTTCATTTATGGTCTTTTGGTTATGTAGTTCCTTTCTTGGCAATTGCTGCAGTAGTGGAAATAATACTAATTGCTCACTTTTTAAAATGTAAAATAACTGAATATACTTTTCAATTTGTTATTATTGGAATTGTTGAAATATCCCAATTAATATTAATTGATTTAAAATATATTACTATTACTTGGCCATCAATATTAGCAATTATATGTTGTTTAATATTTGTTTCTTTATTTGTTATTATAGAACATAATAATGTTAAGGGAGAACTAGAGAGAAGGTTTCATATTTAGTTCTCCTGGATTGGTTGAATTTCCCCTATTTCTTCAATAATACTATAAAATATTTTTGTTGTTACTTTATCAACATCAAGTTTAATATTTAGTATTTGTTCGGATTTAATAGTAATATTTTCCTCAAACATAGTTTTTAACTTTGTTTGGGCTTTTTCTTTAGCTATCATTATCGCCTCTTCTTTGGTATATACTTCATCTATTACATTTAACTCATATTGTTGTTCTTTTAGCAAATTTATAGGAAGTATAAAAGAACTTAGAAGATTTTTTTTATTTGTTTGAAAAGATTCATATTTTTTAAAATCAAAAATAGAGATTCTTTTATTTAAAAAATTAATTATATATACTTCTTTTGTTTTACCCGTAAGTTTTTCTTCTCTATATACTAGTGGTTGAGTTACTTCCACAGTATACCATACTTCTCCATATACTTTACCACTAGAATATGTTTTAGCAGATGATCCATCTGGTAAAGTTACATATCCAGATATTATAACATCCCCTTTATTTACATAGTCATTTTTATTTTTTAAAACAACGCCATGATTAGCAATTATACCAGTTATTATGGCATTCTTCTTGGCAATTATATTTTGATATTTGATTTCCTCTTTAGTTGGATTAACTTTTCTTTCTTCTACTTTGACAATATACTTTGTTCCCTTATTAATTATTTCTAACCATTCAATTTGATTGGGATTATTAGAAACTATTTTTTCTTCAATAGTTTCTAATTGTTGATATGTTTTTTTAAAACTATATTTTTTTATACCGTAATTATTTAATTCTTGCGTTAGTAATAGTCTTATTTCTTTATTAGAATGTATTACTTCAACTTTTAAAATTACATTGGACAAAATTGTAATAAAAATCACTGCAAAGATAATTAATAAAAATAATATTTTATTTTTATTAAAAATTCTTTTTGTTTTGATCAAACCATAATAATTTAATATTTTTAATTTATATGTACTTTTATACTTAAGTAATCTAGGATAATCAGAATACTCTATTTTTAAGTAAGCAGTTTTATTGTTAATAATCTTAGAAAAGTAAATATTTATTTTTTTTTTAATAATTCTTTCTATATAATTATTTATATTTTTGCCTGTTACTTCTATTAAAAGATAACTTTTCACTTTATCACCTTA
>JAUNSN010000008.1:0-6883 GCA_030539175.1 bacterium | reverse complement strand
TCCAGTTATAAGAATCTCATCTTCTATCATTTTTGATACAGCTAAATTGTTACCATGAATAATAGTTTTACCACTTTTATGTTTAATGATTATTTTAGTGGTACTAAAGGAAAAGATTTCTGTATAATTTACTATATTTATTTTATTATTAAAAATAGTAATTTTATATACAGTATCGTTTATATAATTTGCTAAATGTGTCCTAAATGACATTATTTTCACCTATTTAATCATACGACTAAAAATAAATAATATGATAAAAGAAAGTAAGGTTATATTTTACCTTACTTTCTTAAAATTCTTTTTTTAGTATTTTCTTCTTGCTTGGTTATTATATCTAATAAGGCAAGCAAATACTGGTCTTCTTCATCATTTTGCATTTATTATTAATTTCCTCCTTGTATTTTAATAATATAATATTAAAAAATATTTGTCAATATGTATGTTAAAACAATGCCAAGTACTAAGCCCCCAATTACTTGCGGTAAAGTGTGACCAACATCTTCTTTAAAGTCTTTTTCTTTAAAATGTTTATTTAGATGTTTAGCGTGCAAGCCAACTTCATGTCTTAGATGGAGAGCATCGTAGATAACTATTAATGAAAAAATTGTGGCAATAGCAAAATATGGGGAATCATAACCCAACTTAATTCCAATTACAGTACACAACGAAGTAACTAGTGCTGTGTGTGATGATGGAAAGCCACCAGCTCCATCAAATAATCTTTTTATTGATGTTTTCTTCTTACTGATTAGTTCAATAATATATTTTATTATTTGCGATATAACATTGACTATTAAGGGAATTAATATAAATAAATATTTTTCCATTTACGTTTATACCTCCTCATACTTTAAGTTTTTTAAGAATGTTTTTGACTTTAAATATAATCCAGCATATCTTTCGTAATAATCGTCAATAAACGAATTTATTTGACAAATTATTTTATCGCTAATATCTAATTTTGTAATATTAGCTATATCAAGATAAAATAACATTCTAATTAATTTAATTGTTTTTAAATCGACAATTTTTTCATTTTTACAACAATTACTACATAAATATCCTCCCTTGTAACTAGATACTGTTACAAGATTATTAGGACTAGAACATACTACACATTTATCTATCACAGGCATAATACCTAAATATTGTAAATATTTCAATTCTAATATATTAGTTAATATAGAAGCATTATAACCTTCGTTTATTTTTATTAAAGTAGAAATATATAAATTAAAAATATCTTTATGACTAGAATGTTTATATACTTGAGTAGTAAGTTCGGTTATAAACGTTGCATAACTTATTTTATATATATCTTTTTTAATATTTTTAAAATTATTTATACTATCAAATTCTATTAAATTAGATAAAGACTTTTCTTTATAAAAAATATGAAAATATCCTAATGAAAGTTTTGATATTACTAAAGTACTTTTTAATTTTTTTACTCCTCGAGCAACAACACCAATAATACCTAACTCTTCTGTAAAGACATTAATTATTTTACTAGTTTCTTTATAAGGAACTTCACTAACTATTATTCCTTTTAATTTTCTTACTATTTTTATCACTACTTTCTATTTAACTTTTTTATATTCTAAGTAATATTTAATTTTTCCAGTTTCTTTAAATAATTGCCATAATTGTTCTTTACTCATATAAATCACCTCTATTTTATATTGTTATTATATGAGAAATTTTATTCACTTATTTATTAAAACCTAATTTATTTAAATATCTTTCTTTATCCCGCCATTTAGGAATAACTTTAACGTATAACTCAAGAAACACTTTTTTACCTAATAAATATTCAATATCTTTTCTAGCTAAAGTACCTATTTCTTTGATCATTATTCCTTGTTTACCAATTATTATTTTTTTTACATTTTCTCTATCAACTACTATCATAGCATTAATATTTACTATATCTTTTTTTTCTTCTAGTTTTTCTATAACACAAGCAACACTGTGCGGTATTTCTTCAGTAGTCAAAGTAAAAACCTTTTCTCTAATATATTCTGATATTAAAAAATTTTTTGTATTACTTGTTATAACAGTTTCATCATAGTACTTAATATTATCTTTTAAATAACCATCTATTAGTAATAATAATCGGGCAATATTATCTTTTTTTAACGCAGAAACAGGTACAATATGGTCAAAATTATATAAGTCTTTATATTCATTTATTTTAAACATTATCTCTTCTTTTGATAATTTATCAATTTTATTAATAACTAAAATAACAGATTTATTAGTTTGTCTTAAGACATCAAGAACAAACATATCACCTTTACCAAGCTTTGTTGTAGCGTCTATTAAAAACAAAACAACATCAACATCATACAGTGATAAATACGCTTGTTTATTTAAAATACGCCCTAATTTATGTTGGGGTTTGTGAATACCTGGTGTATCAACAAAAACTATTTGTTTATCTTTATCATGATAAATACCTTGTATTGTATTTCTAGTCGTGCCAGCAACATCTGATGTAATAGCAACTTTATGTCCGATAATATTGTTAAGGAGAGTGCTTTTACCAACGTTTGGTCGACCAACTATTGAAACAAAACCGCTTTTCATACTAAATCACCATCATTAAACTCATATGGACAAAGTTGTTCCTTGCTGTAATTTATTAAATCGCCGTCATAGTTGTAACAAATTATCTTTATATCATTATCAAAAAATTCTGTAAATACTTGCCGACAAACAAAACATGGTTTAATGAATTTATTACTTTTACTCATAATATGAATTTCTTTAAAATCTTTCTTTTTATATCCTTTGCTAATAGCGCCATAAATTGCATTTCTTTCCGCACACATACAAAGACCACTGGCATTTTCGACATTTACGCCAATGTGTTTTTCATTATCTTTAGTTACTAAAATACAAGCAACTGGAAAATGATAATATGGAGAATAACTTTTTTCTAATAGTTTTTGTAGTTCTTCTTTCATTATTTGTCCTTTCTTATATTGTTTTATTATTTGCTTTTGTTTATCAAACATTAGGCTTTCTTCGACTTCGACTAAGTGGTTGTAACCTAATAAATGTAGTAAACCATGGAGTGTTAAAAAGCACAACTCATCTAGTAATGAATGATTAAATTCAACTGCTTGTTTACAAGCAATTTTGTAGCATATATATATTTCTCCTAAAAAAGTTTTAGAAGTCGTAACACTATCTCTTTCTTCTAAAGCAAAGCTTAGAACATCAGTCGGATGATCAATATTTCTATAACTTCTATTAATGTTAGTTATTTCTTCTTCAGTTACAATACTAACTTCAAAGAAACTATCTTTTATTTCTAAATTGGCAATTGCAAAACTAATAAAATCTTTTAAGTCATTAATTTCTTCTAATATATATTTTTTTTCATCATTTATTTGAAACATCCAACTATCACACTCCTAGAGGAATAATGTTTAATAACCACAAAACTACTAACACTAAAACAATTAAAATTACGAGGTTTAAAAACCAATCTTGCCGAAAAATCTTTGGTAACTTATGTTTTATCTTATCAAGAAGGCGATAAAGAAAATAACCAACTAGACCACCTAATATATTTAGTATAATGTCATCAATATCAAATACTCGACCAATATATAATTGTACTGCCTCTATCATAGTGGATACTAACAAAGTTAAAAAGAATGGATACCAAAGTCTCTTACATTTTAAAAAGTATGCAGTAAAAAATCCATAAGGTATAAATAAAATGACGTTGCCCATTACATTTTTAAAAAACTTTTCAGTAAACAACTCATATCTAAACATCTCTTTAAAAGGAATATAATTCGATTTACCAAAGTTTACATCTTGAAATGTTACTATATTAAAAAGACATAAGATATAAATTATAAAAATGAGCGATAACAACTCTTTATATAATGATATTTTTTTATGATTCTTCATTAAATAAGCAATTCGCATAGTAACTACTATCATAGTAATAATTATAATCATTGGCCAACTACCATTAATAACTTCGATTGCCGCTTCTTTAAACATAATTTTCACCCTCTTTTATATGTTTTTGATATTCTTTTTATTAAAAATAATAAATGGTAAAATAAGTAAGATAATAAAATAAGTTGCATATATTATTATTGAAAAATTTAAATTTATATATTGATACTTTGGTATATGACCAAAAAGATATTGTTCTAAATTCCAATTTAATGTTATAAAATACTTCATAAATTCAACATTATAGTTTAATGCCAAAGATTTAATTAAAGAAGATGCTAGATACATAGTTAGTGTTAATATTATGGCTAATGAAGTATTTGTAAATATAGCACTACTAGCAAAAGCTAACAACATAATTATTAAATAAAATGGTAATTTAGCAACAAAACTAATTAATAAATAAACAAATACATTGTATGTATTAACACTATCAGTATTAAAATTATAAATAACAATAGGAATATTTAAACTATCTATTCCAAACATTAATCCCCCTACTATTAATTCCATTATAATTAAAATAGCAATAGTTATTAGAATCGTTATAAAACAAGCAATAAGTTTGCTAAGCAATATTTCAAGACGAGTATATGGTTTTATTAGTAATAGTTTTATTGTCCCCTTGTTAAACTCTTCACTTACTATACTACCAGCAACGATAACAATTATTAATATAATAAATATCTCGTATTCTTCAAACAAATTAAATAACCCACCTCTTAAGTCATTATATTTATTAATATTATTTGTAGTTTCTATAGTATATTTTGCTAAATAAAAGTTTTCTTTATTTGTTTGATATTCATACTTATTATCATGACTATTATCATGTAAATCATAATCAATCAATAATTTACCAAATCCTGTATAACTATCTAATGCCGCATTTAAGTAACCATCTTGATAAGAAATATTTTTAGCCAACCGATAATTTAAAGCAGTAAGATATAACTTTTGTTCTTCTATCTTTTTATTTATAACTTCCTTTTCTTGATTAGAAACAGTATTTTGCAAAATATTATTTAATTCTAATAGTTTATTATTAGTTTCTTCTAAATCAGCTTTAACATAATATTGCCAATTATCATTAGTAAAGTTATCAATATAATCATTATATAATCTTTTTGTTTCATTTAACTTATCTTCATCTTCTAAATTATATGTATAGTAGTTAATGTTGTATATAACCTCTTTCATTTTATCATTAATAATAGTTTTTTGCCAAGAGTTTTTATCATATTTATCTAATAAATTAATAACGTCTAGTTCTGTTTTAGTTGAAACATAATCATCAACTTCATTTATATTTTGATAATCTAGTTTTTTTAATTCCTCTTCTAAATATGTTTTTTGATTATCTTCGTTTACTCCAAGCATCATTCCTTCATCATCGAAAGTTGTTTTATAAAGTATATTAAATAACAAGACAAAAACAAACATTACAAGAAAAAGGATATAAATATTTTTTTTAGAGAATATTTTAGATATTTCTGCTTTTATAAGATTAATCAATAGTATTACCCCCTACTTTATTTAGAAATGCCTGTTCTAAAGTAATATTCTTTTGATAAACTTCATATATTAAGAAGTTATTATCTAATAACTTTTTAATAATTTTAGATATATTATTTTTATCTGTTTTTATACTTATAGTCTCATTATCAATAATAGTTATATCAAAGATAATATTTTCTATTTTATCTGTTTTATTTAATTTAAATATGTAAGTAGTTAAATCATCTTCTTTAATATCACTTATTAAACCACAGTCAATTATTTTCCCTTTACGAATAATACATACTTTATTACAAAAACTTTCTAGTTCTAGTAATTGATGTGAAGATATAAGAATAGCCATATTCTTTTTTTTAGCTAATTTTATTAATAACTTTCTTAGTTGGATTATTCCCTCAGGATCTAACCCATTAGTAGGTTCATCAAGAATTAATAAATTGGGTTGGTGCAACAAAGCTTGCGCTATTCCTAAACGTTGACGCATACCAAGAGAATATTTATTTACTTTATCATGAATTCTACTAGTTAACCCAACTAATTTAACTACTTCATCTATTCTTTCTTTGCTTACATTAGGATATAATGAAGATACTAATTTTAAATTTTTATATCCTGATAAATACATATACATATCAGGTGCTTCCACTATAGCTCCAACATCCTTTATAGCTTTTACAAAATCTTTCTTTACATTAAAACTATTTATATAAATATTACCACTTGTAATACTTTGTAAACCTAATATTAGTTTTATTAAAGTAGTTTTCCCAGCTCCATTAGGACCAATAAAAGCTAGTATTTCTCCTTGATATAATTCAAGATTAATATCTTTTAATATTTGCTTTTTCCCAATAAATTTATTTACATTTTGACACATCAATACAAGTTCTTTTTTCATAAAACCTCCTTGCATCACAATGAATATCCGTTTATTATTGTACTACTTTTTTTATAATATGCCTAGTAAAAAGATAACAAAGTGTAAAGTTTTTTCAATTTAAAGAAAAATACCCCTTTTAAAATAATTTAAAAGGGGTATTTTTAATATTGTTAATATCAATTTATCTTTTTGTAGAACTTTTTAACTTAACTGTGTCCTCACAGACACAGTTAAGTTAATGGGACCTTTTTGTATGCTAGTATTTTTAAACTTTAATTGTGTGAACAGCCCCAAAGTTATCCACATCCGCGGCTTCCCCGGGTACACTTTTGCAGTACGCCTTTCGGCTTCGCCTTAGTCTACCTTGGGAAGCCTACCCAAGGGAAGCTCTTACCGCCGCCCCCAAAAAGGGGGGGACGACGGGTTCCCTTTGTCAGGCTTGTGGAACTTTTTAACTTAACTGTGTCTGTGAGGACACAGTTTTTAAGTTAGGAGGTG
>JAUNSN010000050.1 GCA_030539175.1 bacterium | reverse complement strand
AGCCATAAAATGAATATATTTTAATGTCTTTTCATAATCAAAAAATTTATATGAATAAAAAGTATTATATTCTTCTTCAGTTATATCTTTTTTGTTTCTTTTCCATATAGGAACCAAACTATTAATTACTTCAATTTGAGAAACAGTTTCGTATTCATCTTTACTACCCTTTTTTAAAACATTACGTTCAACTAACATCTTAATAGGATACGTAATATAATCTGAATATTTCTTTATTAAATTTTGTATCTCATATTGTTCTAAATACCTATCATAATCTTCTTCATTTTCATTTTCCTTAATTGTTAAAATAACATCCGTACCATAACTATCTTTTTTAACTTCCTTTATAGTATAACCATCAACACCCTCAGATTCCCAACAATTAGCTACATTATCTTCATAAGATTTACTTATTACACTAACTTTACTAGCAACCATAAAAGCAGAATAAAAACCTACTCCAAATTGCCCAATAATATTTAAATCTTTATTATCCTTAGCCTCTTCTCTAAAGTCTAAAGTACCACTTTTAGCAATTGTTCCCAAATTGTTTTCTAACTGTTCTTTAGTCATACCACAACCATTATCAGAAATAGTTAGAGTTCTATTATCTTTATCAATTGCAATATTAATTTCTAAATCACTTTGTTTAACCTTTAGTTTTTTATTAGTTAAAGATCTATAATATAATTTATCTATAGCATCACTTGCATTAGAAATTAATTCTCTTAAAAATATTTCCTTATTAGTATAAATAGAATTAATCATTAAATCCATTAATCTTTTAGATTCTGTTTTAAATTCTTTCTTTTTCATCAATATCATTCCTCCCATAATAAATTCAAATACTTTTTATATAGTTACTGTTATTTGATAACTAATTACATCCAAAATTTTAATTTTATCAAACCAAAGTTTATAATACACCTCCAATCCATAATAATCACAAAACATTACATAGTACTTTTAATTTAACGTTTTTCACATATTAAGTATCTAATGCAATTATTATGATTCTTTCTTTTACTCTTATAATATTATAAACCTAGATTATATAATCTAATATTTTTTATTATAAGAGCCATTTACAAAAAATATATTATCACCTCTTTTAGCACTTGTCAACAATAACTGCTAATTTTTTGAAAAAGAAATTATAATTTAACCAATTGTTAGACAAATATTTTAAATTAACTATGGTACAATTTAAAAGTATGATGTATAATTAAGAAAAGGAGAAATATGGAATCATTAACTGGAATATTGGGGGTATTAATAGATTTTTGTCTAGTAATATTACTCATTGTATTAATATACTTGGGCATAAAATTAATTATATTAACTAATAAAACAGAAAAGATACTTGATAGCCTTTACATCAGTATTAGCAAACTAGAAGATGGATTTGCATTAATCAACACTATAACAAATAAAATTACTAACATTTTTAATAGTACAAGCAACAACTTAAGTAATTTTATTAATAAAATATTTTTTAGGAAAGGAAGGAAATATTATGAGTAACAAAAATGTTGGAAAGTTTTTAGCAGGTGCGGCCATAGGTACTGGATTAGGAATTGTATTAGCGCCAAAAAGTGGGAAAGAAACTAGAAAAGAATTAAAAGAAAAGATACACAATCTAATCGACCAAGTTAAACATTTAGACAAAGACAAGTTAAGATCTAATTTAGAAAAGAAAATCGAAAAATTAGAGATTGACTTAAATGATTTAAACAAAGAAAAAGTACTAAAAAATGCAAAAAAGAAAGCAGAAGAATTAAACAACAAAGCTAAAGAATTAGTAGAATTCGCTAGCAAAAAAGGTAGCGATGCTTTAAAAGATGCGGCCGAAGCAGTAAGATTAAAAACTATTGAAGTAACAAAAGATGTTTTAAATAAATTAGAAAAAGAAGAAAAATAACTACAATAATTATACGTAGTTATTTTTCTTATAACAAAAAAAGAGTTTTTTTAACTCTTAATTAAATCTTTTTTAAAATAAATACAAGTTCCAGATAATCCAAGCAAACTAATTATTCCAATTATCCCATAGAAAGTTATTCCATCAAATGTCTTTGGATTAGGCTCACCAGAAGTAGCTATTTCAGGTTTAATTGCCAAAGTATATATACTAAAATGATCTGTATAAAATATTGCATAATTATCTTTGATAGTTACTTGATATTCTTCAAATGTATTATCTTCTTTAAGAAAATAGACTACTAAATCTTTATCTTTAAAGGATTCATTAATTGGTATTTTAACTTCAAATGTACCATCATCTAATCTAGTAATATTTTGATTTAATGATTTAGAAAATAATTTTAAATCAAAAATTTCAACATTTTCATCATTTAATAATCTTACTATTTTCTCATAATCTTCACCACTTGTTATTTTATATACTTTTATTAACGTATCAATCGGTATTACACTATCAGTAGAAATTGAAATGCCACTTGCAGGATCATTAGAAACATATGTTGAAAAATCAGTTACTTTTGTACTATCTTTTACAGGAATTATCAATGAAGCAATAGACTGTTCACTTGCATCTGCAAATGGTACTTCAACCATATATACTTCTTCATCTAAATAGTTTTTAAGATGTGCATATTCCGCATCTTCAGCCAACACCGAATCATTCATTTTACCATTAATAAAATCAGAAACAGTTAAAAATCCCTCAGCAATGTAATAATCAGAATTAAAATTATACCAATCAGTAAATAATTCTATCAAATGTTCGCGAACTGTCTTTAAAGTATTAGACACTGTATAATTATCAGCAATAGTACTCAACCTAGCTTCAATAGTCGACTTAACGTCAGTAGAATCACTATCAATATAGAATAAATGATCATAATAAACCATTAAAGGATTACTATCATAATAATATATTGTATCATCATAACTAAAAACGGATATACCACCATTTGATGTATAATAAGGAAAAGAATCTCCCAATCTAAAATCTATATAAAAGTTATTATATTCCATCTCTTTTTTTAGTTCTAAACTAAACGAAGCTAAACTAACATTGTTAGTAGAATCTACACTATATGGTAACCATCTAAAATAATCAATATCATTTACAAGATATGCTGTTTTTGTTAAACGAGAAACCAAGTTTTCAATTACCGCTTTAATATCAGGATCATATTGATAAATCAATTTTAAATCTGAAATAATTACTTCATTTCGATGAGTTTCGCTATTAGTTCCTATTACATCACACTCAGTTAAGTCATCATTACAATTACTAACCCAAAATTCATCAAAAATATCTGAATACAATTCCAATAAAACATCACTAACTTCATATGCAGATTTTAATGGAACCGACTTTATTGTTAAAGTTTTACTTTCCTTTAATTCATCTAAAGTCACAGCTTTAACAATTCCTGGTGCAAAACCTACTAACAATAAAAACGTTACCAAAAACCACACAAATTTTCTTTTCATAACATCACTCCTATAATATCTTATAAAAACATTGTATAAAATTTTAAACTAAAAGTCTACAAATTTAAAATGATTTTTAATCTCTTATACATTTTGCTTCACAAAAGCACTTATACTAAAAAAATATTAATAATTATAAATTAATTTTTCAATTGTTTTTTAGCCACTGTCTTCTCTTTCCATAACATATTAGACATTATACAAAAAATACAATGAATAAAAGAATTATAGCAATTCCTACTGGAGTTTGTATAAATTCTAAAAAACCTCCAAGTTTTGCAATTTTTCCAACATAAATCCCCTCTATTTGTTCTTGAGTGACATACTCAGAATCTTCAGTATTATTATTATCACCCTTTGTAATATATTTAATTTCGTTATCTTTTTTAATTATTTCAATTATTCTATGAGTAATAATTGTATCATAATTATCACGATAAGAAATAATATCACCAACTTTAAGTTCTTTATTCTCACACTTTTTAACAAAAACTAAATCACCAGTCATTATTGTATCTTCCATAGATGCGGTCATAACCATCATAGGTTTATAACCAAAGATTCCTGGAACTTCATTTGGATTTATAAAAGATTTAATCATTATTATAAAATTTATAATTAACACAGGTATAAATATAATACAAAATACTGCAAATATTATATTTCTAATTTTCTTTTTCATAGCATTATTCTCTCCATACATTATAAAATATCATCATTTAAAAGGTTAATATTTAAATCAAAGAAGAACAATATTTATACTAACCTACTATACACATTTTATCACATCATAATAAAAAACGACACTATTTTTATAATTTTTATTTATTTTTTCTTAATTATTAAAATTTTTAAAGACAAAATAAAAGTGAGAAAAAATTTTAATAATTAAGGTAGTAGTTTTTTCTCACTAATATTAGTTTAACATATTATTTTTATTTTGCAACATTTTCTAATAAGATTAAATTAAATTTTCAATTTATCCTCTTTTTAAACATAGACAAGTTCCAAATAATCCAATTAAACTTATTAATCCAGTTATTTCATAAAAAATTATTCCATCAAATGTTTTTGGATTTTCTTCTATTGATGTTTGCGAAGATGTCTCAACTAGTGCTTGAAGCTCTTCCTCTTGGACTATGAGAAATAATTTTTCAACGTTTCCAGCATATTCTCCAAGTCCTGCTACTATTGCTTTTCCTATCCCTGCTGCCTCATTATCTTCATAAGTTACTTCATAGTCTGTTCCTAAAACAAGTGGCCTATCATTATATATTACTGTAAATGATGGTGTTAAGGCAACTCCAGTATATGTTTGTGTTGTTATTGGTGATAATACTGTATTATTAGTAGTTAACTCTTTAAAGGGAATAAAATTACAATAAATATCTTCTGCATAAGTATCAAGCCCTATACCTGCATACCCATAAATTTCCCATAAAAAATGATTATCATCAAATGCACTTGAATCATAGCCCCCGATATTTTTACTCAATATTCTTACAGTTTCTAAATCATTATGACTAAATGCTAGTCTTCCAACTGATGTTACACTTGAAGGTATTGTTACACTAACTAATTCATTATCAGATAAAGCATATTCTCCTATTGTTATTACTCCTTTTGGAATTATTACATTTTTATTTGCACCACCATAACTTATCAAAGTAGTTGTATCTATTTCCGCTATGCCATTTCCATCAATATCTGTTCTGGCATATATAAACTCATTACCACTTGTTAACAGATTAGAATTAAACACTCCAGTATCTATTCTAGTAACATTATTAGGGATTGATATATTTATTATCTCGTTATTAAAAAATGCATATTCTCCTATTGTTGTTAATTGACTTGGTTTTTCTTCTGTATCTTCAAATATTACACTTTCCAAATCATTGTAAGCAAACGCCCATTCCCCTATTGTTTCAACAGTACTTGCAATTGTTATACTTCCTAATTTATTATAATAAAATGCATACCTTTCTATTGTTTCAATGCCACTTGGAATTATTGCTCTTTCTATTTTATTGCTTTCAAAAGCAGATTTTTCTATTAAGTTTACATTTCGTGGAATTACTATATTTTCCAAAGCATTATACAAAAATGCTGAATTTCCTATTTTTAACAACTGACTTGGCTTATTTACATCATCTACAAATACCACCCTTTCTAAATCATTATGAGAAAAAGCATTTTTTTCTATTGTTTCAACACTTGAAGGTATTGTTATATTTACTAAATTATTGTAACAAAATGCATATCTTCCTATTGTTGTTAACTGACTTGGTTTTTCTTCTGTATCTTCAAATATTACACTTGTCAATTCATTCCAATAAAATGCCCTTTCTCCTATTGTTTCAACACTTGAAGGTATTGTTACACTTGTTAAATTAACAGTTCGTGCTTGATCAAAAAAGGCATAATCTCCTATTTCTACTATTGTATAACCAATATCAGGTATATATTCACATTGCGCAGGTATTACAACTTCAGTAGCGCTTCCTAAATAATCTGTAATCCGAATAGTTCTCTCTGTAGCACTTACTATTTCAAAATTAAAATCATAATTACTACAAGAAACAACTTGAGCATTTACTTTTATTAACCCTATAAACATAAATGCTATTCCTACCAACATCCCACTACATATTTTTTTCACATAATCATTCCTTCCATGCAAAGATAGTGTGCAAAATTACTACAATCTTTACCTATTTTTCTTTATTTTTCAATAATTTTCTACAATTTTCTTAATCACTTCCCTTTTGTTTTATACCATACCGCTTATTTTCTTTTTTAGATAAATTATATTAACATAACAGGTATCTATCATGACTAGAATTATAAAATACAACTCCTTATTCCAATTTTTTTAAAGCATCATAAAATGCTAATGAGAATTTATGATTAACAATTTTTAAACTAATTTTTTCATCTATACCGTAATAATTTTTAAAGACATTAGAATGATAATCTCCCCAAGGTGCTCTTGTCCAAACATAAGTAATAAAGTGATTATATACTTCAATTTCCTGCACTTTTTCATCCTGTAATTGGTATTTAATATAAGCATCTCTATCTTTTTGCACTATAAATATCAAAGAAAACATTATTATAAAATAACTAAGTAAAACACCCATAAAAGAGATTAATAATTTATTATATTTCCGATTAAAACAATCTTTAATAATCTTCAATGAAATTATTAATAAAATAATTTCAGTAAAAATTGCAACCCGTTCACCCCATATTGGCGCTACTAACATAGAGACTAAAGCAACACCAGCAACAAGAGTTAAAACTATTAAAAAACTTTTTTCTTTTGAATCTTTAAAGTTATAAACAATGGCATAGAAAAATAATGCAACAAAAAGAATCCAATAAAATATAAAATACCAGTTATTTACATTAAATACACCCCAAAATTTAGCAAATTTATTTGCTAAATCATTACCAATAGCAAACGGAATCATTAAGTAAATATTTTGAATTATACCAAATATTGGAACAATGGCAAATAAAATAAGCTTATATATTTTAATATTTTTCTTTTTTAAAGTATATATAATAGCTAAAGTCATCATAATTAAAACAATAATATTTCTAGTAATTGCATAACCAATTAAATTTGGAATGTTATAAAACATTCTTCCAATCAAACTCATATTATAAAATCCCAGTTCATATGTAGTTCGAAATGCCGTACCAGGTGATAACAACATTAAAATTAATGCACCTATAGAAAAAATAGTTAGTATTCCAAATTTAATTAGTTCTTTTTTTTCAGCATGTCTATTTAAAAATAACCAAAGTAAATTTCCAAAAACAAAAGCAACACCGATATTTTCAACAAACATAGGTGTGATTATATTAACTATTAACAAAATAAGATATTCGATTTTCGAAAACTTAAAGTACTTTTTCTTATATAGATAATAAAAGTAAGTTAAAACAATTATAGCAGGATATAAATAAGTAATACTGCCAGCAATCCACGTATAACATTGCGAAAAACTAGTTGGATTTAGTAAAAGGAATAAAATC
>JAUNSN010000007.1 GCA_030539175.1 bacterium | reverse complement strand
AAAGCATATATAGATTGATCAGCATCACCAACAACAAAAATATTTTTATATTTGGCACTAAGCATCTTGGTTAAAATATATTGTGCTTCGTTGGTATCTTGATATTCATCAATAAGTAAATATTTAAATCTTTCTTGATATTTCATTAAGATATTAGGATTTTCTTTGAATAATTTAATTGGTAAAATTAATAAGTCATCAAAGTCAACTGAATTATTATTAACTAAGGTATTGATATATTCTTTATAGATTTTTATAATATTGTCATCAAATTCAATTTTCTTAAATTCATCAATACTCATTAATTCGTTTTTAACATTACTTATTTTACTTCTAACAACTCTAGGAATATATATTTTTGTATCTAAATTCATATTCTTAATAATTTTTTTTAAAAGTGTTAGAGTATCATCACTATCTAGTATAACAAAGTTTTTGTCATAGATTAAATATTCGATATTTTCTTTAATTATTTTTAATCCTAAAGAGTGAAAAGTAGATATCTGTATTTGTCTTGCTGTATTTCCTAGAATGCTTAAAATTCTTTCTTTCATTTCTAGGGCAGCTTTGTTAGTAAAGGTAATGGCAAGTATGTTATAGGGATTTACTCCACTTTCTATTAGATATGCAACTCTTTTGGTTAAAACACTAGTTTTCCCACTGCCAGCACCAGCAAGTACTAGCATAGGTCCATCTTTGTGTTTGATTGCTTTAATTTGGTTTTCATTTAAATAGTCTAGTTTCATTTTTTGCTCCTCTCAGTAGTACTATTGTATCATTAATTGACTTTTAATTAAAGTGATTAATGATAAAAGGTTGGATTAAATTATGTTTTATAGTTAGAAAATTATTTAAAGATTTATACAAGTATAACATTATTGCTATTTTAGAATATAATAAAAATGATAAAGGAGGATTTTATGAAAAAAGTTATTTTATCGCTTATTTGTTTAGCTATAATTATTTGTTTTTCAACAATAGTTATTATAAAAAATAATGATAAACAAGATGATTTAACGACGATAAAAGTAGCAGAAGTAGCGCATACTATTTTTTATGCTCCACAATATGTAGCAATTAGTCAAGGTTATTTTGCCGATGAAGGTATAAATATTGAACTTACACTTACGCCAGGTGCGGATAAGGTTATGGCAGCAGTATTGTCAAATGATGTGCAAATAGGTTTTTCTGGAAGTGAGGCGACTATTTATGTTTACCAAAGTGGAGAAAAAGATTATGTTAAGACATTTGCTGGATTAACGGCAAGGGATGGAACTTTTCTTGTTTCAAGAGAAAAGTATGATAATTTTACACTTGATGATTTAAAAGGGAAATATGTTATTGGTGGTAGAGCAGGTGGTATGCCAGAGATGACATTTGAATGGGCTTTGCGAGAAGCTGGTATAGATCCGAAAAATGATTTAACTATTGATACTTCAGTTGCGTTTGCTGCAATGGAAGGGGCTTTTATAGGTGGTACTGGAGATTTCGTTACGTTGTTTGAACCTAATGCTTTAAGTGTGGAAAAAGCTGGTTTTGGCCATGTAGTTGCATATATTGGCGAATTAGGTGGAGAAGTACCATATACAGTTTATCACGCTCGTGGTAGTTATATAGAGCAAAATCCTGATATAATTAAGAGTTTTTCTAATGCAGTTCAAAAGGGATTAGATTTTGTTGCCAATAATGACAGTGAAACTATTGCTAAATCAATAGTCGAGTTTTTTCCTGATACTTCAATTAATGATTTAACTTTATTAGTAGAAAGGTATAAAAATGGTAATGCATGGAAAACTGATATAAGTATAACAAAAGATGAATGGAATCATATTCAAGAAATAATGATTGCCAGTGGAGAATTAAAACAAATGGCACCATATGATGATTTAATATACACGACTAATTTTAAGTAAGCTATGAAAGATATTTTAGTAATAAAAAATATAAAAAAGTTATATCATGATTCTAATTGTGAAATAGAAGCAATTAGAAATATAAGTCTTAATATTAAAGAAGGAGAAATAGTTGCCATAGTCGGACCATCTGGATGTGGTAAATCAACATTACTATCAATATTATGTAATTTAGATAAACAGTCTGAAGGAGTAATTATTAATTCGAATAATGTTAAGATTTCTTATATGCCCCAAAATGATTGTTTATTTGATTGGTTAAATATAATTGACAATTGTTTAATTGGTTTGAAGGTGGAGGGGAAATTAAACTGTGATACAAAATCTTATGTAGAAAGTTTATTAGAAACATATGGATTAAAGGAGTTTGCTAAAAAATATCCTAAGAATTTATCTGGTGGTATGAGACAAAGAACTCTTTGATTAAATTAACCAACAAAATAATAATTATTAGTAACTATTACTTTATAACTACAACATAAATGTTTTTTAAACAAAGGTATTACAAAATAATGTAAATATACACTTTTTTCATGTTATAATATTTATATACATTTAAGATGGTTTTGGTATTATTTATAATAGGTGGTGATGTTATGTCAAGAAAAATATATAAGTGCATAGACTTATTTGCTGGTATAGGTGGTATTCGAAAAGGTTATGAAATGACGGGAAGATTTCAAAATGTATTGTCAGCAGAAATAGATAAATACGCTTGTTTAACATACAAGCATTTATATGGCGATGATGCCTTTAATGATGTAACATCTGAAGATTTTAAACAAAAAGTTGAAGATACTGATTATGAAATTTTATTGGCAGGATTTCCTTGTCAAGCATTTTCTATTGCTGGAAAACAACAAGGATTCCAAGACCAAACAAGAGGTACTTTATTCTTTGATCTTGCTGATATAATATCAAGAACAAAACCAAAAGCTTTTATGTTGGAAAATGTTGAGGGATTGTTGAAACATAGTAAAGGTGAGACTTTTAAAACTATTATTAGAACATTGGATTTTTTAGATTATAAAATTGTTGGAGTTGAAGTAAAAGGTAATGAGGTTATTTTCAATTCAAAAGATCTTGTAAGAACAACAAAAGACTTTGGAATACCACAAAAAAGAGCTCGTATTTTTATTATGGGTTTTAGAAAAGAAGATATTCCGAAAAATTATATTTTTCCAAAATTACCAACACATGGAGAAAAAATAATTTATAATAATTTGTACGATTTAATCGAAAATAAAGTTGATTCAAAATTTTATTTATCAGAAAGATTATTGACAACCTTAAAAAATCATAAAACAAATCATTCAGAAGCGAAATCTGGCTTTGGTTATATTATTGTAAATGAAGGAAAAAATCCAGTGTCTAACACAATTATGGCTACTGGTGGTTCTGGAAAAGAAAGAAATTTAATAAGACAATACAATTCGGAATATGATAACATCTTAGTTGGAAGAAATAATCCAATTAATAAAGAGGGAATACGACATATGACTCCAATAGAATGGGGTAAATTACAAGGATTTATTAATTATGCTTTTATTGAAAATGGAGAAGATAAATTTTCTTTTCCACATGAAATAAGTGAAACACAAAAGTATAAAATGTTTGGTAATTCAGTTTCAATTCCAGTAATTCAAGAAATGGCAAAATATATGATAGAAAGGTTGGATGATTTTTATGGGTAAAAATAGAGGCGAGTGGTCAGAGATGTATGTAGTATTATCTCTTTTGGAGAACCCTAACTTAAATATTGTTGACAGCAAGTTGGAAGAAATTTGTAATGATTTATTTATCGTTGAAAAACTTTCTATAAAAGAAAAACAAAAATTAATAGATTTTATTTTAACTTCAAAAAAGGAAGTTGAAATATATTTTCAGAACGAATTAAAAAATATGATTTCTATTGAAGAAATAGAAAATAGTATTGAGATGGTTAAAAATAGTATAAAAAATGTTTCTTCAGGAAAAGGGGCTTTTGAGATAAAAGAATTGAATCCTATTTTAAAAAAGATGACAGATCAAGATTTTTTGAAATCAGATTCACAAACTAAAAGTGATTTAATAGCAACTGTTTTAGATACAAAAATAAGTGATAGAGTTGTTTTAAAGTATAGCATAAAATCTAGTTTAGGAAGTCCAGCTACTTTATTAAATGCTAGTCATGTAACGGATTTTTTATATGAAATAGAAGGATTAAAAAGGGAACACATTGCTTTAATAAATCAAATTACAACATCTAAATCTAAAACAAAATTGAGAGATGGGTTAAAGAAAATATATGAATTTGGTGGTAAAATAAAGTTTGTTGATGTGCCAAATGAAAGCTTTAAATACAATTTAGAAATGGTTGATTCAAATATGCCATTATATTTAGGTAAAGCTTTACTTAATTTTTATAATGATGTAAGTGGTAATTTAAAAGAATTATTTTTGTCAACAAATGAATTTAAAGATGAAGAATTTGCAATTAAAAAATTATCTGATTTTTTTAAAGGAATAAGTTTTGGTTTTTTTCCAAATAAAAAATGGGATAAACGAAGTTAATGGTGGTCTAATTATAGTAAAATCTGATGGAAATGTTGTAGTCCTTGATTTAATATACTTTGAGCAAGAAGTTTTAAAATATTTAATTAACCAAACTAAATTGTAGACTCCTAGTTCTAAGAGATATAAGATGGTTCAATTATATGAAAAAGATGGAAGGATATTTTTTAAACTGAATTTACAAATTAGATATAAAAAATAGTGGGGAAGATATGAAGTATAATTTAGTTGATATTCATTTTCATACCAATGATTCATTTGATGTATGTAATTTTGATGTTGATGAATTTATAAAAAATGAAATTATTTTTGTCATTAAAGTTAACATGATAGTTAAAACTGATCATAATATTTTAAATTATTCAAATTATACATGTATGAAAGAAAAGCTGAAAGGTATCGATGTTAATTTCTTGCCAGGAATAGAGATTAATGGATTTGAAAGTAAATTGCAAAATAAGTTTTTTAAAAATAATATAAACGAAACATTAAAGAAGCGGAAAAAAACACCTTTTAATTTCGTTTTTTTTCGTCTTGCATATCGATTTATCAAGTGCTATTATTAGTATAATAGCAGTAGTGTTAATTCGTAGAGTTATAGTCATTCATGATTATGCTTTTTTTGTGTCTTTAAAAGGAGAAATTATTATGATTGTTTTTTTAATTATAATTTTGCCCTGAAAATCGTTATCACAAATGTATGACATGAAATGAATTGGCTGACATTCTTTTTTCTGAAAATCCTTGATTTATCGCTAACTCGCCACTAGCAATGTTGTTTGTCAGCCTGCTAAAATAGCACCCAGAAATGTCTTAAAATTCTCATAAATAAGATAAAATCAGCCCACCAAAATGTATTAAAAAAAACAAAAATACTTAAAGACCCTTTGAATATAATTTATTATAAGAATAAAAGGGGGGTAAAATGTGAAAATAAAATATAATATAAATAATGTTTATAGTGATTTATCAGAAATAGATAAAGAAAATAACTTTAATATAAAATTACTTAGAATAATAGCTATTTTAGAACAAATGAAAGAAGACTATGACATATGATAGATGTATGTTATAATCACACTATTTATAAAAATAATTGCTTACTTAATAATTATTGCCAAATATTTGGAGATAATTATTATGATTGAAAATGGTGGTGATAGTTCTTTAAAAGAAACAATTAAGATTCTACGTGTTGCTATTTATTTAAGATTATCTGCTGAAGATAGGAATAAGACTAGTGCTAATGATGATAGCGAATCAATCAAAAATCAAAGAAACTTACTTATGGGAGAAGTTTCAAAACATGAAAATTGGGTAATTGCTGCTGAGTATTGTGATGAAGATTTATCTGGTGCTGGTACTTATAGACCAGAGTTTGAAAGACTTATTGAAGATTGTAAAAATGGGAAAATTGATATTGTACTTTGTAAAAGTCAATCAAGATTTTCAAGAGATATGGAAGTAATAGAAAAATACTTACATAACAAGTTTATTGAATGGAATGTTAGATTTTTAAGTTTTACTGATAATGCTGATACTTTTAACGTTGGAAATAAAAAATCTAGGCAAATCAATGGACTAGTAAACGAATGGTATTTAGAAGATTTATCTAATAATATCAGATCTGCATTTACTGTAAAAATGAAAAATGGTGAATTTATTAGTCCATTTGCTTCATATGGTTATATAGTTAATCCTAAAAATAATAATGAATTAATTATAGATGAAGATGTAAAAGAAATTGTAAAAGAAATATTTGAGTTATATTTAGAAGGTTATGGATATGGAACTATTGCTAAAAAATTAAACGAAAGAAATATACCGTGTCCTTCTTTTTATAAACATTTGAAAGGTTATAAATTAAATATTATTAGTGATAGAAACATTGAGGATATAAAATGGAGTCATAATGCTATTAAAACTATTCTTTTAAACGAAGTTTATA
This sequence comes from bacterium, assembly GCA_030539175.1. Classification (GTDB taxonomy): domain Bacteria; phylum Bacillota_I; class Bacilli_A; order RF39; family UBA660; genus JAUNSN01. Next base: position 33,075 of record JAUNSN010000007.1, on the reverse strand, counting down.
TTGGTAATTTAATTCAAGGTAAAAGAACTACTATAAGTTATAAGAACAAAAGAATTGTTAAGAAACCGAAAAATTGTTGGATAAGAATCGAAAATGCTCACAAACCAATTATTGATATGAATACTTGGAAATTAGTTCAAAATAAAATTAATAATAATTTACGAGCTTGTAAGAAAACTGGAAAGATACATATATTTTCAGGTAAAGTATATTGTTCTCTTTGTGGTCGTTATTTAAAGAAAAACTCAACTAAAAAACATGAATATTTGGTTTGTACATCAACTCGTAATGGTTATGATAATTGTATTAACAAATTATCTATTAGGTTTGACTTTTTAGAAAATATTATAATAGAAGAACTGAATAAAATGTTTTCAAAGTATTACAATTTAGAAAAATTAAAAAGTTCTAATGCAAATATTTTAAAATCTAATTATCAAGATAAAATTAATTCTTTAATGAAAGAAAAAAATGCATTGATTAAGAAAAAATTAGATAAAGAAAAATATCTAAAAACATTATATAAAGATCGTGTAGAGGGAATAATAACAGCTCGTGAATTTATGATATTACAAAATGAATATTTAAAGTTTGATGATAAGTATGATGTATTAATAGATGATATAAACAAAAAAATTGATTTGTTTAAAACTAATAGTAATGAAACAACTGATAGTCTAAAAATTTTCAAGGAATATAAACAAATTGATAAGTTAAATAAAGTAATAGTAGATGAATTTATAAATAGAATCGAAATTGGTTCTTTAAACAAAACTATAAATGAAAGAAACATTACAATAAAATGGAATTTTGAGTAGAAAATTTATTATGTAAGTATTTTTCTATTACTTCCATGTTTCTTGAAAAACTTGATTGACTTTTGCTACGTCATCATCTCTTATTAATATTTCAAATTTAGGTCTAAGTTTTAGTATCAAATAAATCTTCATCACGATACTTGGGAGGTGAGAATAAAATTAGTATATAGTGTAAAATGAAATTTTTCTATTAAAATTAATTGAAATTTTTTAGTACATATGTTATATATATGATAGTAGGAGGAAAAAAAATGAAAAAATTTAGTTTATTGTTATTTATATTTGCAGCATTTTTAATCGTTGGTGTAGTAAATGTAAATGCGGAAACTCAAGTAATTGAGATTAGTTCAACTAGTGATTTAGCTAAAATTGGTGTAGATGCTAATTATCCATTGGATGGCAACTATAAATTAACCAATAATATAACGATTAATGAAACATGGACAGCTATTGCAAATGCTTTTACAGGAAGTTTAGATGGTAATAATAATACTATTACTTATACGGTGAAATTGGGAGCAACAACTGTACCAAAAGATAATAAAGGGCATATGATATTTGATAAAGTGCAAAATGCAGAGTTTAAAAACATAAAATTTGTTGTAGACACTGTTAACATGAGAGCTCCACTTGCGTATTATGCAATTAATACCTCATTTGAAAATATTACTATAACTGGAAAAATGGAATCTTTAGATCAAATGGGTGGGTTAGTATTATTTGCTCAATCTGGGACAACTTTTAAGAATGTTAAAAGCTCTGTTGATTTTACTTTGAAAAATTTAGATTTTAGTAAATACTATGTAATTGTTGGTGGTATAGTAGGGCAAATTACTACTTCTGATAATGATACTGCTTATGAATTTAATAAGGGTGTAAATAATAAATATGCTATTGTATTTGATAATTCAACTTTTGATGGTACGTTTACTACAAATTTTACAAATGCTATTGCTGGTAATAGATTTTATTATTTAGGTGGTTTATTTGGTGCTACGACATATGCATCACCTACATCGTATTTTGGTGTAAAAATAGTTGATTGCAATTCAACACCAACTTATAATTATACAGGTAGTTTGCCAGAGAGTGTTACTCAATATTTCTATGTGAATGCTGATGATCAATTAGTTGGTACTTATACAGCAGGGAATATAGGTGGTAATGTTAAACCTATTGATGAATTGAAATATATTGGTCGTGTTCATCAAAATATTCATCTTGAATTATTAAAAAATGGTCATACTTGGACTACTTATGGATATTATGGTAATAATAATACTGTAGATACTACTGGTGGTGATGGTTCAGCAGCTTGGTCGAAAATTACAGCACCATCATTAGTTAGTGTTGCAGCAACTAATAATGAAGATAATGGAAAGATTATAGGACTTTATTCAGATTTAGTTTATGAATATAAATTAAAGAGTGCTACGACATTTAATACTATCTCTAATAAAGAAGCAATTACTAATCTTTCAGCTGGAATATATGAAGTTAGAATAAAAGATGCAAGTCTAACAGGAGAAATTACAGAAATTGAAGTTAAAACTACAACAGCACCTGTTGTTAATATTAATACACCTAAGCCAGCAGAGTTATTAGCGGCTATTGATACTGATATTGCTAATTTCCCTGATGATGCTAAAAATGCAATTGAAGCAGGAACTGCTACTTTGGTAGTTGAAATAACGCCTATTGTTTTAGATGATACAGCAAATGAAACAGCTATTGATGAAATTAAAGAAGCGTTAAGTAATGGGGAACAACTTGTTGCAATATTTGATATTGATCTTACATTGCATTATGGTGATGATACATTAAGTATTACTGAGTTGTCGACTCCAAAAACTTTCACTATTGATATACCAGAAAATTTACAAAATAAAGGATATGTATTCTTTTTAATGAATAATCATGGTGATACTGTTAATAAGATTGATGGTACAGTAAGTGAAGATGGAACGAAATTAACTTTTGCATCTGACAAATTTTCTCTATATGCTTTATCTTATAAATTGAATGAAGCAGCAAATCCTAAAACATCTGATGGTATATTTAATTATATAATTCTTGGTGGTGTTGGTTTGTTAGGGCTTATTAGTGTAACATTATATACAAAAAAAAGATTTAGTTAAATTTTTATAAAAGACAGTTACAATTATGAAATGTAATTGTCTTTTTTTGTTATAAAACTAAAGTAGAAGAACTTATTCAAAAAGGTAGTGAAAAAAATAAAAATACATAATCGCGGGTTTTAGTAATCATCCAACTGCTTTAATTAGGACATTAGCAACAAATCCCGATATAATTCTTTTAGATGAAGCTTTTAGTGCTTTAGACTCGCAAACTAGATTAATGGTTAGTGATGATGTCTATAACATAATTAAAAAAGAAAATAAGACTGCTATTCTTGTTACTCATGATATTGCAGAGGCAATAAGCATGGCAGATAGAGTAGTGGTGTTATCTAAAAGACCAGCGATAGTGAAGAAGATAATTCCTATTAAGTTAACTGATGCGTCAACGCCTTTTAAAAATAGAAGTGCGACTGAATTTGCTAAATACTATAATGAGATATGGAAAGAGATTGATTTTCATGTATAGTGTAGAACATAAAAATTATTTGAAAAGTAAGCGAAAAACTAAGATTTTAGTTATTATAACTCAATTATTTATTATTACTTTTTTTATCTTTATATGGCAATATTTAGCTGATAAGGAAATTATTAATACTTTTATTCTATCTAGTCCTAAAATGGTTTTAAATACTATTATAAGTCTTCATCAAACATCTAATCTATATCATCATATATATATTACTGTTTATGAAACAACAATTAGTTTTTTACTAGGTACTATTATTGGAATATTACTTGCAACTATATTATGGTGGAATAAGTTTCTTTCCAAGGTATTAGATCCTTATTTAACTATTATTAATAGTCTACCTAAAATATCATTAGGTCCAATTATAATAATATGGGCAGGAGCAACAAATTCTTCAATTATTATAATGGCTTTGCTAATCTCAGTAATAGTAACAGTAATGACTGTATATTCTGGTTTTGTTAATACAGATACTTTAAAGATAAAGTTATTACAGTCATTTAATGCTAGTAAATTTCAAATATTTAGATATGTAGTATTTCCAAGTAGTTATAATTGTATAGTTAGTAGTTTGAAAATAAATATAAGTATGTCTTTAATCGGGCTAATAGAGGTATAGAGAGAAAATAAAAGAAATAAAGAGATTACTTTTAGTAATCTCTTTATTAAATTATATTTATTTGTTAATTTCATTTAACCATGTAGAAACTTCGCTTTTGGTAGCTGTTGGTGAAAATCTTCTGCCGTCTATTACTTGCATATTGGTATTATAACTTCTTAAATTATTAACACTTGTGCTAATTTCCGATGAACCTGATGTACAAAACGGAACAATCGTTTTTCCATCTAAATTATTAGTATCTAAAAATGTAAGAATTATTTTAGGAACAGTTCCCCACCATATAGGGTAACCCAAATAAATTGTGTCATAAGAAGATACATCTATTTGATTTCTAATTGTTGGTCTTGCATTACTATCGTTTTGTTCCCTGTTTGATCGACTATTATTGTTTCCATAATTTAAATCATCACTTGTATATTTATTCTCTGGTATTATTTCTATAGTATCAATATTTAATGTTTCACTAATATATTTTGCAATCTTTTCAGTATTTCCAGTTGCTGAAAAATAGACAACTATACTTTGATTATTATTTGTATTATTTTGATTTTCTTGTGGTTCATCATTTTCTTGATTATTCTGAGTATTATTATCAATGTCTTGGTTTTTATTTTTGTTATTTAATGCAATTGTTGTTCCAATACCAATTGCTAATATAATAACGACAATTATAACTATAATAATTAATTTTTGATTCATAATAATTCCTTTCTTTTAGTACCAATCATGTTTTTCATCACGATTTAAACTATTTATTTCTTCCATTTCTTCTTTTGTTAATTCAAAATGATATAGTTCTGTATTTTCCTTTATATGCTCTGGATTACTAGATCCAGGTATTACAACTACACCTTTTTGCAAATTCCATCTTAATATTATTTGAGCAGATGATACATTATAATTTTCAGCAATTTTTACAATTGTTTCATTATTTAATAATTCACTTGTATGTCCACGACCACCCAGTGGATACCATCCTTGAACTACTATACCTAATTTTTGTATATATGGAATAACATTATTTTCTTGATAATATGGATGAATTTCGTTTTGTACTAATGCTGGTGTAATATTTATTTGTGGTAAAAACTCTTCTAATTCTTCAACATACCAATTTGACAAACCTATTGATCTAATTTTACCTAATTCTACATATTTTTCCATGGCTTTATAAGCTTTTACATCATTACTACCTGGATGATGTAAAAGCATCATATCAATGTACTCAACATCTAATTTGGTAAATGCCATTTGAATTGCTTCTTCTGGATTATCGAATTGACTTGGATATATTTTGGTAATTATAAATATTTCTTCTCTTGGAACAGATGAGTCTTTAATAGCTTTTCCTATTTCTTCTTCATTACCATATATATAAGCTGTATCTATAAGTCTTACACCTGAATTTAATGCACTAGTAATAGAATTATAACAAGTATCTCCTGTTAAACTATAAGTTCCAATACCATTTATTGGCATCTTGTATCCACTATTTAATGTTGCTGTTTTAGTTTCAAAATCAAAGCCCATATCATTTGGATAATTAGGCATATTTAATATTTGAACATTATCATTATTAGGCACATTATTACTTCCTTTTTTATTTGTATTTAACATAATATAAGTGATTATTCCTAAAATAATTACTAAAATTAATATAATAATTATAATCAATTTTTTCTTATTCATTATTTAAAAGCCTCTTTAAAAAATTCTTCTATTTTATTAAATGGTATTACTTCTAAATTATCATACAAATCAGTATGAACTGCATTAGGAATAATTAAAAGTTCTTTATTATCTTTATATTTATTATCACGTATCATATTATTATAAGCATCTTTACTAAAATAACATGAATGTGCTTTTTCGCCATGTATCATTAATACAGAACTTCTTATTTCATTACTAAAGCTGAGTATAGGTTGATTTATAAATGACATGCAACCAATTTTATTCCAACCACCATTAGAATTTAAACTTCTTTTGTGATATGCTCTTTTTTTATAATACTCACTATAATCTTTAACATAAAAAGGTGCTTCTTTTGGTACAGGTAATTCTAAACATCCACCAGCTAATTCATAGGTATTATTTTTATAATCTATAATTCTTTGTGCATTTAAGCTTTTTTTTGTTTCATATCTAGCATCTTCATTAGCAAATTCATCAAAATATCCATTAGCATTTACTCTTGACATATCATACATTGTAGAAGTAACAATTGCTTTAATTCTCGTATCAAGTGAAGCAGCATTTAATGCAAGTCCACCCCATCCACAAATACCAATAATTCCAATTTTTTTAGAATCAACATTATCTTGTATTGATAAAAAATCTATTGCTGCTTGAAAATCTTCTGTATTTATATCAGGTGAAGCCATATATCTTGGAGTGCCTAAAGATTCACCAGTAAACGATGGGTCAAATGCTATTGATAGAAAACCTCGTTCAGCCATAGTTTGTGCATATAAGCCACTGCATTGTTCTTTAACTGCTCCAAAGGGACCACATACTGCAATAGCTGGTAATTTACCATCATAATTTATTGGCTCATACATATCGGCTACTAAAGTTATTCCATATCTATTATGAAATGTTACTTTTTTGTGATTTACTTTGTCACTTTTAAGAAATGTTTTATCCCATTCCTTAACTAAATTTAATTGTTCTTTCATTTAATTTCCACCTTTCTTATTTTTTGGTATTTTATCAACTTCCAAAGTAGGGCAACTGGATGTAATATTTTCAACAACTTTTTCTGTATCTGCTTCAATTGCTGTTTTATAATACCATTCTTTATATTCAAATTCTTGTAGACATTTTTTCAAATCTTCTATTTCATTTTTAATTATCTGTTTTTGTTCTAAAATTAAGTCATATCTTTCTTGTAATGTTGAATCACCTTTTTCGGCAAGTTTAACATATTCTTTAATTTTTTTAATTGGCATATTAATTTTTTTCATACAATTAAGTACTCTTAACCATTTAAAATCTTTATCTTCAAAAACTCTTCTTCCACTTACCTTATTTACATGAGGTAAAAGTCCTTCATTATCCCAATATCTTATTGTAGATGTTGTTACTTGCATCATATCAGCAATTTCTTTTATAGAATAAGACATAAAAATTCTCCTTTCATTATACATTATATAAGTTAAAGTAAGCTTTAAGTCAAGTGCTATGTTGAAATTTCTATTTTTTTTAGTAAGAAAATATATATTATTGTTGTATAACACAAAAAGCAGAATATTTCATCTGCTTTAAAATGGTAATTTGTTGTTGATAACTTTAACTTAATAAATTTACTTGTTTATTTTATCAAAATAGACATCAAAGCTATTATTATACTGGTTAATTATTGCATTTTTAAAATCATTTTCATAACTACTAGTAAAACCAGAGAAAGATTTATCTCCAATTATAGTATATGGGACACCTGTTACTTTATCTCCCATAGCTGTTGCAAACACATTTAACAATTTAGCATTTTCTTCATCATACCATGTCTCAAATGTATATAGATTATAATATTTCCCATATTCTTTTTCTATACTATTAAGAAAAGCAAATTCTTCTTCACAATGAGGACATCCATTTCCCCAAAAGAAGTAAATATTAACTTTATTTTCTTCTCTAACTATGTTATCTAAAGAAATATCAACAATGCTACTATTGTCTTCACTATAATTTAGATTTTGACTTTCATCAATAGGTGTATAATTAGTATCTTTTAGTTTTACATATTTTGTAAACCATTCTTTAAAACTATCAACTGATTGATAAATACTTGTATCTTCCTTTTTATCTGCTTCTAAAAAATCTATCATTTGCCCATCTTTGTATATTATAAATGATGGATAATATTTTAAAAAGTTAATATTTTTTGTATCTTTTATAGAACTAAAGGCAATTTTGAAAAACTTTATTTGATATTGATTTTGAAAGTCATATATAACTTGTTCAAAATTGGATGATGTAGAACACATAGGTTGATATATAAATATACCAAACGATTCTTTGGAATCGATTAAGTTATTAAAATCATTTAATTTGATTTCAACAATATCGCTGCTTTTATAATATTCGTTTTCTAAATAAAAAGCTGTTGATTTATTATTAAATATAAGTAGATATATTATAATAGTTAATACTATTATTATTGGTATTATTATAATAAATTTTTTTTTCATTATTTTTCAATTAAATGTAAAGTATCAAACTCAATATTATGATATGCTACTTTCCAAAAATCATAGGTAACATCATCATAAGATGTATTTTTAACTTCTACTTTATTTTCCCCTTCATAATACCAATAGCCACCAACATTATAAATTTTATTTTCATTCCATCCGAGTGCTGTTAAAAGATTTTTTGTCATACCTGCATATCCTCCACCTCCACAAATTAAGAATATGTACTTATCTTTAGGAAATAAGTATTCTAATATCTGAAGTGACTCTTTGTAGTTAGCAATATATTTTCCGTTTTCTGTTTGCGTATAAAGTGTATTTCCTGTATAGGTATCACCAACGTCTTCAGGAAGATTACTAACATTTACTAAATATGGTAGTGGCACTACTTCAAATCCAGCAATAAACCCAGACAAATAAGAATCTCCGCCTATTGCTTCATAATTACCTGGATCAATTAACATTCTAACATCACGATATACAGAATCGTTTCTATTTAAATAATTATCGATTGTTTCTTCATTGATGTTTTTATCTATACCAAATTGTTCACCTCGTATGCCATTAGTTATTTCTGGTGTTGGTAATTGTTTTAAAGTATTATTGTTATTTTTTGTAATATATAATATTGTTATAATAATACTAATAATTAATACTCCTTTGATAATAAATACATAAAAATTTTTCTTTTTCATTACTTTTTCTCCTCTCAATATTAATGTTATATGGAAAAGAAAATTAAAACAATAACGTATGAGTTGAAAAAACTCAACAATAAGTTGAGTTAATTAGAACAGTTATTTAAGGTTAAAGGAATCTTATAACTTGTTATTTTTCCTTCTTCATTAGTCGCGTTTATAGAAAGATACAAGCTATCTTCTAAGTATTCTTCACAAGTTTTAATATGATTATCAATAGAAATTGTTAAATCTTCTAAAAACTCTTCTAATTTAATACTACCATCTTTATCATAATTATAAGAATTTATTCTTGTGTCAGTATTACCATTTGTTTCAAATAAAACACATTCTATTTCTTTGTATTGTTCTGTATCGTTACCGCCACAATACTTTATATTATTAATATATATGGCTGATTTATTTTTATTATAAGCAATAGTACCTGATATATTGAAATTTTCACAATTACTAGATAAAGTTTTAAATTCGAAACTATCTTCTTGTTGATTTAATATAGTATTTAATAAAATTAAAATGATGCTTATAACTATAATTATTATTCCAAATAACAAATATTTTCTTTTTCTTTTTTGTTCTTTAAATTCTCCATCAAACATTTCTTCTAAGCTTATATTAAAATCTTTACTCATTTGTTTAATAAGTGAAGTATCTGGCATATTTTTACCGTTTTCCCATTTGCTCACAGCTTGATAAGTTACATTATATTTATCAGCTAATTGTTTTTGAGTTAAATTATGTTTTTTTCTTATATCTTTAATAAATTGACCAAATTTTTCTTGATTCATAATATACCTCACTTTCAAATTATTATTTATTTGTTAATTAATTATATCATGTATACTTTTAGATGTAAATTAATGAACTAAATGTTTAAGTAATTTATATCTATGATAAAGATGTTATTTGTTTGTATTGCTATATAATTATTTTCATTTTTATAAGCGAAATAGAATTAAACAACTAATAATGGCATTATTAAGAGTTAAAGAAATAAAATTATATAGGGGTGCCTATACTTGAGTAAATATAAAGTCACTTATTATGATTCTAAAGGTAATATTACTTTACCTAAGAATATAACAATTAAAATACCAATTATATATGATTTAATAAGAAAATATGCTAATAATTATGATAGTATAAGGAGGTAATAATATCAAAGCTGGACTGTATGCTAGAGTTTCTACGGATATTCAATTAGAAGGTTACTCAATTGATGCCCAAAAAGAATATTTGCTAAGTTATGCTAAAGCTAAAGAATATACAGAGTTTGTTTATTATATTGATGGTGGCTATAGTGGTAAAGATTTAAATAGACCTGATATTCAAAGATTAATAAAAGATGTTAAAGATCACAAAATAGATTGTGTATTTGTTTTTAAATTAGATAGAATTTCAAGAAGTCAAAAAGATACTTTATATTTAATCGAAGAAGTTTTTAACAAACATAATGTAGGTTTTATTTCTATAAGAGAAAACTTTGATACAACTACTCCTTTTGGAAAAGCAATGATTGGTATATTATCTGTTTTTGCTCAACTAGAAAGAGAAACAATACTGGAAAGAACAAGAATTGGCATTCAAAAAAGGGCTGAAGATGGACTTTGGAAAGGTGGAGGTAAAATACCTTTTCCTTACTTCTATGATAGAAATTTGGGCATATTAGTGCCTAATCCTACTGAGGTAAAACTGCTACATAAAATGATTTCTCTTTATATTAGTGGAATGAGTTTTATTAAAATTGGCTCTATTGTCGGGATGAATGAAAGTCTAGTTGAAAAAAGAATTAAAAGTCGTACCAATTTAGGAATAATTCCATATAAAGATAAGGAATTTAAAGGAAGACATGAGAGAGTTGTATCTGAAGAATTATATCAAAAAATAATTGAAACCAATAAACTAAGAAGTAAATCAAGAACTGCAAGGCATTATCTATTATCAGGAAAAATTTATTGTGGAAATTGTGGTGCTAAGTATCGTTATCAAAAATGGGGTAAAAGATTAATATGCTACTGCTATTCGCAGCAAAAAAGCAAACCTAAATTTATTAAAGATCCTAATTGTAAAAATAAAAGATGGGACTCATTTGAAATTGAAGATCTTGTTTATGAATCATTATTTTCTATGGCACTAGATAAAAACCTATTTAAAACTAATTATGAATTATTGCAAGTAAATGTCCTAGAAGAATACGGAAATAGGCTTATAAAAGTGCAAAAACAAATAGATAATTTAATTAACTTTTTATCAGATGGCATTGCTACTTGTGAAACAAAAGAAAAATTAAAAGAATTGATAGAGGAAAAAGAAACTCTGGAATTAAAAATTGCAGAATCTAAATATGATGAACAAAAAAATATAGCATCCCTTGAAATGTTACAAAACTTACAAAGCACATGGAACATGATGACTTTTGAAGAACAAAGAATGATTATAGAACACATAATCGATAAAGTAATTATTAGTAATAATGAAGTTGAAATAAAATTTAAAATATCATAATTTTACTAAACAAAAATCGACAAAACAATTGTTTTGTTTAGTATATTAAACAAAATTGACAAATGATATATCTTATAGTATAATTATCCTTGAAAGGGTGATATTATGCTAATAAGAGAAAAATATCTATCTAAAATAAGACCATTTTATGAGCAAGATCTTATTAAGGTTATTACGGGTATAAGAAGATGTGGGAAATCGGTAATTTTATTGCAAATAATTGATGAAATCAAGAATAATGGAGTTATGAAAGAACAACTAATTTATATTAATTTTGAATTTGAAGATTATTCTTTTATAAAAAATGATTTTGATTTACATAAATATGTTGAAAAAAAAATGATTAACAACACAAAATATTATTTATTCTTCGATGAAATTCAGAATGTTGATAAATGGGAAAAAGCAGTTAATTCTTTTAAAGCAAAATACAAAGAAAAAGTTTCTATTTTTATAACTGGTTCGAATAGCGATTTATTGTCTTCTGAACTTGCTACACATTTAGCAGGAAGATATGTATCATTTAAAGTGTTTCCTTTTTCTTTTAAAGAAGTTTGTGAATTAAAGGATATCAAAGACAAGCATGAATTAGAAACTGCTTTTGAAGATTATGTAAAATGGGGCGGACTTCCTCAAAGATTTGCACTCACAAACGAGGAACAAATAAAAATATATTTATCCGATATATATAATTCAATAATTGTAAAAGATATTATTTCACGTTTCAACATTAAAGATTTAGATTTATTTAATAGGATAGTTGAGTATATTGTTACAACCCCATCTCAAACGTTTTCAGCAGAAAGTTTAGTAAATTATTTCTTAAAAGAAAAAAGAGAAGTAGCGAAAATTACTTTGTATAATTATTTAGAATATATGACAAAGGCAATTTTGATTAACAAAGCTGACAGATATGATGTTAGGGGTAAAAGAATATTAAATGGAAAATATAAATACTATTTAACCGATATAGGTTTAGGACAAATAATGAATTCATCTAAAAAACTTCAAATGGGAGCATACTTAGAAAATATTGTATATAACGAATTATCAAGAGGTTATGACGTAAAAGTAGGAAATATAGAAAATGGTGAAATTGATTTTATAGCAACAAGATATGAAGAAAAAATATATATTCAAGTAGCTTTCATTTTAGCAGATGATTCAGTTATTGAAAGAGAATTTGGCGTATATAAAGGAATTGATGACAATTATCCAAAATATGTAATAACAACAGATAAATTTGATATGTCCCAAAATGGCATAATCCATAAAAACATATTAGAGTGGTTGTTAGAAGAAAAATAATTTTCTCCCCATAGTGTCATTAGTGGAGTTATAATGGGAGAATTCTTAGTTTCAAAAGAGGGTATTGGTTATTTAATTACTTATGGTTCGCAAGTATTTAATTTAAGTTTAGTAATTAGTGGTATTATTATTCTTATGATTGTGTCATATTTAATGTATGTAATTGTTAGTATATTAGAGAAATTATTGATTAAGAATTAACACAATAAAAAAATGCTTAAAAACTAATATGGTTTTTAAGTATTTTTTATTGTGTTTTTTTAATATATATTTTTATAAATATATATTAATTAATTGTAAAAAGTGATGTAAATGATTTGGAAAAATTATTAATAGATGATATAATGGACATAATGTAGGAGGTGGGAGTATGGAAAATTTGCGAGAATGTATATTTTTTTGTGATTTGCATGATACATTTTTTAGTAATGATGGTACTGCTGAGGAAACTAGGATTAACGATATTAAGGTTTTTGTAGAGCGATTAGATGTTATTTGTGAACAACTTTGGATAAATGAAATGACATTTAGTTTTGTTAGTGTAGAAAATATCTCAGTAGTAGAGCAAGCTGTTAAGGAGATTGAACCTTATTTGGTGGGAACTAAAGTTGTGTTAGGTCCACAATTTTCTGAGAAACAATGTCTTGTTCGTGATTCAATAACAAAATCTTGGGAAACTAAAGATGCTATTGATGGAAAAATATTTCAAATGTATGATTTTATAAAATCAAATATTGCGATGGTGAATGATGTGTTTTATGCAGATGATAGCGCAATATTTCAAATTATGGCTCATGCTTTCATAAAAGATAAATTTTCAAATATAAATTTTGTCCAATTAGTTCCTGGTGGTGAGGGTAAAGTAATTGCTGGTGAGAATGTTTATAGTTCTTTAAATTTGGGATTAGATGGTTTAAATATGACACTTGAAAATTATATTAAAAATTTAAGTTTTGATGAACAACATCGCCATAAATAAATTGTAAGACGATATTCTCAAAGAGTCGATAATCAAATTTTTTGCTTATTGTATCTTTTTTTCTTGACATTAGTAACTAATTTATTTTATAATGTATCTAACTTCAAACGTTAGACACAAATGCAACATTCCATAATGTTGATTTTTTATGTTTGTATTTTAATTTAGGGAAGTGGTTGTGTGCTTAAAACAAGTGATTTTGATTTTGATTTACCTAATGAATTAATTGCGCAAAAGCCAATAGTTAATCGCGATGAGGCAAAGATGTTGGTAATAGATAAAAATGATTCATCGTTGGTAGATAAAAAGTTTTATAATATTGTTGATTATTTGGAAGCTGGGGATTGTTTAGTACTTAATGATAGTAAAGTATTGCCAGCTCGTTTAATTGGTATTAAAGTATCGACTAAAGCAGTTGTTGAAATATTACTTTTAAATAGGGGGGATGGTGATAACTGGAAATGTTTAGTTAAACCAGCTAAGAGAATAAAACTTAATGATATTATATCGTTTGGTAATGATATATTACAGGCTAAATGTATAGCGATAGGTGAAGAGGGTATAAGGGAATTTTCTTTTAAATATAATGGTGTATTTTATGAAATATTAGATCAATTAGGGGAAATGCCTTTACCGCCATATATTAAACAAAAGATTACAAATCATGAAGATTATCAAACGGTTTATGCGAAAAATATTGGAAGTGTGGCCGCCCCTACTGCTGGGTTGCACTTTACTGATGAGTTGTTAACTAGAATAAGAAAAAAAGGTGTTAATATTGTTTTTATAACTTTACATGTTGGTTTAGGTACTTTTAGGCCTGTAAGTTCAAATTATATTGATGACCATCATATGCATAGTGAATATTATGAAATTTCTTCTCGTAGTGCTTCTACTATTAATGATACTCGACGGAATAAAAAGAAAATAATTGCTGTTGGAACTACAGTGGTTAGGACATTAGAAACAGTAGGTAAGACTAATAATGAAATTAAAGCAACTAGTGGATGGACTAATATTTTTATTAAACCAGGTTATCAGTTTAAGGTAGTGGATGCAATTATTACTAATTTTCATTTGCCGAAGTCTACTTTATTAATGTTAGTGTCTACATTTAGTGGAATTGATACAATAAGAGATGCTTATCATTATGCTATAAAAAATAATTATAAATTCTTTTCATTTGGTGATTGTACGTTTTTAAAATAATGATGGGAGGATAATATGTCATATATAAGTCAAGAAATAGTTAATGAAATAAGACAAAAAAATGATATTGTAAATGTCGTTTCACTATATTTGCCACTAGAAAAAAGAGGTAAAAATTATTTTGGTGTATGTCCTTTTCATGATGATAAAAATCCAAGTATGAGTGTTAGTCCAGATTTACAGATGTATCATTGTTTTTCTTGTAAAGCAGCTGGTAATGTTTTTAAGTTTGTTGCTGATTATGAACACGTTAGTTATAATGAGGCAATTAAACTACTTGGTGAAAAAGTAGGTATAACTGTTGGTGGTAATATTCCTAAAAAGGAAAATCCTAATAATAAGTATTATGAAGTATTGGATATTGCTAAAAAGTTTTATCAAAATAATATTAATACTTCATTGGGAACATATGCTAAGAAATATTTAGCAGCTCGAAGTATTGATAGTGATACTATTAAAAAATTTGAAATAGGTTTATCGCATACTGCTAGTAGTGTAACTAAATTATTACTAAATAAAGAGTATAGTATAGATGATTTAATAGCTTTAGGGTTGTCTAATGGAAGAACTAAGGATATATTTATAAATCGTATTATGTTTCCTTTATATGATCCTTCTGGTAATGTTATAGCTTTTAGTGGGCGTATTTATAATACAGAAGATAATAGTAAATATATTAATACTAAAGAAACTCCTATTTTTAAAAAAAGAGAAATAGTTTATAATTATCATAATGCTCATAAACATTTACTTAAAAATGATAGTATTATAGTGATGGAAGGTTTTATGGATGTAATTAGAGCTTCAACTGTGGGAATTGATAATTGTGTTGCGATTATGGGAACTGCTGTAACGAAACAACAATTAGTTTTGATTAGAAAATTAAGTAATAATATAATACTTTGTTTTGATGGTGATGAGGCTGGAGAAAAAGCAACTGTTAGTACTATTGCTTTATTAGAAGAATTAAATATTGCTCCAAAAATTGTTAGATTAGAAGATAATCTTGATCCAGATGAGTATATTTTGAAATATGGTAAAGATAAGTTTATTAGTAAAATAAGTAAAGCATTTGATGTTTTAGAATTTAAAATGTTGATTTTAAAGAAAAATAAAGATATGTCTAATATTAATGAGGTATCTAAATACATAGAAGAAGTTATTGATGAAATAATAACTATAAATGATGAAATTTTAGGGGAATTAAAGTTAAAGCAACTAAGTAAAGAGTTTGATATAGATTATAAGGTGTTAAAAAAACAATATTTAACTAAAAGTAAGAATAAAGTGAGAATAAAGAAAACAGTTGATGTAGTAGAAAAACAAATTGTTAGAAGAAGTAAATATGAATTAGCTCAAAGAAGTTTAATTTATTATATGTTAATTGATGAAGAAGTAATTAATTTGTTTGAAAATAATATATCTTACTTACCAGTTGAAAATTATCGTTTTTTAGCAAATGAAGTAGTGCATTATTATCATAAATATGGTAATATAGTACTCGCGGATTTTATGTCGTATTTGATAGATAATAATAATTTGTTTTTAACTTTGAGTTCTATTATTGATGATTGTTTAAAAAGTGAATATAGCATTGAAGAGATTAATGATTATATAAAAGTTATAAATGAGTACAATATTAATAATGAAATAAAAAAGTTAGAGATAAAAATAAACAATGAAGTTGATCCATTAGAGCAGGCTAAGTTATTAGATAAGATAATGGAGATAAAAGGAGTGAAAGTATAGTGTTAGAAGAGATTAAAAGCTTTGAAAATGTCAAAGCAGAGTTGATTGCTAAAGGTAAAAAAGAGGGTTTTATTACTTATGAGTATTTGGCAAGTCAAATTAAACATTTTGATTTAGATTTAGATAGTGAAACACTTGATGAGTTATATAATTCATTAGTTGAAAATCATATTGAAATTGTTAGTGAAGATATTGCGACAGAAGAGCAAGATGATAGTGGAGATAGTTTGGAGAAGATACTAGAAGATAATACTATAGCTAAGGAATTAACAATTAATGATCCAGTTCGAATGTATTTAAAAGAAATAGGAAAGATTAGTTTGTTATCGTTAGAAGAAGAGTTAGCTCTTTCAGAGAAAATTGCAACTGGTGATGAAGATGCAAAGAATAAGTTAGCTGAATCTAACTTACGTTTAGTCGTATCTATTGCGAAAAGATATGTTGGTCGGGGAATGCTATTTCTTGATTTAATTCAAGAAGGTAATATGGGACTTATGAAAGCAGTTGAAAAGTTTGATGCTGGTAAAGGTTATAAGTTTTCAACATATGCGACTTGGTGGATAAGACAAGCTATTACAAGAGCAATAGCTGATCAAGCAAGAACTATTAGGGTTCCTGTTCATATGGTTGAAACAATTAATAAATTAGTTCGTTTTCAACGTCAATTAACATTAGAATTAAATAGAGAACCAACCGAAGAAGAATTAGCTAAAAAGATGAATATGTCGGTTGAAAAGGTTAGAGAAGTTATTAAAATAGCTCAAGAACCTGTTTCTTTAGAAACACCTATTGGTGAGGAAGAAGATAGTCATCTTGGAGATTTTGTAAAAGATGCTAGTGCAATGGGGCCAGAGGAATATGCTATACATTCTAATTTAAAAGAGACACTTTCTGATACTTTACTTACTTTAACCCAAAGAGAAGAAGAAGTGTTAAGATTAAGATTTGGATTAGATGATGGTACGCCTAAGACGTTAGAGGAAGTTGGTAAAATTTTTAATGTTACTAGAGAAAGAATTAGACAAATAGAAGCTAAATCTTTAAGAAAATTGCGACATCCATCACGTTCTCGATTATTAAAGGCTTTTATTGATGATTAGAATAAGCAAAAGATTAAAATTAATAACAACCTATATAACTGATAACGAGATAGTTGCTGATATTGGTTGTGATCATGGATATTTAGATATTTATTTGGCTCAAAAGTATAAAAATATTAAGTTGATTGCTAGTGATATTAATGAAAAGGCCTTAACAAATGCAGTATCAAATATAAAGAAATATGGTTTAGAACAAAGAATCGAAACTCGAATATCTGATGGATTAATGAATATTAATGAAAATTTTACGACGATAGTATTATCGGGTTTAGGTTCTAGGAAAATAGTTGATATTTTAGTTAATTCAAAAGCTAAAATACAAGGTATAAACCAACTTATTGTTCAAAGTAATAGTGATTTGAATTATTTAAGAAAGAATGTTGTAAAGTTAGGTTTTTATATATTTGATGAGGATATTGTTAAAGAAAATAATATATTATATACTGTTATAGTTTTTAGAAAAGGAAAAAAGAAGTATAGTATTAAAGAGTATTACTTTGGACCAATACTTCTTAAAAATAATAGTTTATTATTTCAAGAAAAGAAACAATTAGATTATAAAAAACTTCAATTAAAAGAGAAGTTAATACCAAAGAAATATATTATAAAAAGATTAAAGATAAAACTGGAAAGCATGTTATATCTTTAATCTTTTAATTTACAAAGAAATTAGGCTTATTAACGTTAGGTGTACTACTTACATTATTTAACTGTTCTTTTTCTTCTGTAGTTTCTTTAGTCGAATATGTTTTTTCATGCTTGGATGTATTATTAGATTTTGTATTATTTGTTGATGTTTGACTTTTGGTATTATCTTTAAATACACCAGCTAACTTTACCATTGTCTTCATATTATTTATCATTGGTCCAGTTTGTTTAACAATAGGAATTGCTTGATTTACTACATTTAAAGTTTTACCCGCATTGGTAATTAAACTTGACCAATTTATTCCTCTGCTAATACCAGCTCCAGTCGCACCTGCTCTTAACCCTAATTTGCTAAGTAGCCCGCCTGTTCGTCCAATACCTCCCATTCGACTCATACTTGCCATGTTTCCCATGTTAGCCATGTTGCCAAAGTTTTGCATGCCACCAAATGGTGGATAAAAACCTCTAGGATACATTTGGCATCAACCCCTTTGGTATACTATATGTAAAAGAATAAGAAAAGTTTATTGATTTAGAGTATTTTTTAAATGCTTTTAGTTTGAAAAGAAATTTATAAAAATCAGGTATTGACTATTTTATTTTTTTTTAACCCATGCTATAATGTATAGAGTAAACGTATGTAAATAGATGATACCTAATGAAAGAGGAGGATACAAAATGGAGAAAGTAAATAAACATAAAGAGAAAAAAGTAACTAGGAAGAATATGCTTTTAGATTTTGAATCTGCTGATGCGATTAGGAGTAGTAAAAAACGTCGTTATAAATATGTTGCTAAAAATAAAGAGGGAAAAATGATAAAAGAATATATCGATGCTTATTCTAAGGTTGATGCTCAGTCATTTTTAATTAATCAAGGATATGATGTATATAGTATAGAGGCGAGTAACTTATCTTCAATTTTTATTGCTTCTAGTGTTAATTATAAGATAAAGTATAAAGACTTATCTTTCTTCTTAACTCAGTTATCAACATATATAAAATCAGGTATTCCTCTTACAGATTCACTTATTATTTTAGAACGTCAAAGTAAGAAAAGAAAAGAAAAAAAATTATATCAAAAAATTATTTATGAATTAAATGCTGGAGTAAACTTTAGTGATGCTTTAAGTAGACAAGGAAAAATTTATCCTAATTTGTTAGTTAATATGCTAAGAGCTGCTGAATTAACTGGTAAATTACCAGAAACTTTAGATGATATGGCCGAATATTATAATGGTTTAGATGAAAATAGACGTGATATTATTGCTGCTCTTACTTATCCTAGTGCTATTTTAGTGCTTGCTGTTGCAATTGTTTCGTTTATAATGATATATGTAGTTCCACAATTTTCTAATATATATAGTCAAGCGGGTACTACTTTACCAAAAATAACATTATCTATTATTAACTATAGTAATAGTTTAAAAGATAATGCGGTAACAATAATTATAAGTATTATATCAATTATTACATTGTATACAATTATGTATAAAAATATTGCTATTTTTAGAAAAATGAATCAATGGTTATTAATGAAAATACCAGTAATAAAAACTGTTATTATTAATAACGAGGTAATTATGTTTACTAAAACATTTGGTTCTTTATTAAAACATGATGTTTTTATAACCGATAGTATTGAAATATTGGGTAAAATTACTAATAATGAAATATATAAATCTTTAATAAAAAAAGCAATTGTTAGTCTTCGTAATGGAGATAATATGTCTGTTGCTTTTAAGAATAGTTCATTTTTTCCTAGTACTGCATATGAAATGTTGGTAACTGGCGAGACAACTGGTAAAATGGCTGATATGATGATTAGAGTAAGTACGTATTATCAAAGTAAACAAAAGAATATAGTTGCTCAATTAAAAAGTTTAGTCGAACCAATAATGATTATTATTCTTGCTATTGTTGTTGGTATTATTTTATTGTCTATTATTATTCCTATGTTTGATATATATAGTGAAATTGGTTAGGATGGTTTTATGAGTAAATTATTGTTAATATTTTTCTTTGTGTTAGGTACTATTCTTGGTTCATTTTATCATTTAGTTGGTATTAGAAGAGGTCAAGGTAAGTCTATTATTAAACCTGCATCTCATTGTTCTTCTTGTAATAATAGATTAAAATGGTATGATTTAATTCCTGTTATTTCTTATTTACTTAATAAGGGAAAGTGTCGTTATTGTCATACAAAAATAAATTTTTCTTATTTTCTAACAGAATTAATAACAGGGGTATTGTTTGCCGTAGCTTATCATGTTTTTGGTTTAAATGTTGAATTGATAATTAAATTGATATTTATTTCTTGTTTAATAATAATTATTGTTAGTGATATTGAATATATGATAATACCAGATGAAATATTAATAACTGGTTGTATTGTTATTGTTTTAATTAATTTAATATTTAATGGTTTAGATGAAACTTATGCTTGTTTATTATCAGCAATATTTAGTTTTGTTGTAATGTTAGGTTTAAAAATGTTTGGAGATTTTGTTTTTAAGAAAGAATCACTAGGTGGTGGTGATATAAAATTAATGTTTCTTTTTGGTTTAGTCCTTAATTTTGATACGGCAATTTTATCTATCTTTTTAGCAACTTTTATTGCTTTTCCAATTGCTATTATTGAATTAGTTAGAAAGAAAAATAATATAATCCCTTTTGGGCCATTTTTAAGTGTAGCATCTATTATATTAGCAGTAACTGATATAAACTTTAATACAGTATTTAATTATTTGTTAAAATAATGTTAAATTAAGTTTTAAATAGTAATATATAAATTAGATAGAATTTTATAATCTATCTAATTTTTTGGGTTATTAGTTAAAGTTATAATTGTTTTTGTAAAATAGATGTAAAGTTTCTTTTATTTATAAAAAAATGTGTTATAGTAGAAAACAAGATTATTTTATTGGAGGGTAGGT
This sequence comes from bacterium, assembly GCA_030539175.1. GTDB lineage: Bacteria > Bacillota_I > Bacilli_A > RF39 > UBA660 > JAUNSN01. The sequence continues at coordinate 11,699 of JAUNSN010000007.1, read as the reverse complement.
TTAAAATGAATAAAATATTTAGTTATTTGATGGTCTTTGTTGTACTAATGAGTCAAACTTTTTCTGTTATTGTTGTAGCTAATGGAAAGATTGAGGAGCTAGTTATTGATAATATTACTAATGGTAGTAATCAAGTAATTGATGCGACTAGTTTAACTAGTGAATATTATAATTATAGTATTAAAGGTATTGGTACGACTTATAATAAGAGATATATGGTTGTATCAACGATTAGTTATAATAATAATATAGTAGAAAGAACTGTTATGTATAAATTGGGTGAGGAATTGTTAGATACAATAACTAATAGTTTTACTAGTAATAATTTAGTAGGTAATTATAAGATAGATGTTACTTTATATGATTTAGGGGAAGAATTGTCTAGTATTGTTAATAATGATGAATTCTTATTAGAATTAAGAAATTATACTTCTTTATCTTCTTTAGATGCAATAGATGAATATATGCTTGTTAATATTACTGATTTTGTTATACTTAATCAAAAAGAGATAAGTTTTAATGTTGTTCAAGAAGAAAAAATATCTTCTTTAAATATATCTAATAACCAATTAATGAATGAGGTTGGTAGTTTAACTTTGAATAATAACGTAAAATATAGTGATGGTGAAGTTTTAAATATTAGTGAAGGTAAATATATAGTTAATAGTAATAAGGCTAATGGAAATGGAGTAAGAATATATTTTAATGATGTTAATTTTTTAACAGAGAGTGAATATTATTATGCTTTAACTACTATTAATGGAATAGTTTATAGTACTAAAAAGTATAGTAAACAAAATTTTAATGATAGTTTTTATAATGAAATAAATTTTAATGAATTAATTGATGGTAATTATAATTATTGTTTTAGTATATATGATATAAATGGTAATTTAGTTAATCAAGTAACTTATAAATTTGTTAATACTAAAAGTGCTTCTTCATTTAATAGTGAGATAGGGGAAATGAATAATGATTTAAGAAATAATGTTATTAGTTATTATAATCTTGCTGAAGAGGTAAAAAGTAGTTTATCTAATAAAGCTCAGTGGGATATTTTGTTAAGTCGCTATAATAATTTATTTGTTGATAATAAGATTAGTAATAGTTATTTATATTCTTCTTATTATGAATTTATGGATAATACTTATTCGATAATTGAAGTAAATGATAATGTTATATTAAGTGATGTTACTGATGAATTGAGTAGCAATGAAGAATTAGTTAAATATACTAGTAATGATTTATCATTAAAAACTGGTAGTAAGTTAACAATTAATTATTGTGGAATTGTTATTTCATATGATGTTATTGTTAAGGGTGATGTCACTGGAGACGGTTTGGTAATAAGTGAAGATATCGATATGTTGATGAAACATTTAGTAGATTTAGAACAATTAGATAATATTTTCTTAGTAGCAGGAGATTATGATAATAATGGCTCTGTTAATGTATTAGATGTAAGATATTTATATAATGATATTAACAATATTATAGCTTATAATGAAACTGATGTAGCAATTGATATAGTTGGTAATGATAAAGGGGTTGTTAATGATACTTATCAGCTAAAGGGTTATGTTGATGGTGTGCTTAATGCTATAATGGGTGAAGTAGAGTTTGATAGTAATCAATTAAATTTAATTGATATTAAAGCAAGGGGAGAGTATATTGGTTATGTTAATAATAATAAATATATATATTTATTTACTAATGATATAGTCAATAATAGTTTTATTGAGTATAATTTTAAATTGAAAACTTCTGGAATAACATCTGTTATTATTAATAATAATTATGTTAATGGTGATTTATTACTTATAGATACAATAATAAAGGATTTAGAAATAGTTGATGTGTTGTCTAATAATAATAGATTAAAGAGTTTGAATTTTTCAACTGGTTATTTAACTTCTGTTTTTTCACCAGATAAACTAACATATGATTTATATGTAGAAAATGATGTATCTTTTGTTATTGTTACTGGCAAATTAGAAGATGATAGAGCATTTACTAACAGTTTTGGGAAGCATTTATTGTTATCAAACACTAATGTTATTTATATTACGGTAATTGCTGAAAATAAAGATAAACGAGTTTATACTATTAATGTTTATCGAGATTATAATAGTGATAATACTAGTAATATATTGCCAATAAATACTTCTTCTTTATCAAGTAATAACTATATTAAATCTTTAATAATAGATGGTTATAAACTAGATTTTGATAAATATAAAACTAGTTATATTATAGATGTTTTAGAAAGTGTTTCTAAACTTAATATAGTAGTAGAGTTAGAAAGTGATAAAGCCTCTTATACTATAGAGGGTAATGATGATTTATCTAGTAATAGTAATATTGATATTATTGTTGTTGCTGAGAATAAAAATACTAGAATTTATTCAATAAAAGTTAATAAAATAAAAAGTGATAGTATAGTTGAAGAAACAACTAATGATAATAATAATTCATGGATAATAATTGTTGTTATAGTATTACTATGTGTGGGTTTTACGATATATTTGCAATTTAGAAATAACTCAGTTGAGTTTATTAAGGCCAATAAAGGTAAAGATTAATGTCTTTGCTTTTTTTGTAATATACTAAAAAAGAAGGTGATATAATGCGACCTCGAAACTTTACTTTATCGGCTTTTTTAGTTGGTTTTCTTTTAATAGATAATTTAACATCTTCAGAGCAAAATGCTATGGGAAGTTGGTTTATGTTGGTTGGTCAAACTCTTTGTACTAATTCAAGTAAACATTTTGTTGCTGAAGGAAAAATGCAAACTAAGACTTTTTCTTCTCGTGATAGTGATTTTACAAAAAATATGTTGACAAAGACAAGGGATGCAATAGATAAACAACTTTCTGATATGGACTAAAATATGACAAATATCTTTGTTTTATTGATGTATAATTTAGTGGGTGAATCGTATGTTAATATATGTAGATGTTATTATTGTTCTTAATTTCTTATTTGATTTATTATTGTTATTTGCAGTGGCAATTATTCTTAAAAGAAAAACTAATTTAAAAAGATTAATATTTGGTAGTTTGTTAGGTGGATTTAGTATTTTAACTTTGTTTATTCAAATGAATTCATTAACATTATTTGGCTTAAAGATAATTATATCTATACTAATGACTTTAATTACTTTTGGTTATCGTGATATTAGGTATACTGCGAGAAATATTTTTTATTTATATACTTTAAGTATTATTTTAGGTGGTTTTTTATATTTATTAAATATTGAATTTAGTTATAAAAATGATGGATTAATATTTTATCATAATGGTCTTAGTATTAATTTTATAGTTTTACTTATATTAAGTCCAATTATAATTATTGCTTATATAAAACAAGTTAAAACTTTAAAAACTAATTATTCTAATTATTATAATGTTGACATATACTTTATGGATGGCAAAGTAAAAGAAGTTATAGGATTTGTTGATACTGGTAATCAGTTAAGTGATCCTTATTTAAAAAGACCCGTTATTTTAGTTGATGAACGAGTGATAAAAGTTGATCTAATGGATGAAAATATTGTTTTAGTTCCTTATGATACAGTTCAAGATAATGGTCTTATTAAATGTATAAAAGTACAAAGTATTTATATTGAAGGAGTAGGGATGAGAAATAACGTGTTAGTCGGATGCATGAATAAGAAAATAAAGTTAGATGGTGTTGATTGTATATTAAATAGTAAGCTATTGGAGGCGATAAAATGAAGAAATTAAAATTGGTGCTGCTAAAATTATTAGGAAGATATAGTGAAATTTTTTATGTTGGTAGTAGTGATATTTTACCTGCTCCATTATCGAGAGAAGATGAACTTAAATACTTACAGTTATCTACTAATGGTGATGAAGAAGCAAGGGCAAAATTAATTGAACATAATTTAAGATTGGTTGTATTCCTTGCTAAAAAGTATGAAAATACTAATATAGATTTAGAGGATTTAGTTAGTATTGGGAGTATTGGGTTAATAAAAGGTATTAATACCTATAAGTTGGATAAGAATATAAAGTTAGCAACTTATGCAAGTCGTTGTATAGATAATGAAATATTGATGTATTTAAGAAAAACTAAAAGAAAAAGATCAGAAATTAGCTTTGAAGATTCTCTTAGTTTTGATAGTGAGGGAAATGAATTACATTTAGAAGATATTTTAGGTACAGAAAGCGATATTGTTACTAAGAGTATTGAAAAAGAATATGATAGTTATATGTTGAGTGAACAAATAGACAAGTTAAATGCTAGAGATAAAGAGATAATGCAACTAAGATATGGTCTTAGTGGTAAAAAAGAGATGACGCAAAAGGAAGTTGCTGAAAAACTTGGTATTTCACAATCATATATTTCAAGAATAGAAAAGAAGGTAATTAGAAGATTAAGTGGAGTAATTAAAATTTAGTAATATTACTAAATTTTTACTTATAGTTAAATAAAATAAAAAAAATGGCAAATTATGATGAAAAATATTTTGTTTTATGGTAGAATGTTATGTGTATTAATCGGATGGTGATAAATATATGAATAATATATTATTAATAGTGGGGTTAATTATTGTTTTCGGATTAGTTGTAATGGGAATTGCTATTTTTAGTGTGAGAAAAATAAAGATAGACAAGTATAAAAAAGAAATAGATGATTTAGAGGTTGAAAAGAATAAAATAATAGGTGTTCCAATATTATCAGAGATTACTAAAGTAAGAGAGTTAGTAAAGACTGATAATTTAAAGAGTAAGTTAAATGATTGGGATTCTACTTTTAAGTCAATAAAGGAAGTTAGAGTTCCTAAACTTTCGGATATGTTAGCGGAAGCTGATTTCTTGCTTTCTAAGAAAGAATATAAACAAGTAATAAAAAAAATAGCTAATATAGAAATAGAAATTAAGGATTTAAATAATGTATCTTTATTACTTTTAGATGAGATTAGTGTTATTACTAAAAGTGAAGAACGAAATCGTGCGATTATAACTAAGTTAAAAGTTTTATATAGGGAATTAAAAAATAAGTTTGAAAGAACTATTAAAGATTATGGTGAAATAGGTAAACAAGTTAACTTAGAGTTTGAAACTATTGGTAAGTTGTTTCAAAATTTTGAAGAAGAAATGGATCGTAATGATTATGTTAGTGTTGAGAAGATAGTTTATACTTTAGAAGATAAAATAAATAGAATGAAGGATGTATTAGATAAGATACCAAGTGTGGTATTGTTAGCAACTATGGTAATTCCGAGAAAGATTGATGAAGTTAGTTTAATATATACGAGAATGATTAGAGATTGTTATCCCCTTGATTATTTAAATGTTGAATACAATGTTAAAGAGATTAGAAATAAAATAGATATTATTATGAATCGTTTAAAAAAATTAGAAGTAGGGGATTCAATATTGGAATTAAAAACAATGTTATCATATTTTGATGGATTGTTAAATGATTTTGATAGAGAAAAAGAATCAAAGAATGTTTTTCATGATAATATAAAAAGTTTTAAAATAAGGTTAGAAAAGTTAAATAAGATAGTTTATGATATTTATTTAGTGTTAGATGAAATAAGACTTACTTATGATTTAAAAGATATAGATATAAAAAACTTTTATGATTTAAGTGAAGAATTAGAAAAGATAAATGCTGATTATAAAACACTATGTCAACATGGTAAAGGTAAAACTTTTGCTTATTCTAAGTTAGTTGATGAATTAGATGGTCTAGGTAATAAATTATCACGGTTACAAGATGATTTAGATTATCAATTACAGTCAATTACTAGTATGAAAGATGATGAATATCGAGCTAGGGAACAGATGGATGCGATTAATAGTTTATTAAAACAAGCGAAGAATAGAATGAAAGAATTTAAATTTCCAGTTATCCCTAATAGTTATTTTACAGAACTTACGGAGGCACAAGATTCAATTAAAGAAATTGTTAAAGAATTAGATAAAAAACCAATTGTTATTAATGTTTTAAATGTAAGAGTGGATACAGCTAGAGATTTAGTATTTAAAATTCATAATAAGACTAATGAATTGTTAAAATATGCAATAATGAGTGAAAAGATTATTGTATATGGAAATAGATATCGTAGTAGTTATTATGAAATAAGAAAAAGTTTAGAAAAAGCAGAAGATTTATTTAATAGAGGAATGTATTTACAGTCTTTTGAAACATCTATAAAAGCATTAGAAAGTGTTGAAGTGGATATTAGTAAGAGAATTGTTATAAAGAATATGTAATTTTTTATTGTCATAGTGATTGATTTTTGTTTTAATTTATGTTATTCTTTATTTATAGTAAAGAGGAGGTATTTTAATTTATGGATGGGTTTTTAGAATTTTTAAATGAAAATTTTTTATGGATTTTGGTTATAGGTGTTTTAATAATTATAACAATTATTGGTTTTATTGCCGATAAGCGGAGTAAGAAAAAAAGTAAAAATAATCAAGAGAAGCAGGTTGCAACTTCTTTAGATAATAATGGTGGTTTTGCTTTAAGTGATCAAGGAGCAACACCAGTGCAATCTCCAGGTAGTGTACAAATGGTAGTTGGTGGGACTCAACAACCTGTTAATAATGTTAGTCAACCTGCTATGGAGCAAGCACCAGGGTTACAACAGGCTAATCTTAATTCTAATGGAGTAGTAAATGGTGTGGAAGCAAAACCAGAAGTGGTTATGCCGACGCCTATACCAGTTAATCAACAACCACCTGTGGCAACTCCATTATCTGCACCTAATCAAGGTGTTGCGATGGGGAATAACATGACTAATAGTGGGCCAGCTCAGTCAGTAACGCCTACTGTTATGCCATCGTTTGGTAATATACCACCTACTGCGAGTCCTATTCCACCAATTGTTCCTGTGATGCCAGAACCACTCGTTAATAATGCTAATAATCAAAGTGAGTTGTTGAAACCTGTTATACCTAGTATTAACGAACAAGTAAGTCAGCCACAAGCGGTTGTTCCGTCAGTTGTCCCTGTAGTGCCTACTCAACAACCTGTTCCCCCAGTCGTACCAACTATTAATAATGTTGACACATTATCTTTTGTTACACCAAAGGTTGAAACAGTTGCTGATTCTGGTGTTGGGGTATCACCTAATTTTGTTGGAGATACTAATCAAGTGTCACCTTCTGTAGTACCGCAACCGCAAGAACAAGCACCAGTTGCTAATGCTTTTGATTTAAGTGGTAATGCTAATACGCAAACTGCTGAAAAGGTTGATGCGGACATTTGGAAATTATAAAATTAATTAATGAGGAGGTAAGTTGATGAATAATACGGAAAATAATACCAATACACCACTTGATGAACCAGTGATGACTTATCGCGCTACTGGTAATTTAAACACGGCTTTGAGTTCTCCTCAAATGAAAGTTGGTAATGTAACTGATGTAAATATTAGTGCTGGAGAAATAAATAATTCTATGGGAGCTGGAGAATTGCTTCAACCAGTAATGCCAGCCTCACCAGCTACTGATGTTAAAAATATTAGTAATACTAGTTCTATTCCTGTGGCACAAATGGCTGAGGATGATAGGTTGAAGACCGTTGAAGTTGCGGAAAAAACCAAAGCAGTCGAACCGACTAATATCGCTTTAGTTCCTGGTGATAAAAAGAAAGATGAAGTTGAAATACCTGATATTGTAAAAGATGTTCCTGTTATAAAAAAGAGTTTTGCTTTAACAGGAGATGCCCAAATTGTTATTTTGATAATAATTATTATATTTGTTTTTATACTTATATTACCAATTATAAATCAATTTATAAATAATTTTAAATAAAACTTTATGGTTTTATTTTTTTAAGTAATACTAATTATAATGATAAAATAATTGTTTTAATTTTATCTTTTATAAGTTATAATATTTATGAGGTTGAGAATTATGTATATTACAATCGATAAATTCGCTGGACCACTTGATTTATTACTTCATTTAGTAAAAAAATCTAATGTTGATATATGTGATATTGATGTAGTAGTTATTGCTAATCAATATTTAGAATATATAAAAAGCATGAATGAACTTAATATAGTGGTCGCATCTTCTTATTTAGTTATGGCTGCTGATTTAATTCAAATTAAATCTTCTTCTTTGTTACCTAATAATAGCATAATAGAAGATGACGAAGTGGTAGAAAGTCCAAGAGATAATTTAATTAAAAAGTTAGAAGATTATAAGAAATACAAAGATGTGATTCCTTATTTAAAAGATAAAGAATTACAAAGAAAAGATATTTTTATAATGCCAAGAATACCTGTTGCTGTTGAAAATACTAAGTATAATGATAATCAAGATATTAGTGATTTGATATTTGCTTTTAATTCTTTTTTAGATAAACAAAAATATATAAAGCCACTAGCGACAACTGTAACTGTAAAAGAACTTAGTGTTAAAGAAAGATGTAGTAGTTTAAAAAAATTATTGCTCCAAAAAAGACAAGTAGTTTTTACATCTTTGTTTGATAATGCGTCTAAAAGTTATATTATAGTGACATTTTTAGCAGTTTTAGAGTTAGTTAGATCTGGTAATATTATTATAAAACAAGATAATAATTTTAGTGATATTACTGTTATGTTAAGAGGTGAAAGTAGTGTTTGAAGGAATAGTAGAGGGTATTTTATATGTTCAAGGTGATGAAGGTATTACTATTAGTGAATTAAAAAAAGTATTAAATATTAATGAAGAAAAAATAAAAGATATAATATTTTCTTTAAAAAAGAATTATGCTTTAGAAAATCGTGGTTTTAGAATAGTTTGTTTTGGTGATACTTTAAAATTAGCAACTAAGCCAGAACATAAACATTATTATGAAAATTTAGTAACTGATTGTTTTAGAAATTTGTCCCAAGCATCTTTGGAAACTTTAGCAATTATTGCTTATAATCAACCTATTACTAGGGTTGCTATTGATGAACTTAGAGGAGTTAGTTCTGTGTTTGTTTTACGAAAGTTATTGGCTCGTAACTTGATTAAAGAAGTCGGGCGATCTGATTTACCTGGACGTCCACTTTTATATAAAACAACTGATGATTTTTTAGATTATTTTGGTATATCATCTCTTGATGAGTTGCCTATTATAAATACAGATACAGTAAAAGAGGAGGAAAAAGATTTGTTTGTTTCTAATTATAAGGAGGAATGTTTATAATGAATATGGTTGATATTATAACTAAGAAAAAGGATAAACAGATATTAACAGATGTTGAAATAGAGTATGTTATTAACGGTTATGTTGATGGGACAATACCAGATTATCAAATGAGTGCTTTATTGATGGCAATATGTTTAAATGATTTAACTATTGATGAAATATATTCTTTTGTAAAATATATGGTCGCAAGTGGATCAACCATAGATTTTTCTTCACTTGGTAAAGTTGTTGATAAACATTCAACTGGCGGAGTAGGTGATAAGACATCTTTAATAGTATGTCCTTTAGTTGCTTCTTGTGGTGTGAATGTTGCTAAAATGAGTGGAAGAAGTTTAGGTAAAACTGGTGGTACGATAGATAAGTTGGAATCAATTGCTGGTTATGATGTTAATATGTCTATTGATAAAATAAAAGATCAAGTAAAAAAAATACATATAGCCTTAGTAACTTGTTCAGATGATTTAGTTTTAGCTGATAAGAAGATTTATGCACTTCGAGATGCGACTGGAACAGTAGATAATATTGGTTTAATAGCTAGCAGTATTATGAGTAAAAAGATTGCTAGTGGTTCAACTAATATTGTTGTAGATGTGAAAGTTGGTCGAGGAGCTTTTATGAAGACACAGGCAGATGGTAAAAGATTAGCCCAACAAATGATCCAAATAGGTAAGAAATATGATAAAAAAGTAGTCGCTTTAATTACTAATATGGATGTTCCTTTAGGTTTAAATATCGGTAATTCTTTAGAGGTTATGGAAGCAATGGATGTTTTACAAAATAAAGGCGAAGAAAACTTAACTAAACTTTGTGTTGAGCTTGCTAGTTGGATGGTTAGTTTAGGGTTAAATGTTAATATAGATAAAGCAAGACAAGTAGTTAAAGAAAAGTTATTAAGTGGTGAGGCATATAGTAAGTTTTTAACTTGGATTAAGGCTCAAGGAGGAGATATTAATAACTTAAAGACATCTAAGTATAAGTATGAAGTTACTTCTAAAATAAATGGTTATATATTTGATATTAATGCTTATATGATGAGTGAAGTAATATCTATAATTGGTGGATCAAGGGAGAAAAAGGGTGGTTTTATAGATTTAGGATGTGGTATAATTATCAATAAGAAAATAAATGATTATGTTAAGACTAATGATGTTTTAGCAACAATATATTCAAATAAAGTAATAGATAATTTTGATATAGTAAGAAATGCTTTTACTATATCTTCAAAGAAACAAGTGAGTAATACATTAATTTATGATATTGTAAAATAATAATAACTTATATGATGTTAGTTGCATATAATTTAACAGGTGAGATACTGTGAGTAAGATAGAAAATTTTAAATCGTTTGTAAAGAAATATCCTGTTTTAATTAGTTATGTTAATAATAATACCATGTCATGGCAAAAATTTTATGAATTATATGAATTATATGGAGAAGATACTAATATTTGGAATGAATATATTATACCAAAAAAGACTGAAGATATTCCTTTTGAAAAAAAGAATAGTACAATGAGTGATATATTAAACTTTGCTAAACAATTAGATGTTGATAAAGTGCAAAATGGAATATCTTCTTTACAAAAGGCCTTAGAGTTGGTGGGAGATTTATTTGTTAAGAAAGATAATAACACGACAAGTTTTGAATATGAACCAAGACCATTATATAAACATTTTGAGGATTAAATGACTTTAGATATTCAATTTCAAATTAAAAATAACTCCAATTACCAACGTTTCTTAAGAGAACATTCCTATTGGTATAAAGAACTTAATAGGAATCCAGCTAGTTTTAAGGATTTTGTCGCTGATATGAAAGATAAATATCAATTAAGACCAAGCGATAAGTTTAATAAGATGTTAGAAAATATTTCTTATTTCCAATCATTTTTAGATGTTATGAGGTAGATATAATTGAGTGATGTAATAATTAAAGTTTATGATATATTAGATGAATTAGATAATAGTTTATTAATAAATAATATAAAAGAAGATAAAAAGATATTAAGTGCTAATAAAGAATTTATGGATATGTTAAATAAATATCAAAGTAATAATGATATTAATTTAAAGAAAGTCTTATTAGAAAATACTACTTATGTTAATTATTTACGAAATATTAATCAATTAAATAAGTATTTATATAGTATTAATAAAAGAATAAAAGAAATAATAGGTGATTTATCATGCGAATTATAAGTGGAAAGTATAAGGGAAGAAAACTAAAAGGATATAACGTTGTTGGAACTAGACCTACTATGGATAAAGTAAAAGAATCTGTTATTAATATTATTCGGACAAATATCGATAAAAGTATTTGTCTTGATTTATTTGCTGGTAGTGGTTCAATTGGCTTTGAATTACTTAGTAATGGTGCAAGTAAGTGCTACTTAGTTGATAAATCTAAAGTAATGATAAATATTATAAAAGAAAATATTTATAATTTATCTATTGATAATGCATTTGTATTACATGGAGATTATTATAAATATTTATTATATTTTAAAGATATGAATTATAAGTTTGAT
>JAUNSN010000077.1 GCA_030539175.1 bacterium | reverse complement strand
TTGATGGAACAGGATTATCTACGGAAGAATTATTTGGTAATAAATTTGATAAAACAGATCCTTTAATACTAGAATGCTCCAACAGAAATTTATTAGCGTGGTTTGGGTTTGAAGAGATGGCTAATTCTATTTATGAAAAAGTTTATGAAAATTTTAAAAATAAAGATATTGAATATTCAAGTTAGGAATTAAGATAGATGAAAATGTCAAAGTTTAAGTGGAATTGGATAAAGTTCTGGGGAAGCTATTTTAAAGTAGTTTCTCCTTTTGATAATCCTAAAAAATATTATCTATATCATAAAAAAATATATGATATAGATTTGTGGGATCAATATATTAAAACGTTAGGAAAAAATATTAAAGTAAAAAGGGGGAATTGAAAAATGTATAGAGTAAATATCAATATTTATGAATCAAGTAATAATGATAAAGATAGAAAAAGTATATTAGTAAATGAAAAACCAGTTTATCTATCAGTTGGAATGTATATGCCTATTGATGAAGAATTGTCTTATTCACTACTAATTGATGCACATTATAGTAAGACTAAATCAGAAACATTAACAGCAAATGTTCCAGAGTTAGAAAGTTTTGGACCATATATTGCTATTAATCCAGATATTAAAAATAAAGATATAATCAATAAATTAAAAGAACTAAATATTATATCTGACACTATATCTACATCATCATATAATCAAAAAGATTATGAAATAGTTAAAGTAAATATTGAAGAATTGAAAACGTATAAACCATTTGGTGATACGGTGTTAAAAGATATAAAAGAAAAAGAACAAGAAATAAGTTATTAGGGGGAAATAATGTATAAAAAAGATATGGGTTTTAGAATAAAAATATTAAGAAGAGATGTGTGTGGATACTCACAAAGAAGATTAGCAAAACTAGTCGGGGAAGATATAGAAACAATTAGAATGATTGAGGATGGAAGAATTAAAAATCCTCAACCACAATTGATATTAAGAATCGCTGAAATACTCGATTCTTTTTATATGGAATTTGTTGAAAAAGAATATGAAGATGAGTTCTTATATTATTTAGATTGGGGAACACACGATCACGATAAAATAGTAATTATAAAAGACTTAACTATTACTTTAAGTGAAATATTAATTGCTCAAAAATTTGGAACAAAGTATAAAAGGTAGGTGAGAGTTATAAAAAATTATGAAGTATTAATCGTAGAAGAAAATGAAATAATTGTGCCTGTTAATGCAGAATCAATAGATGATGCTAAAAAAATTGTTGATGATAGGATAGATAGTGGAGAATTGTATCTAGGTCCAGAAAATTATAGTAGACATTTAGAAAATGCTAATAGTAAAGAATTAGATGAAAATCTTAATGTTTATATAAGATTTAATGCAGATTCAAATAATGTTATTGTAGTTACTAATAAAGATGAACAAGAATATTCTAGTTGTTATACAGTAAGAGATTTGGCTGAAATATTTAAAAGACATTGCTATGGTTATCTGGAAGATGAAGAAATTGAAATAGAATCTGATGATATAGAAAAATAAAAATATTTCATTTTAGGCGCTGTATTTTTTTATCTAGCACGTTATTATTTTTGTAGGTGGTGATAACATGGATGCTATTGATAAAATGTATATTAGGGAAAAAAGAAACGGATTGAAATACTATGATACTTTAAGATTAACATTTTTACTTTATATAGAATATCTTTATTCTATTGAACTTGCATCAGATAAAAGTATTGATGATTTAATAAACGAACTATCTATAAATAACAATTATGATGAAAAAGAAATTATTAAGATGAAAGATAATGCTAGTGATTTATTAAAAATTAAATATAGTATTTCTATAACAACTTTTTTTCCTTTAACGTATCGTAAAAATGAAAATTAATTAAAGAAAAAGGGGGACAAAATGAATGAAAAAATAAATTGTCAAATAATCGATATATTATTAAATCAAAGTAATGAATTTACTAACAAATATTGTTCGGTAATGTTTGGAAATTATGATATTAATGATTTATTAGAAAATAATTATATAAATAAGAATATGAGTTCAATAAAAATTGATAATT
>JAUNSN010000049.1 GCA_030539175.1 bacterium | reverse complement strand
TAAATCAAGTATTATTAAATCAATATTTTCAATCACATTATCTTCTACCTCTAAACCAGCTGTTTCTATACAAATATTAATACCATTATTATGACATAATTTTATCATTTGTTTAAGAAAATTCTTTTGTAATAATGGTTCCCCACCAGAGAAAGTAACTCCACCATTATTACCAAAATAAGGTTTATACTTCATAATAATACTAAATAATTCGCCAGTTGAATAAATTTTTCCACTAGCAATATTTAACATCTCTGGATTATGACAATAAATACATCTTCGATTACAACCAGATAAAAATACAACTACTCTAATCCCAGGACCATCTACTAATGACAAAGTCTCTATTTTTGATACATATCCTTTATTCATTACATAGCCTCATGAAAAGTACGATTAATTACTTCTAATTGTTGTTGCTTACTAAGACGATTAAATTTAACCGCATAACCAGAAACTCTAATAGTTAAATTAGGATATTTATGAGGATTATTCATCGCATCTTTTAAAGTTTCTTTATTTAAAACATTAACATTAATATGATGCCCTTTCTTAATCATATACCCATCAATTAATTGTGATAAATTATCAATTCTTTCAGTTTTACTATTACCTAAAGTTTGAGGAACAATAGTAAAAGTATTTGATATACCATCTTGACAAATATCTTTATACGGTATTTTAGCTACACTATTTAATGATGCTAATGCCCCCATTATATCTCTACCATGCATTGGATTAGCACCAGGTGCAAATGGTATGCCCTTTTCTCTTCCATCAGGAGTCGCACCAGTTTTAAGCCCATATACAACATTTGAAGTAATAGTAAGTACTGACATAGTATGCATCGCTCCCTTATACAAAGTGTGTTTTTTTAATTCATTCATAAAATATTCAAGAACCATAATAGCAATACTATCAACTCTATCATCATCATTTCCAAACTTAGGATAATCACCTTCTATTTTAAATGACTTAGTTACTTTATCTTCATCTCTAATAGCTGTTACTTTAGCATATTTAATTGCTGATAATGAATCTGCTATAACTGATAAACCAGCCACTCCAAAAGCCATTAAATGTCTTACATCTATATCATGAAGTGCCATTTGACTAGCTTCATAAGCATACTTATCATGCATATAATGAATAATATTCATTGCATCTACATATATTTTAGCAACTTTACTTAATACTTGTTTTAAATTACCTACTACCTCATCATAGTTAAGTACATCACTTTTTATTGGCAATATATCAGTTAATATTTTAACATGACTTATTTCATCAATACCTTCATTTATTGAATAAAGTAAGGACTTAGCTAAATTACAACGAGCACCAAAGAATTGCATGTCTTTACCTAATCGCATGGCAGAAACACAACAAGCAATACCATAATCATGACCATAAATAGGTCGCATTATATCATCATTTTCATATTGAATAGACGAAGTATCTATTGATAATTTACTACAATACTTTTTAAAATTAACAGGCAACTTACTTGACCACAAAATAGTAATATTAGGTTCAGGTGCGGATGATAAATTCTCTAAAGTATGCAAAAAGCGAAATGAAGTCTTAGTAACTAAACTATGTTCATCATCTTTCATCCCCCCTATCGCCTCAGTTACCCAAGTTGGATCACCAGCAAATAAACTATCATATTCTCTCGTTCTTAAATGCCTAACTAAACGTAATTTAATTACAAATTGATCAATTAATTCTTGAGCATCCATCTCAGTAATAATTCCTAATTGTAAATCTCTTTCAATATAAATATCAATAAATGTCGATACCCGACCTAAACTCATTGCCGCCCCATTATTCTCTTTAACACTTGCTAAATATCCAAAATACAACCATTGAATAGCTTCTTGAGCAGTCTTTGCAGGAGTAGATATATCATATCCATACTTTAAAGCCATTTCCTTTATATCTTCTAAAGCTTTTATTTGGGAACTTACTTCTTCTCTAAGCCTTATTGTTTGTTCGTTAATATCAGTAATCCTATTTAATTCTTCTTTTCTTTTAGCAACTAAAAAATCTATTCCATATAAAGCAACACGTCTATAATCACCTATTATTCTTCCTCGACCATAAGCATCTGGCAATCCCGTAATTAATCCAGCTTTACGACTGGCTTTTATCTCATCAGTATAAGCATCAAAAACACCATCATTATGAGTCTTACGAATTTTTTTAAAATCATTTAATAAATTATTATCCATAGTATAATTATAAGTCTCTAACTCTGCTTCAACCATTCTAATTCCACCATATGGATTAACAATTCTTTTTAGTGGCGCATCTGTTTGCAAACCAACAATAACTTCATTTTCCTTATCTATATAACCAGCATCATAACTAGTAATACCAGAGAATCTAGTTGTATCTATATCTAATACCTGCTTCTTTAATTCCTCTCTTAGTAAAGTATCTACTCTTTCCATTAATTTTTTAGTTTTTTCACTAATATTTTCTAAAAAACTACTATCCCCTAAATATTCAGAATAATTATTGTCAATAAAATCAGATACATTAACCTCATTTCTCCACAATTCACCTTTAAATTCAATATTTTTCACATTAACACTTCCTCTCATTTATAAATATAAAAAACAATTATACTAAATTTTTTTCAAAAAGTCATTAAAATAGAAAAAATTAATTTATTTTTTATAACAACAAATGATAACAAAAATTTACAATATTTATTGATAAACTAACAAACATTAGTTATAATATAGCATGAAAGAAGTGGGATCTATGAAATATGAGATAATCGTCGTTGGCGCTGGACATGCTGGTGTCGAAGCAGCTTTAGCATGTGCTAGAAAGAATCATCGCACATTGCTTATAACAACTAATATAAATAATATTGCAACAATGCCGTGCAACCCATCAATCGGTGGAAGTGCTAAGGGAATAGTTGTTAGAGAAATCGATGCTTTAGGTGGACAAATGGGAATAAGTGCTGATAAAAATCTTTTGCAAATGAAAATGCTAAATTCATCAAAAGGACCAGCTGTTCATTCACTAAGAGCGCAAATTGATAAAGTTAGTTATCCAAACTATATGAAAGAAGTATTAAATAATCAAGATAATCTAACAATACTTGAAGCAACTGTTGAAGATTTAATAATCAAAAATAATAAAATATATGGTATCATTGCTAATAACAAAGAAATATATGCTGATGCTGTAATATTAACTACTGGAACATATTTAAAGTCAGATATTTTAATTGGCAATACTAGAACCAGTAGTGGACCAAATAATGAAACACCATCCCTTTATTTAAGTGATAATTTAAAAAAATATGGATTTAAAATACTAAGATTAAAAACAGGAACACCACCAAGAATTGATAAAGCAAGTATTGATTTTAGTAAAACAAAAATAGAAGAAGGGGATTCTGTTCCCTATACATTTTCTCATGATTTAAAACCAAGTTATAATATTAAAGAACAACTACCTTGTTACTTAATCTATACTACAAAGCTAACACACCAAATAATAAAAGATAATATTAATTTATCAAGTATGTATGGAGGTTTAAATGACATAACTGGTATTGGACCAAGATACTGTCCCTCTATTGAAGATAAAATAACAAGATTTGCTGATAAAGAAAGACATCAACTTTTCTTAGAACCTGAAAGTCTATATTACGATGATATATATTTACAAGGTTTTTCTACAAGTATGCCTAAAGAAATACAAGAAAAAATGGTTCATTCTTTACCAGGATTAGAACAAGCCATTATTAAAAAATATGCCTACGCAATAGAATATGATGCAATATACCCAACTCAATTACATGCTTCATTAGAAACAAAAGTAATAAAAAATTTATTTACAGCTGGACAAATTAATGGTACTAGTGGTTATGAGGAAGCTGCTGCTCAAGGATTAATTGCTGGAATTAATGCTTCATTAAAATTAGAACATAAACAACCATTAATTCTAAAAAGAAATGAAGCTTATATTGGTGTCCTTATTGATGATTTAATAACTAAAGGAACTAATGAACCATACCGTCTATTAACTTCTCGTGCTGAATATCGTCTATTACTTAGACATGATAACGCTGACATACGATTAAGAGAATATGGTTATTCAGTTGGATTAATTACTAAAGAAAAATATACATTATTTAAACAAAAATTAGAAGATATTAATAAATTAATAGATATACTTAAAAACACAATAATAACTAATAAAGAAAAACTTAAAAATATTAATACTTCACCAATTAATCAAAATATATCTTTATTTAATCTTTTAAAAAGACCAGAAATAAATTTTGATATATTAGAAAATAATAATATATTTACAACTAACTATAGTACAGAAATAAAAGAACAAGTATTAATACAAATAAAATATGAGGGATATATCAAAAAAATAACTAAAGAAGCAACTAACAATCTTAAAAACGAAAATAAACAACTACCAAAAGATATTAATTATGATTTAATACCTAACTTAGCTAGTGAAGCAAGACAAAAACTAAAATTATATTTACCAGATACTATAGGTATAGCATCACGTATTAGTGGTATTAATCCATCTGATATATCAATATTATTAATATATTTAAGGAAGTATTACAATGAAAAAAGATAGATTTATAATAGAACTTAAAAAAATAAATATTAATTTAACAGATAAACAAATTAATCAATTTATAACATATTATAATTTACTAGTTGAATATAATCAAAAATTTAATTTAACTGCCTTAATTAAAGAAGAAGATGTCTATCTAAAACATTTCTATGATAGTTTAACTTTATCACTAGCAATTAACTTAAATAACCAATATCTATGCGATATTGGTTCTGGAGCAGGATTTCCTGGAATAGTTTTAAAGATAGTATACCCTAATTTATCAATTGATTTAATTGAAGCAAATAGTAAGAAATGTCTATTTTTAGAAAAAGTAATTAAAACCTTAAATTTAACTAATATAAGAGTAATTAATACACGATGTGAAGAATACAGTCCTAAAAATAAAGAAATATACGATATAGCAACTGCAAGAGCTGTATCTAATATTAATATATTACTAGAATGTATTGCTAATTCTATAAAAGTAAATGGAGTATTTATTGCAATGAAATCAACCACTAAAGAATTAGATAATCTTAATAATACTTTAAATAAATTAAACTTTAATATTACAAATATAAATACTCTTAATTTACCAATAGAAAATAGTTTAAGAACAATTATTACCTTTAAAAAGTTAAAAGAAACACCAAGTATCTATCCTAGAATGTATAAAGATATTAAAAAAAAGCCTTTATAGTTATTCAAAGAACTTTTTTTATGCTAGTATAAATAGCATATTTCTTATATATGTTTTTATTACGATGGTGCCACAAAGGCCGACGCCCGCGAGCCGTTATTGGACAATTTTAGTTATCAGACATTTTATACAGTAAAGCCTTATTTTAATTTAGGCTTCATTTGTAAAAATGTCTGATAATGTTTATAATATATTTCTTGAAAAGTGTGATTCTGCTTTTCAAGAAAGGAAGTGTTTTATGAAACAAGATTTAACATTACCATTACCTACTGATATTGGATTAGCAATTATCACCTACATCAATAAAGAACGAAAAAATAAAATCAAAGATACAAACGAACACATTTTTATAAGGAGTAAATTCCCAATGTCATCAGTTTAAGGAACTATACAAGAAATTGTATAGTTTTTATTATGGATAAATGATAAAATAAGTATAGAAGAAAAGAAGTAAAATTAGTGGTACAATAATATTATATGGGAGGAAATATGAATTTAGATTTTTATTTAAATAAAACATCAAGATTTAATGCAAGATGTTCAGCCATTATTTTTAATAATGATAAAACAAAAGTGCTAGTTTTCAAAATAAATGATGGAAGAGACTATTACTTAATACCTGGAGGCAGAATAGAGTTTAACGAAACTAGTTTAGATGCAATTAAAAGAGAAATAAAAGAAGAAACAGGTTTTGATTTAAATTACAATTTATTAAGTATTCATGGAATAAATTTGATGGCATATTTAAGTACAATTGCACAAGTTTTATTTTTAAATGATTCTTTCAAAGTAAACTATAACGAAAAAACAATATTAGATGGACTAATGTCAAATCCAGATATTTATAAAATAGAATATGAGGAAAAACAAGTAATAAATATTACGAGAATTGCTTTGAATGAAAGAAAATAATAAAAAATAACTAAATGGAGGAAATATTGTATATGGAAAGTATTAATATTAATATGATTGAAAGTAAAATTAATGATATTATTCGTAAACTGGATTCTGGCTACGATTTGAAATATCTTGAGGAAAATTTGCCATTTATACTAGAGGTTGGCAATATATTTGATAAAACAAGTAAGATAAACAATACACAACATGCAGAAGTATATTATGCTTTTTTAACTAGATATTTATTAAGTTATATGGCAAAAAAATACGATAAGAAATTTAGATATTCTTTACAATCAAAAAATGTTGATACCGCTTGCTATTCTTCTGGAGATAACGTTATTCATTTTGCAGAGGATTTACTATTTAGAAAGCAACCAACTTTTGCAGATTTATGTTTCATTGTTTTTCATGAATTTAAACATAAAATGCAACGAGATGACATGACAAGTAGCATAAATAATTTAATTCAAATAGATCCTGCAAGCATATTGTTTTTGAAAGATCAAGTAATGCTATTAAATTCACAATTATATAAAAATAATCATGATTTATATTATATGGAAAATGATGCAAATCTATTTGCTGTAAGAGAAATGGAAAAAATATTACCATTAAATGTAATTAAAGAGACCGAAACTGGTTCAAAGGATAATCATTCTTTATATTTACTTTCTGATAATGCAGATTTATCGACAAAAGAATATGATGATAAACAAGATTTGCCAATTTTATATAAAATGGATTATGAATATAAAAGATTTGTCAAAGGTAAAAGAATACCAGAAGAATCCTTATTAAGTTTGATATATAATCAAGGAGGGATTCCAAAAACTTATGAAGAATTGATAGAAGATAAACAAAAA
Organism: bacterium; assembly: GCA_030539175.1. GTDB lineage: Bacteria > Bacillota_I > Bacilli_A > RF39 > UBA660 > JAUNSN01. The sequence continues at coordinate 1,041 of JAUNSN010000049.1, read as the reverse complement.
TTAATAGAAAAATATAAAGGACAAGTGACAAAAAGAAAGACTTCTACAACTGATTATATCTTACAAGAAACTTCGGTAGAAAAACAAATTGATGAAATTTACAGATTAATTGTTGTCAGTGATCCAATATTAACCATTCAGGAAAATTTCTATTGGTATAATACTTCAAATGATAAAACAGTTGCTATGCCTAGAATAAGCAGAATAAAGCAAATGTTAGAAAACTGTCCTCAGTTAATTGATATATATGATAATGATATTACTACTTTATTACTTGAGCAATTAAATAAAGGGAGTATAGATACTATCTCCCATTTAGTTAATTCATTATCAAATGAAAAACTCAAAACCAAAATAAACAATGCTCTACAAATGCAAAAAATAAATACACGTACTTCATCCTCAACAACATCAGCACCAATTACTGATGAAGGCATGTTTATGGAAGAAGAATTTGGAAGGGAAATTCCGAATGAAAGAGTTTATCGTCCAAAAATAAACAATGAAATAAAAAGAGCAATAGAAAGAAAACATGAAAAAGAAGAATTAACAAAAACTAGAGAATATATTGTTAATCTTAAAGAAGAACAAAGAAGAAAAGAGATACAACAACAGTTTGAAGAAGAACAAAACGAAGAAGACTTAGGAATGTCTAGGTAATTAGAAAAATATACGAGGAGGTAATATAAATGAATTTTGATCAAACTTGTCTTATTTCAAAAGATTTAGAAGATAATCATAAAAAAATTAGATTTATGTATAAAGAAAAACCATATAAGGAAATGGATAGTGGCTGGAGATTTTTTAGTGGAGATGCAACACAAGAGTATGTTGATAATGCTGATAATCTTTTACTTGTTACATTAAATTATGTTATTAATAATGTGGATTCTAGTGTAGAAAAACACTTAAACAGTCAAATTGGAATTGCTTATGAAAGAGAAAATGCTAATGATGATTTTATAAAATCAGACTTTAATTTTGAAATAGAAGAATAAAAATTTTAGGTGGCATTTAGGTGACAAAATTTTAAACTTTAAT
>JAUNSN010000076.1 GCA_030539175.1 bacterium | reverse complement strand
ACTAAAAAAACTTAATACTATTATTGTGGGAATAATGCAAAATTATAATTTTGCATTATTATCTTATCAATAAAAAAGGAGGTTTAATATGACTAAAAAAATTTTATTTACAATATTATTGTTTTCATTGTGTTTCGGATTGTTTGTAAATTATAGTTTTGCAACAAACTCAAACGTTGTTGAAGGTGTTAGAAATGTTGTTGGTGGTACAGAAGGTGCAATTGAAAATGGAGTTAAAGATATAACTAATGATAGAAATAATGACAATAATAATAATAATAATGGCCAAAATATGGGAACTAATAACAATAACAATAATAATGGCAATAACACACCAAATAATTATGATGCTACAAGGACCGCTACCACGACAGATGCAACAACAGGTACTCTTTTTGGGTTAACTGGAAATGCATGGGTTTGGTTAGTATTAGCAATTGTAGCGATCGTTATAATTGCTGTAACATGGTCTTATGGTTCTGAAAGAAATAATAAAGAATAATTGGATATCGTAAAAACAAGGCGGACAAATAAATAATAAAAAAATAGTATTTATTATTTATTTGTCCGTATATTTGTTCATGTATAAAAATATTTTCTAAAACTTTTATTATATACTATTGTCTATAATAAAACTCGACTTTGTTATGGATAATGAAATTTTTCCATAACAAATAAAAGGTACTTACAATACATAAGTACCTTTATAACATTTAAATAATGGCTTTCAATTGAAATTTTTCCTACCTGGTTTATATTAAAATATTTCGCCAAGTGATATTTTATCTCACTATTTAAATGTTAAATCACGGAAACTTCATGTATTATACTACTTTTTCCATTTATTGTCAATACTTTTTTTGTAAATATTTATTAATTTTATAATTTTTAGTAAAAATGTTATATAATATGTCCTTTATTATCTGACAGATTTTTAAATTTGAAAAGCTTAGAAAGCCTTAAATAGTTTTGTTAGAGCCATAACTAATTTAAAATGTATACTTATCAAAGTGGAAAATCAGAGTATAAACTTGCAATTTTATGTAAAACATGATATAATAGAATCATTGTAACATTATTGTTGCCTTTGAAAATTAGCATTTTCGGAGGCATAGTCCTCCGAACAATTAAAGGAGGAAATCATTATGATTGAAAAGATTTTTCAGAAACTGTTAGAAAATGCTTATCCTAATCGAGATTTTGAAACAGTAAAAATTGGAAAAACACTTTTTACTGTTTCACATGATTGTATAGGTAGCTTGACTTATTCCTTACAGGGAACTCATTCCTATGAGGAAGTAAAAAATCTTAATGCACTTACCACCTATTCTGCAAGATATGGTTATTGTCCTGAGAAGGGACCTATTGCAATAATAGGAATTCCTAATGCCAATGCAGATTGGAGATATTTTAAAGAAGTATCAGCTTATGGAGAAATTACTACTTATGAAGATTTAGAATTTAAAAAATATTCAATAGAAGATGCTAAACATATTGGCAATTATACTGTATATGGAATAAAGGGTATTGAGAAAGTTGCTAATCTTGTAAAGTTTGACAAGATTAACTCTGTTTATGATTCTAGATGTGAGGAAGTAAGATTTTCGCATGAACTTCGAGTTTTAAAAATGAAATGCAAACTAGAAGGTCAATATAGTTTTAAAGAAGCTGAAACTTTAACTAAAAATCAACAACGTTGGGCAGTAGATCGTGGAATGGCATATGCCACATTAGAAAATGGCCAGCATGTTGCCATTATGAGTTTTTGGTACGAAAAAAAGAATGAAGCTACTGGTTTTAGAGATGTATGGGAAAGTAAAAAAACTGAACCGCCTATTCAAAAGATAACTTTTATGACTGACGAAGAGGCAGCAGCAATTAAAGATTTTTCTATCTACCTATATGACTATAATTTTTTCTATAAACCTGAAAAGGCACCACATATTGTCAAGATTGACCGTACTTTTGCACCTGGATTTGACTTCTATGATACACCTGATGGTAAAGATTTAAGATTGTCTGATCAAATCTAAAGGAATTTCATCGGATGCTAAAAGGTGGTAAATAAAAATAGTGAATTAGAAGATAATTTTTTCTAATTCACTATTTTTTTCCTAATATTAATTGTCCAAACTCTATTTATCTAATATTATTTTAAACTCATTATGTCTATATAA
>JAUNSN010000048.1 GCA_030539175.1 bacterium | reverse complement strand
GGATTCTTATTAATTTTTTGGATGATTATTAGAATAATAAAATCATTTGGTTTACCAGATAATATGGTAATTATGCTTTGGTACCTATATTATGTTCCAATGATTTTTATACCGTATTTATATTATAAAAGTACAAATTATATATTTAACAAAAATAAAATATTTAATATAATTGCGTTTATTATTTCTTTAATACTTGTTGCTTTTGTTTTAACAAATAATTACCATTCTCTTGTATTTAAAATATCATCTGATTTTTCAGTTACTGGAGATTATACATATAATTTTATGTATTATATTATTTGTATATGGACTTTCTATTTATTAATAAAATCTATTATTTTATTAATAATAAAAAAAGTTAAAAATGAAGGGTTTAGTTATAAAATAATCTTTCCTATTCTTTTAATACTATTAGGGATATCTTATACATATTTATATGCAATTGAATTTTCATTTTTTAGACAAACTAATATGGCTGTTATCATTGGAATAATGTTATGTTTAGGAGTGGAAGTACAATTATATTTGAACTTTATTCCAAACAATAACAAATATAAAAAATTATTTGTTAATTCTAATTTAAATATTAATATTGTTTCTAAAGATGGTAAAAACATTTATACAACTAAATCAAATAATAAATTACCTAATAGCATATTAAAAGATATTATTTCTGGTAATGTCAAAGATAAATATAGTTTTAATAATTATGTTTATAATGTAATAGAATTAAAAAATGAATATGTAATTATAATTGATGATTTAAACAATATTAGATTATTAGAAAATAAAATTAAAAATACTAATAAAGAATTATTAAAACAAAAAGAAGCATTAGAAACAGAAAAAAAATTGGCAATTAAACTAAACCAATTAGAATTAAAAGCAAAAGTGTTTGATGAGTTAGAAAGAAATATTAAAACAAGAAAAAATGAAATTGAAAAAATACTGACTAAAAAAAATATAAATTCTGATGATTTAAAGAAGATTAAAATGTTTATTGCTTATTGTAAAAGACAGAGTTCTTTAATAATTAGTGAATTTAATAACGAATATTTCACTAAAGAAGGAATTGAATTAATTGTTAATGAGTTATTATATGATTTTAAAGACTCTAATTTGACTAGTGGAGTTATGGTTGACAAAATAAATATAAGTAGTAATGATATGTCAAAAATATATGAAATAATATTTTCCATTCTAGAATGTATTACAGATGATTCAATATATATATCAATATATATAAAAAATGATTTAACTATAAAAATTAGTCTTGATGGAAATGACAATTTTAAGAATAAAATAAAATTTGATAAGAATATAAAGATAGAAGAAAAGAAATATGATAATGAAAAAACATATATTTTTAAGATAATGGAGAGGAAAATATGACAATATTAACTAAAATAACAACTGTTATATTCGTATTTGCCATAATATTAGATGTTTATCGTATTGGTATTTATTATTTAATTGTAAAGAAATCTACAACTAATCTCTTTGTTAAATTTATATTTCTATTAAGTGCAATTGTGGTGTGTTTTAAATCACTTGGACATATACATAATAGTGTTATTAATATACCGAACTTTGTTATTTCAATTATATTTATAGTAATAATTATTATATTAAGTATTAATGATTTTGCAATTAAAAAAAGAGAAATGACAACACTTTCTATAAAAAAGGCAATAGACTTGTCAAAAAATGGAATTATGTTTATAGGAAGTGATGGTAAAAGAATATTAAGCAATTCTATTATGGATAAGCTTTTAAAAGAACTTAATATAAATAATAATATTATAGATAAAATAAAAAGTAAGAGTATAAACAATGAAAATAATAGTTATATTATAAGAAGCAATAAGAAAGTATGGAATATTATCATAAATAATAAAGAAATTATGGCTAATGATGTTACTGATGCTTTTGAATTACAAGAAAAATTGCTAAAAAATAATGCTGATATTAAACGTAATAATGATATTATTCGTAAATCAATAAATAAAATTGATGAAATAGAAAAAGAAAGTAATATGCTAAAAATAAAAAATGATTTTCACGATTTACTTGGACATCGCCTATCTTTATTTAGTAAATATTTAGAAATGAATAAAATAAATATTAACGAAGTGAAGAATATTATAAATAATTTATTTGAAGAAGATGAAAATAAGAAATCAAAAGACAAATTAATTATTTTAGTTAATTTATATAAAACCTTAGGAATAAATATAAATGTTATTGGTGCCTTACCTCTTGGTGATAAAGTGGCAAATGTTTTTTATGAAATAATTAGAGAGGCTGTTACTAATGCAATAATTCACGCTAATAGCAAGAATATAAAAGTAGTAATAACAGAAAATGAATATAAAAAAGAATTAGTTATAACCAATGATGGTGATAAACCTAAACAAGTAATTTATGAGAATGAAGGAATAAAAGGGATGAGAAGAAAACTTAAAATTATTGGAGGAACACTTATCATTGATACTAAACAAGAGTTTATTTTAAAAGCAATAATATAAAAAGAAAGTTCACATTAAACGAACTTTCTTTTTTAGTCATTAAATATTGGAACAATATATCCTTTGGCAACACAATATACTTCTAATTTAGAAATACTATCAAATCCAGTTTTGGATAGTATTGAAGAAATATGATTTTTTAAAGTTCCGTTTGATATATTAAGTTTTTTAGCAATATCTTCTCGCTCATAACTTCCACATAACATTCTAAGTATTTCTATTTCTTTATTTGTTAATTCAGATAACAATTTAAACTTTTTATTAAATTCAGTATTTCCAGGGAATGTTTTATAACCATCTAATACATTTTTAAGAGTATAGATTAAAGATTCTGAATCAATATTTTTATATATAAATCCATCTAAATTAGCTTCTTTTGCTTGAGCTAAAAATGTAACCTCTGGAACTCCAGTCATAACAAGTATTTTAATATCATCATCATATTTATCTTTAACTTCTTTAGCATAGCTAATACCATTAGTATTATCTTTAGTGCATACATCAGTTAATACTATATCTGGTTTATATTTATCACATAAATTCATTAATTCTCTTGCATCAGTTGTAGTAGCAACTACATCATAAACAGTTGAAATAGTATTTTTTAGCATATCATTAAGAATAACTTGATCTTCTACGATAATAATTTTAGGCATAATATCACTCCTATTTGTTTCTATTATATCATAAAATATTACTATTAATTATGTTAATAGTTAATAATAATATGAATAATGACTTTTGGCTAAAAAAAGCAAAATAATTTATGCTTTATGGCATATATACTTTAATACTTTTTTAAATTATAATATTTATTGATGGAAAGGAGTTTTTTATGAAAAAAACAAAATATAAAATTTTAACGGTTTTCACATTTACATTTGTATTTATGCTATTGGGAATAACAAATGTAAATGCTGCAACTGTAACAGCAACAACATTTGATGAACTTAAAGAAGCTGTTAATGGTCATAATGATGGTGTAACTGATACTAGCATAACGGAGGTAAAATTAGGAGCAGATATTGCAATTCCTGCTTCATCTTATATGGGTATATATGTTGTTAATGATTTTACACTTGACCTAAATGGGCATACTTTAGATATAACTAATGATGGCTCTATTATGGAAATTCAGTATGGAAGTAATAACATTGAAAACTTTACTTCAGGCAGTTTAACTATAACAGATACTAGTGCATCTCAAACAGGAACGATTAAGTTAGGAATTAAATCTATTTTCGTTTATCAACAAAATATATCAAATACTGGTATGCAATACAAGTTAACAATAGATGGTGGAAAATTTTATGGAATAAGTGGTGTATCTAATTATTTTTTTGAATTTAATACTGACAATGAATACTATTGGAAGGATAAATTAATAACATTTGATTTTAAAATAACAAAGGGATATTTTGAACATGTATCTACTAATATGTCATCAATTGTTTGGGCTAATGATGCTAAGTCAAACAATGTTACATTTAATATGTCATTTGATAATTTAACATTTAAATCTCTTAACAATCGTTTGATACAAGGCAATGAAAGTTATTCTATTGGTGATGTTGTTCCAGAAGATACTAATTTCTATGTTTTTAATTCATCAGGAGATAAACAAGTATTAATATCAAATAGGACTACATCAGTTACTAGGGAAGTTCCTTCATCTTTGTGGTACAATGTCGATGGATACACAAATACAAATTATGCTGGCATAAAACTTGTTAAAAAAGATGGATTTGATGTAACTGCACCAACATTTAGTAATGAGGATTATGGTTATTCAAGTATAAGTGCTAAAGGTATATCAATTTATAACAGGGGAACATCTAGTTTACAAGTTAAAAGTGTTACAGTAGATGAACCAAGTAAATTTACAATAACTGGAAGTACACAACCAACAATTGCTTCAAAAGCAACTGATAATACTTCATTTACTATTAAACCAGTAGATGGATTAAATGCAGATACTTATACAGCAACTATTACAATTACTGATATGGCTGACAAAACATATACAACAACAGTAACATTTGTAGTAGAAAAAAATGATATAACACCTGCTGTAGATATAACTGGTTGGACTTATGGAGATAGTGCAAATACTCCAAGTGTAACTGGAAATACAGGTAGTGGAACAGAAACTTTTGAATACAAATTAAAAACTGCACCTGAAAGTGCATATGATACAACAGTTCCAACTAATGCTGGTGAATACACAGTAAGAGCAACAATAGGAACTACTACTAACTATAATGGTAATACAGCAACAAAAGATTTTACAATTTCTAAAAAAATAGTAACTGTAAAAAGTGACGTTAGTATGAAGAATAAAACATTTGATAATACTGATACAATACCAAGTTCATTATTAGAAGATATTGATTTAGTAGGAATAACTGAATCAACATCTAACTATACAAGAAGTGCAGTATTAAATAATCTTTCTAACAAATATGTTGGAACTGGAAAACTAGCATTAGTAACAATTACATTAAGTGAAAGTGCATATGTAAATTATTCATTTGTAACAAATAGTCAAACATATATAGCAAATTTCAGTTTCAATATTAATGCTGCTACTTCTACAATTACACCTAATTCTGTAGATTATTTAGGTAATTCATCAACAACAATAAATTTAACAAAAGGACATAGTATAGATTTAAAAGATTATCTTGGTTTAGATCCTACTGCATATAAAAATGATTTAACATATGCTTTAGTTGGAACACCAACTGGTGTAAGTTTAAGTGGTTCAGAATTAAGTGCATCTTCTTCTGCAAGTACAGGTACTGTTCAAGTCAAAGTTAATTTTGCAGGAAAAGATTTAAATACAGATGCTACTTTAGAATATAATGCAGCAACAGAAGTTTCTATCTATATTAAGATAGTAGACAAAGAAACAGTAACAATAGATGGATTAACTTATACATCAAGAGATTATAACAATAGTCCAATAGTACCAACTGGAACATTAAGTGTATCTGGAAATAAAGTTCCTGTTAGCGAGTTAGAAATTAGATATGTAGGAACAAATAGTGGAAATACATATGATAGTGCAAATGCTCCTACAAATGCAGGAGATTATGAAGTAACATATAAAGTAGCTGACACTAATGCAAATTATATTGGAAGTAAAACATATAGTTTTTCAATAAATAAAGCTACACCAAGTTATACACTTCCTAGTAATTTAAAAGGAGTTAAAGGTAGTAATTTATCAACAGTAACTCTTGCTGGATTTACTTGGAATACACCATCTACAGTAATGAATACAGTTGGGAATCAAACATTTAAAGCAACATTTACACCAAGTGATACAGCAAATTATAAAGTAATGAATGATTTAGATATAACAGTTTATGTTAAAGATATCTTTACTGTTTCAACTAGTGTTAATGGAGTTAATGGAGCAATATCAAGTGGATCAACAAATGTTATTGAAGGAGCAAACTTTGAAATAACATTTACTCCATCAACAGGATATAAGATTGATAAAGTATTAGTAAATAGTGTAGACAAAACAAGTGATGTAGTAAGTAATAAATTAACATTAACAAATATTACAGCAAATGCTAATGTAGTTGTTAATTATAAAAAGATAGAATATACAATTACTATTAATCCAGTAACTGGAGCAACAATAACTCCAAATGGTGAGGTTAAAGTAGAGTATGGCACTGATAAAGAATTTACAATTACAGCAAATCACGGATATAACTTAACATCAGTAAAAGTTGACGGAGTTGAAAAATTAACAGATTTAATTAGTGATAAACTTACATTAACAAATGTTACAGCAGATTCTGAAATTGTTGTTACAGTTGAAGAAATAACTTACATAGTAACTGACGGAGCAGATCAACAACATGAAATTAAAAAAGATGAAGATGCTATATTTAAAATAAATGCTGACTTCAGTTTATTTGAAACTGGTGGAAAAGTATATGTTGATAATATAGAAATAAGTTCTGATAAATACACTGCTACTATGGGAAGTACAATAATAACATTAAAACAATCTTATTTAGATAGTTTAAGTGCAGGTAGTCATACATTAAAAGTAGAATTTAATGATGGTGGAAATGCAATAACTAATTTCTCAATTAAAGCAGCAGAAGAAAGCAATCCTAAAACAGGTGATAATATATTTGGATATATTATGCTTGGTTTAATTTCAATCACTGGTATAGCAGGTGCTGGAATAATTGCTAAAAAAAAGAAATTATTTAACTAATAAATGAAAAGGTTGTTCATCGTGAATAACCTTTTTTAAAATTAATAAACCATTTGAAAAAATATAGGGGCTGATTATATGAAAAAACAAAAGAACTTAAATAAAAAACAACTAATAATAATTATTTCTATTATTCTTGTTTTGATTTGTACTGTTGTTATAATGATTTGTATAAATAGAACTCCCTATGTAGGTAAGATAGTAAATGGTAAAGCAGAATTTATAGATCAAGTTATAACCACAAGTAAATGGTCAAATGAAAATATAGTTGAATATAGTAACGATATTGATTTGATAGATAATTGTATTATTACTACTGAAATATATAAAAAAATATTAAATAATGATAAAGAATATCAAGTATCATTGAAAAATTATTTATTAAAAGATGATATTTCAAATAAAGAAATATACAATATTAGAAAAGCTATTGAATTAAAGCTAGTAGAAGAAGATACCAAGTATAGTAAATATCTTGCAATAACTTGTGGATTTAAAAATGAAAAGCAATTATTAAAATATACAAAAGCAGTATTTGAATTGCTTGATAAAGAAAAGTAAAGTAATAAAATATTAAAGTGAATAAGGTAGTATTGGTCAATTGATTAATGCTACCTTATTTTTTTAAAAGAATTGCAAAAATTGTAGAAATAAAGCAAATGCTAGAAAATGATAATAGTGTTGTTTTATAGGGAAAGGAAGAATACTCTTTAAAAGAATTAACTTCATTATTGTCATTATAGTATTAGATAATAAGCAGTTCCATTTCTAATTACTATTTGTAGTAATTATGCATTGCTTTAGCAAATGGTGATGCTTATGAGAAAAAATCAATTTAATCATATTGTGTTGTTGAAAAGTGCCGAATGTATTTTATATAGGGATACATTCGGCACTTTTTTTGTTGCACTAAATTGCCGTAGTCCTCCTATCAATTTGTTTTTAAAAATTCAAATTGATAGGAGGAAAGAAAGATGGACAAGCGTCCAAAGAGAAGAAAGCATAAGGATAATCCTTATGAATTAGAAAGCAGTAATAATACTTATTTTGTTAAGTTTATAGATAACAATAACATTTCTAGAATAGTAGAGGTAAGTTCAAAAATATATGAGGTATTTGATAGATTTGAATTAGATGATTTATCAGAATTAAATGAATATGACAATCATATAGAGCATTCAGAAGTATATGAAGAAACATTATACAAAAGAACATCAATTCATTCTAATGGCTTAGATGATGAAATCATTAAAAAAAGTTCGTTTGAGGAACTATATAATGCTATTAAACAATTACCTGAAATACAACAAAGAAGAATAAAAATGTACTATTTTGATGAAATGAATATGACTCAAATAGCAAAAGAAGAAGAATGTTCAAAGGTTGCAATTAAGTATAGTTTAGATAATGCAATTAAAAAATTGAAAGAAATTTTAAAAAATTAACAATTTAGACTTAACTTTTTGCCTTTTAGTTAGGAAACAAGTGAAAGGGAATTAATATTCTCTTTCGGAACTTGTTTCTTTTTTGATAACAAGTGTTCTTTGAAAATTTGGTTATCATTTCATTAAATACATTCCTATTACTATTGGGAAACTGATAGCACATTAGTAAGTACGCTTGTCG
>JAUNSN010000047.1 GCA_030539175.1 bacterium | reverse complement strand
CCAAGTGGTAAGGCGTGGGACTGCAACTCCCTGATCGTTGGTTCAAATCCGACTACGTCCTCCATTTTATGATTATGAATGTTAGGATAATTATTGAGTATTTGATAGTTGTTGAATAACATTTTTTTTATTTATGGTTTAGTTTTATCTTATAATTTATATTGCGTTAGGAAAGAAATTATCAACAATATTATACGATGTTTTATAAATGAATGAGTATAAAAAAATAATTTAAAAAAATTAGCACTTTTATATTGACAATGCTAAAAAGTTGTCATATAATTTATTTAGCACTCGAGGAAAAATAGTGCTAAAGGGAAGTGATAGGGTTGTTAAATGATAGACGAAAGGAAATATTAAAGATAATTGTCGAGGAATATATTAAGACAGTTAAGCCAGTTGGTTCTAATTCAATATGTCAAGCTTTGGATTGTTCTAGTGCTACAGTTAGAAATGAGATGATGTATTTAGAAGATAATGGGTTATTAGAAAAGACACATACTTCCTCTGGGCGTGTTCCTAGTGAGGGTGGGTATCGTTATTATGTTAATAATTTAATGGAACCGCAAAACATGACTGGTGAAGAAATGCTTAAATTACAACAAATTTTTCATAATAATGCTGTTATAATGAATGATGCTATTAAGAAGAGTATTGAACTTGTTAGTGATATAACAAATTATACGGCAGTGGTTCTTGGGAATAATTCATTACTTAATTGTCTTAAGAAAGTAGAAACTATACCTCTTGATGAGGGTAAAATTTTGACAATGGTTATAACTGATAAGGGACACGTTGAGTATAAGACAACTGTATTGCCTCCAAATATTTCTAAAGTTGATGTTAAACAAACAGTAGATTTAATTAACAAATTACTTGTGGGAACACCAATTAGTGAGATAAGTTCAAAATTAGAATTTGAAGTTAAACCAATAATAGGTCAATACGTAAAACAATATGAATCTTTGTATGATGCTTTTTATAAGGCGTTTAGTGAAATTAGTAATAAACCAACTGTTGATGTCCAACTGATGGGTCGAAGTCATATTTTAGAACAACCCGAGTATAATAATGTCGATAAGGTAAAACAATTGCTATATAAATTAGATGATGTTAAAGCAATTAGTGAAATGAAAGAGGAAAATAATGGTATCAATATTTATATAGGTAAGGAAAACCAAATTGATGATGATGTTGCTGTAGTAAAGACTAAATATAGTTATAATGGTGATGAGGGTACTATTGCAATTATTGGACCAAAGAGAATGAATTATGCTAAGGTTGTTGGTGTTTTAGACTTTATTAAAAGTAATATTGATAATAGTTAGGAGGGCTTATTTTGAGTAAAGATAAGAAGAAACATAGTAAAAAGGAAGAAATTAATATTGATGAAACTAGTGATGAAATAATTCTTTTAGGTAATAGAATAAAGGAATTAGAAGAAAAACTAGTTAGAAATCAGGCTGAGTTACAAAACTATAAGAGGAGAAGAGAAGAAGAAACATCAAGGATAATGAAATATGCCAATGAAGATTTAATTTTGGATATATTACCGATTTTAGATACTTTTGAGCGAGCTGTTATGATGGATGATGATAATTTAGAGGATGAAGTTTCAAAGTTTTTAGAGGGCTTTATTATGATATATAACAATTTAAAAAATGTATTAATAAAGTTTGAAGTAAAGGAAATTGAAGCGTTAAACGAGGAATTTGATCCAACTTATCATCAGGCGGTTGTTACCGAAAAGAAGGAAGATACCCCATCAGGAATGGTAATTGAAGTAATGCAAAAGGGTTATATATACAAGGATAAAGTAATAAGACCTGTTATGGTTAAGGTGAGTGAATAATGACTAACACTGTGTTTGTTATTTCCATTATAATGGTATTGTTGTTAGTTGTGTTTTCTCTGATTATAGTGTTAAAAAATATTCGCAAAAATATTTGATAGCTAATTTGCGGATTAAAGTTATAATGCTTATGATATTTTAATTATATTATTAAGTAAAAAAATTAATGAAAAAAGGAGATTGATAAAAATGAGTAAAATAATAGGAATTGATTTGGGAACGACTAATAGTTGCGTTTCTGTATTTGAAGGTGGCGAAGCAAAGGTTATTGCTAATGCTGAGGGAGAAAGAACTACACCATCAGTTGTAGCATTTAAAAATGGCGATATTATTGTTGGTGGGGCGGCAAAACGTCAAGTTGTAACTAATCCTGATACAGTAAGTTCGGTTAAAAGAATAATGGGAACTGGTGAAAAAGTTAAAGTTAATGGAAAGGAATATGCTCCAGAAGAAATTAGTGCAATGATTTTAGGAGATTTAAAAAAGACTGCTGAGGCATATTTGGGAGAAAAGGTTACTAAAGCGGTAATTACTGTTCCAGCATATTTTAATGATTCTGAACGTCAAGCGACTAAAAATGCGGGTAAAATTGCTGGTTTAGAAGTAGAAAGAATTATTAATGAACCAACTGCGGCCGCACTAGCTTATGGTTTAGATAAACAAGAAAGTTTACATACAATTTTGGTATATGACTTAGGTGGTGGTACTTTTGATGTATCTATTTTGGAACTTGGTGATGGTGTGTTTGAAGTTAAATCAACAGCTGGTAATAATAAATTAGGTGGAGATGATTTTGATAATAGAATTGTTGATTATTTAGTTGATACATTTAAAAAAGATAATGGTGTTGATTTAACTAAAGATAAAATGGCTATGCAAAGATTAAAAGATGCGGCTGAAAAAGCGAAAAAAGATTTAAGTGGTGTAACTACTACACAAATTTCATTACCATTTATTTCTCAAGGGAGTGATGGACCACTTCACTTAGAGTTATCTTTAACAAGAGCTAAATTTGAAGACTTAATTCGTGATTTAGTAGATTCTACTTTAGAACCAGTTAGAAAAGCGTTAAAAGATGCAAAACTTAGTAAGAATGATATAAATAAAGTTATCTTAGTTGGTGGATCAACTAGAATACCTTGTGTTGTTGAACTAATTAAGAAAGAATTAGCTCAAGAACCATCTAAAGGTGTTAATCCTGATGAAGTAGTATCTATGGGTGCTGCTATTCAAGGGGGAGTATTAACTGGTGATGTTAATGATATAGTTTTATTAGATGTAACTCCGTTATCTCTTGGTATAGAAACATTAGGTGGAGTAATGACACCTCTTATTGAAAGAAATACTACTATTCCAACATCAAAATCACAAGTTTTTTCAACTGCTGCTAATAATCAACCTGCTGTTGATATTCATGTCTTACAAGGTGAAAGGCCAATGGCTGCGGATAATAAGACTTTGGGTAAATTCCAACTTACTAATATTCCTCCAGCACCTCGTGGTGTTCCCCAAATTGAAGTTACTTTTGATATAGACGCTAATGGTATTGTTAATGTTAAAGCTAAAGATTTAGGTACTAATAAAGAACAATCTATTACTATTACAGCAACTAATACTTTAAGTGATGAAGAGATAGATAAGATGATGAAAGAAGCTGAGGCTAATAAAGAAGCAGATGCTAAACGAAAAGAAGAAGCAGATGCTAAAAATGATGCTGAACAAGTTATTTTTGCAACTGAAAATGCTATGAAAGATTTAGGTGATAAAATAACTGAAAAAGATAAAAAAGAAGCAGAAAAATTAATTGATGATGTCAAAAAAGCAATCAATGATTCTGATATTGATAAAATAAAATCTACAAAAGATGCTTTATTAGTTAAAGCAAACGAGTTTGCAACTAAGGTGTATGAAGATGCAGCGAAAAAATCGCAAGAACAAGCCGAAAACAGTAGTCCAACTGATGACAAGAAAGATAAAGATGATACTGTTGTTGATGCTGAATTTGAAGAAAAATAACATAATAAATCAAAGTTCTAGTTTTTACTAGAACTTTGAGATTATAACTATCTTTTTTTCGGGATTTATTATATACTTAATTCGTAGGTAGGTGGAATAAGTGGCAAGAAAGCGTAAACTTAAAAAAGGTTTTAAAAAATTTTTGGTGTTGGTATTATTGCTTGCTGTGATAGGTGGAGGTTACTATATTTATCAATTGTATATTGGTAATTTGGATATGCAACATAAAGAAAAGAAACAAGAAGAAGAAAGAATTATGCTAGAACAAATTAATAATAATTATGCAACTTATGTAAAAACTACTACTTCAACTAAGTTATATGAAAATAACGAAGGTGTTTTTAATGAGGTGGGTAATGTACAAGAATCTGTTGTTCTTAATTTATCAGAAATAGATAATTTAACTCTTGATAATAAGTATTTTCAAATAAAAGATACTACGTATTATGTAAGTTATGATTCAGTTGGCCCTACTGAGGCAAAAAAATATGATGATACATATAAAAATTATTTGCCATTTAATGAAAATATAGTTACTGGTGATAAAACTAATATGTATCAAGATGATAAGTTAATTCTTACAATAAATAAAAGTATTGATGAACCAATTATAATAAAAAATGATGATACTTATAGTATTGAATATATGAATCAACTGTTTTCTATAAAAAAAGAGGATGTTAAAGAAATTAGAGAAAATACTAATACTGATGAGGAAAGTGCTCAAAGTATTGCTGTTTTGAATTATCATTTCTTTTATAGTGCTGATTTAGGTGAAGTATGTAATGAAGCAATATGTTTAGAGACTAAGAAGTTTGAAGAACAGTTAAAATATTTTGTTGATAACGATATTTATACATTGAAAATGAAAGATATGGAAATGTTTTTAGATGAAAATATTAGACTACCGAAAAAATCTGTCTTATTAACTATTGATGATGGTGCGATGGGCGTAGCTAATAAAGCAATCCCCTTATTGGAAAAATATGATTTACAAGCAACACTATTTTTAATCACTGGTTGGTGGGAATTAAATAATTTTATTTCTGATAACTTGGAAGTGCATTCTCATACAAATGATATGCATCATAACAATAAATGTTCATCTAACGGACAAGGATCGATGGTTTTGTGTGTTGATAAAGAAAAGGGACTAGCTGATTTAAAAAAATCGCGGGAAATTTTAAATAATACTACTTATTTTTGCTTCCCATTTTATGAATATAATGATTATAGTATTTCTTTAATTAAAGAAGCTGGATTTACTATGGCATTTATCGGTGGGCAACGAAAAGCTAGTATTGGAGTTGATAAGTATAAAGTGCCAAGATTTACTGTATATGATTCAACTAGTTTACAGCAAATAATTAAATGGATATCTTAGAAAGGGTAATAATATGAAAAAAAGAAATGAGATAGATAATAAATATAAGTGGGATTTATCTGTATTGAAAAAAGTTGTTGAAGATGAAGGTAATACAGTTGAAATATTAGAAAAAAAAGTTGCTGATTTAATACAACTTAAAAATAGTTATACGCAAAATGCGACTAGTTTTTATGAAGCGCTTGAATTATATTTTGATATAATGCGTAGTTTAACTAATAGGTTTGTTTATTTTCAACAAACACTGGATGTTGATTTAAATGATAATGTTAGTCAATTAAATAAAAATGAAATAGATAGATTATATAATGCTGTTAATACGAAATTATCGTTTTTTGAAACGAAAATCTTAGAGCTTGATTATGATGTAGTTTTATCTTTTATAAAAGAAAATAAAAGATTAGAAAAATATAAATTTTATTTAGAAGCATTATTCAGATATAAAAAATACACATTATCTGAAGATAATGAGTTTATTTTATCTTCTTTATCACTTACTTTTGCATCTTTTAGTAAGACATTTAATTATTTAAATGATAGTGATATTACTTTTAAAGATATTGAAGTAGATAGTAAAGTACTTCCATTAAATAATTCTAACTTTATTCTTTATCTTAATAACAAAAATAGAAAAATAAGAGAATTGGCTTTTAAAAATTTATATAATGGTTATATGGGTTTAAAAAACACTTTTTCTTCTTTATTAATTGAAAATATTAATACAGCAAAAGCTTTAGCAAGTATTAGAGGCTTTAATAGTACGATAGAATATTTTTTATATGCTGATAACGTTGATGTTTTAGTTTATAATAATTTAATAAAAGTAGTTAATAGTAATATTGATAAATTAGATAAATATATGAAAATAAGAAAGAAAATACTAGGATTAGAAGAATTGCGAAATTATGACTTGTATGTTCCTTTAGTAAAAGAAGAAGAAAAGGAATATACTATTTGTGAATGTGAAAATTTAGTTAAGAGTGCTTATCAAGTTTTAGGGCAAGAGTATATGAAAATAGTTGAGGAAGCTTTTATAGATAAATGGATAGATTATTTGCCTAATGAAGGTAAGAAAAGTGGTGCTTATAGTTATGGTACTTATGATTCTAAACCATATATTTTAACTAATTATCAAGGTAAATATGGTTGTGTATCTACTGTTGCTCATGAACTTGCCCATAGTGTTCACTCTAAATTAGCATGTGATAATCAAGATTATGTAAATAGTGATTATTCTATTGTTGTGGCGGAAATTGCCTCTACTGTTGGGCAATTATTATTAGCTGATTATGTATTAAAACATAGTAAATCAAAGGAAGAAAAATTATTTATCTTAAATGATATTTTAGAATTGTTTAGAACAACAATTTATCGCCAAACTATGTTTGCAGAATTTGAGTATATTATTCATGAAATGGTTGATAGAGATGAGGTCTTAACGGAACAAGTTTTAAGTGATATTTATTATGGTTTGAATAAAAAATATTATGGAAATGTTGTTAAACTTGATGAAGAAATAAGATATGAATGGTTAAGAATACCACACTTTTATAGGAACTTTTATGTTTATAAATATGCGACTGGATTAGGATGTGCTTGTGCTATAGTTAAAGATATTATGAGTGGTGATTCAGATAAAATAAATAATTATTTGAATATTTTAAAAAGTGGTGGTAATGATTATCCATTTGAAATATTAAAAAAATATGGATATGATTTGACTAAAGAAGATATTTTGAATAATGCTTTTAGTATGTTTGATGATTATTTAAAACAATTTGAAGATAACTTAGAGGAGTAGTGATATTATGAATAAGAAAG
The DNA here is from genome assembly GCA_030539175.1 of bacterium. Lineage (GTDB taxonomy): Bacteria > Bacillota_I > Bacilli_A > RF39 > UBA660 > JAUNSN01. The sequence continues at coordinate 1,411 of JAUNSN010000047.1, read as the reverse complement.
ATTATTATGAGGTGCTTGGTGTTTCTAAAACAGCAAGTGCTGATGAAATAAAAAGTGCATTTAGAAGAAATGCTAAAAAATATCATCCTGATGTTAATAAATCTGCTGATGCAGAAGAAAAGTTTAAAGAACTGCAAGAGGCTTATGCTGTTTTATCTGATGATAATAAACGTAAACAATATGATCAGTTTGGACATAGTGCTTTTACCAATGGAAGTGGTGGATTTAGTGGTTTTGAAGGTTTTGATTTTTCTAGTATGTCAGATATTTTTGATGATATATTAGGAGGATTTGGGTTTGGCAGTACTAGTGGTAGAAAGACTACTAATAGACGAACTAACGGTAATGATATTTTATATCGTATGTCTGTTGATTTTGAAACAGCAGTATTTGGTGGTAAAAAAGATATAAATCTTGATACTTTAGTTGAATGTGACGAATGTCATGGTAAAGGTGGTCATAAGTCTAAAACATGTGATAAATGTCATGGTTCTGGTATGGTTACAGCAGAACAAAGAACATTATTTGGTTCTTTCTTAACTAAAACTCCATGTCCTAAATGTAGTGGATCAGGTACAACTTTTGAAACTAAGTGTAATACTTGTCATGGAAGTGGAACAGTTAGAAAAAATAAAGTTATTACTATTACAATACCTGCTGGTATTGATACAGGTAATAGATTAAGAGTTGCTGGTAAAGGTGAAGCTGGTAAAAATGGTGGAGTTAGTGGAGATTTATATATTGAATTTAGTGTAAAAGAACATGATTTTTATGTTCGCGAAGAAGATGATGTTATCATTGAGTTGCCACTTACTTTAACTGAGGCAATACTAGGTACTAAAAAAGAAATACCAACATTATATGGTAATGTTAAAGTCTCTATACCTAGTGGAAGTCAAAATGATGATAAATTAAGACTTAGAGGCAAAGGCATAGAAAATGTCGTTAATAAACGTAAAGGAGATATGTATGTTATCTTAAAAGTTATTATGCCTACTAAATTAACTAAAGAACAGAAAAAACTATTAGAACAATTAGATAATACTGAATTAGATAATAGCAGTGAATTTAGAAAATTTAATAGTTATTTATAAAAATTACTAAAAAATTCTTGATTTAGAGTACCATTTTATGGTACTCTTATATTAGTTAATGATAGGAGATGATAACATGTTAACCGCAAGTGAATACGGGGCGAACATTCTTTAAAATATAACGGTTTAGGAGACAATGAAAATATTGGTTTGTATATTTTAGTTAAATATACTCATGATGGTTTTGTGGTGATAAGCCATGAAAAGTAGAATAACAAAAATCTTAAAAAGTAAAAAAATTATTATTGTAATAGTATTAGGCATATTTATAACTCTTAGTCTACTAGGTACATCATATTCTTTGTTTATAAAAACAG
>JAUNSN010000046.1 GCA_030539175.1 bacterium | reverse complement strand
TCACCTCCTAACTTAAAAACTGTGTCCTCACAGACACAGTTAAGTTAAAAAGTTCACAGAGAGGTTTAAACTAAACCATTCTTAATATTATTAATAATTTTATTTTTGAATTCATCATCACTGTTATTCCATAATACTTCCATTAATACGCCAAGACCTATTAGGGTTTCTTCGGTTTTACTGGTAATGGCATCAAGTATAGCTTGTTTTAATTCTTCTGTTGAATCATCTTTAAAGTTATTAATAATATATTTTCTAACATCGACGTTATTCATTATTGCCTCCTATAGATATTATTTAACAAAAAAATGCATTTATACTATTATTTTTAATAAAATTATAGTATAATGAAAACAGTAAAGGAGGAATACAGTATGCCTGTTGCACTAATTATAATTCTTGTTGTAGTTGTTCTTTTAGTAATATTTTGTATAGCTAGTTATAATAAGTTAGTAAATGGTCGTAATAAAGTAAAAGATCAATGGTCACAGATTGATGTTCAATTAAAAAGAAGAACAGATTTAATACCTAATTTAGTTGAGACTGTAAAAGGTTATGCGAAACACGAAGAAACTACATTTACAGAAGTTATTGAGGCAAGGAATAAGGTTGTATCAGCTAACTCTATTAACGAAGAGATAGATGCTAATAACGCTTTGAGTGGGGCTTTATCAAAGTTATTTGCAGTTGCGGAATCTTATCCAGATTTAAAGGCTAATCAAAACTTTATGAGTTTACAAAATGATTTGAGGGATACAGAAGATAAAATATCATCCGCAAGACAATTTTATAATGATACCGTATTAACATACAATAACATGATAGAAATGTTTCCATCAAATATTGTAGCGTCCATTTTTGGCTTTAAAGCTTTTGAATTTTTCAAAGTAGATGAAAAAGAATTGGCAAATCCACAAGTTAAATTTTAGGCTTAAGTTATATTAAGCCTTTTCTTAATATTTAGGAGGAATTAATAGTGAAAAAGAAGATTTTATTGTTTTTATTGTTGGCACTTATGCCAACTTTAGTATACGCTAATGACACAGACAAATTTTATATAGATGCCTATATAAAAAGTGATGGTTCAATGGAAGTATACGAATATATTCAGGTGAATGAAGATCATTCATATAATGGAATTGAAAGAACTGTTGATTATAAATCATCGACTAGTTCAAGTTTTATTGGAGAGGACTATAACGATTTTTATGCGACTGATATTTATAATGCGACTGGGATTAAAGATGTAAAAGTATCTTCGTTACCTCGTGTATATACACATTCTTTATTTACATTTGCTAATATTACTAGTACGTATTTTATGCAAAAAAGTTATGCTAATAATGGAGAAAGTGGGGTTTATATATATAATCAAACAGATAATGGTATTTATTTAAAGATATTTAATCCATCAACTAAACATGAAGGCTTTTATATATCATATACAGTAGAAAATGCTGTTGTTATTCATGAAGATGTGGCAGAGGTTTTATGGAATTTTATTGGCTATAGATGGGCTAACTATATAGATGATGTATACATAAGAATTAATTTACCAGCTTCATCCTCAGAGTTACGTGTATTCTCTCATGGTCCAGTTAATGGAAGTAATTCTATTTCTCAAGATAAAACTCATGTAATTGCTAGTTGGGATTTTTTAAATTCTTATACACCAATTGATGTTAGAGTAGTATTTGATAAAGACTTAGCTATTAGTAGTAAACAAACTAACATTATGGCTCTTGATAAAATTCTTGCTTTTGAAAAGCAACAAGCTGATATTCAAAATAAAAAAAGACAAGATGCCAAGAATACTGTTTTATTAATAAATATTTTAAGTATTGGATGGATTATTGGTTTAGTTATAGTTGTTTATAGACATTATAAAAAATATGATAAAGAATATAAAGCTACTTTTAAACAAAAATACATGCGAGATTTTCCTAATACTTATGGGCCAGAAATAGTTGGTTATTTATTAACAGAAAATAAAATTAAAAGTGAGTATTTAACAGCAGCCATTTTAGAATTAATAAGAAAAAAGGCTTTAATTATAGAAATGAATCCATCTGATAAGAAGAATTTTACTTTAAAAAATAATGATATTCCAATAACTCTTACTAATACTGAAGAGATATTAAAAAGCTTTCTTTTAAACGAAATAGGTAATGGGACTGAGGTTAGTAATAAAGATATTAAAAATTATGGTAAAAATAACTATACAACCTTTTTATCGCAATATACTACTTGGAAAAATAATGTTATTGCCGATGGACGCCACCAAAACTTTTTTGAGACATCATCTAAATCAAGATTATTAAGTACTTTATATTGTTTGTCTAGTTTAATAATACTAATTATAAATGTAATTACTACTAGTGAAAGTTTTTTAGCATATAGTTGTGTTGTTTTAGCAATAATTGCAAGAATTTATATTGCAACTAGTAAAAAGAGAACTAGTTACGGTAATGAAGAATATAGCAAATGGATAGCATTTAAGAACTTTTTACTTGATTTTGGAAGAATGCAAGATAAAGAATTGCCAGAAATTGTTCTTTGGGAAAAATATTTAGTTTATGCGACAGTATTTGGAATTGCTGATAAAGTAGAAAAAGTCATGCGAGTTAAAATAAAAGAGATGAATATTAATGAAACTGAATTTAACAGTATGCCACTATTTTACTGTTATTACTTAGGTATTGGTAATAATTTTACTAACATGGTGAATGATACAATTAATAAAGCAATCTCTAATGCAACAGTAGCCTCTACCGCATCAGCGTCGTCATCAGGCTTTGGTGGTGGTTCATCCTTTGGCGGCGGAGGCGGCGGAGGAGGTGGTGGCGGTGGAAGCTTCTAGTACCGTCACCCTAGCAGAAAAAGAGTACAATGTTATTATTAAAAGAAAGAATAATAAAAATATTTATATGCGAATAGATGATAACTTGAATATAGTCGTATCCGCACCTTTTTTTACACGAGAAAAAGAAATATTTAAAATAATTTTAAAAGAGGAGGCTAAAATTCTTAAGATGATTGCCAAAAAAGATCAAAAAGAAGATAAAAATAGCCTTCTTCTTTTTGGTAAAGAGTATAAAGTAATATATGGCAATCTATTTGATACTCCAGAAATAAGAAATGATACAATTTTTGTTCGTGATGAAAAGCTTTTAAATAAATTTGTTTATGACAATTTATATAAAACATTTGAAAATAGACTATACTTTTGTTATAATTTATTTACAGACAATATTCCTTACCCCACTTTAGCAATTAGAAATATGAAAACAAGATGGGGTGTCTGCAATACTAGGTTAAAAAAAATAACCTTAAACTTTCAGTTGTACCATTATGATATCCAAGTAATTGATTATGTTATCATACATGAATTATCACATTTTCTTGTCCAAAATCATTCGCAAAATTTTTGGAAAGTAGTAAGTACTTATTGTCCTGACTATAAAGCTTTACGAAAAAAATTAAAACAGTAGGAGTGAATTATTATGTTAATTTCATCGTTGCACAATTTAAAAATAAAGGAGATAACTAAACTGCACGAAAAAAAATATCGTGATAAGACTAATACTTTTCTCATTGAGGGAAAACATTTAGTGTTAGAAGCATATAAATTAGGCTTATTAAAAGAATTAATTATTGAAAAAGAAGAAATTCTTCCCTTGAATGTTGATACGCTTTTTGTTACTAAAGATATTTTAAGAAAAATTAGTCAGACTAATAGTCCCAGTACTATTATGGGGGTTGCTTACAAAAAGAAAGAAGAAAGCTTAGGGGAAAGAATTCTTATTCTCGATGATATTCAAGATCCAGGTAATTTAGGAACTATAATTCGTAGTGCTGTTGCCTTTGGTATTGATACAATAGTAATAAGTCCCAATACCGTAGATTTATATAACGATAAAGTAATACGTTCCACTCAAGGAATGATATTTCATATAAATATCATTGTTAGAGAACTAAAACCGTTTATTGAGTATTTACGACAAGAATGTTATAAAATAGTAGGTACTAATGTAAGAAGTGGAACCGATGTTAAAGATGCTAAAATATATAGTCATTATGCCTTGATTGTTGGTAATGAGGGACAAGGGATAAAAGATGAAATAAGTAATTTATGTGATGAAACTATAATAATTAAAATGGCTAGAGGATGTGAAAGTTTAAATGTTGCTGTTGCGACTAGTATTATTTTGTATGAGGTGAGTACATGAGTTATATATTAATAGGTAAAATAGTTAATACGCATTGTTTAAAGGGAGAATTGAAATTAATTTCGCATTTTCCTTATAAAGATAAAGTATTTTTAAAAAATATGAATATTTATATTGGGAAAGAAAAAGTTAAAGAAACTATTAATACTTATCGGCCTCACAAACAATTTGATATGATAACTTTAGTGAATTATACTTCCATTAATGAAGTATTAAAGTATAAAGAAAAACAAGTATATGTTTTAAAGAGTGATATAAAAATGGATGATAAAACATATCTTCATGAAGATTTAGTTGGTCTTTTAGTTATTCAGAATAATAATATTAAGGGAAAAGTAAAAAGGGTAGTAAGATATCCTAGTAGTTATATGTTAGAAGTAGAATATAATAATAAGAAAGTATTAGTACCTTATATAGATGAATTTATTAAAAAAGTAAATATGGAAGATAAAACAATAACTATTAATGAAATAGAGGGATTGTTTTTATGAAAATAGATATAGTTACCCTATTTCCAACTATGTTTGATGGTTTTATTAATAATTCAATTATTAAAAGAGCAATTAGCAAAGGAAATGTTAATATTAATATCATTAATTTACGTGATTATTCACCATATCCCAATAAACAGGTAGATGATTATTCATATGGAGGAGGTGGAGGTATGGTCTTAATGTGTGAACCAATATTTAACTGTATAGAAGACTTAAAAGGCAAAGATAGTCTTGTTATTATGACTACCCCAATGGGATGTCAATATACACAAGAAGTCGCGCGAAACCTAAAAGAACATTCACACTTAATTATCTTATGTGGTCATTATGAGGGATTTGACGAGAGAATAAAGACTATCGTTGATAAAGAAATAAGTGTTGGACCATATATCTTAACAGGTGGAGAAATACCAAGTATGATTATTACTGACTCAGTAGTAAGACTACTAGATGGAGTAATAAGTTCTTCATCATTAGTTTCTGAAACGTTTAATGATAATTTAAGTGATTATCCTGTATATACTAAACCGGCTATATTTCGCGGTTTAAAAGTACCAGATGTTTTAATTAGTGGCAATCACAAGAAGATAGCTGAATATCGTAATAGTCAGAAGAAGGTTATTGATAAATAAAATAAGAAGGAAGGTTATTAAACTATGAAGTATGTTATTGTTAAAGATAAAAAGATTAAAAAAATCAATAAAGATGAAAGACTAGAGTTTAATGGCTACTTTTTTCATCCACAAAAGAATAAAAAGAATCTTCTTCGAGTAAAGAAAATAATAATTATTTCTCCTAATATGACTGAGGCCATCATAAAAAAGAAATTGGTTATCCAAATAAATTCCTTACTAGCTATTTTAAAGACATTAGAAGAAGATGATACTGGTAGTAGTGATATCATACAAGAAAGTTTAATAAAATGTGAACGTTTAAAGATAATGATAGTTAATAAATATTTAAAGTATTTAGGAAAGGAATTTAGTAATTTAACTTTGAAAAAATTACAAATAATTGCTAATCAATTACAAAATAAATTATACAATAACTTTGAAAAAGAATATATTTTTGCTAGTATTGAAGAGTTTGATAAAAACACTAAAAGAGGAAGATAAAGACAGAAAGGAAGATGCAAAATGAAACAATCTTATAATGTAAGAGAAATTATTCTCAATAATAGTACTAAACTAACTGAATATGTTGTAGAAATTGATTCAGTACAAAAAAGAGAAATAGAAATAGTTAATAAAAATGAAAATGGAGATAAAGTTATAACGGTAGTATTACTTAAAAATGAAGATTATTATTATAATTATGAAGATAATGCTTTAGTTATTTATATCAAAAATACTAATGTTATTACTAGTGAAATTGATTGCTCAACGTTTAGAAAAGTACCCGCATTAATTAAAACAAAAGAACCAAAACTTATATAGTTAAGGTTCTTTTAATATTCGATCAGTATTTTTAAAGTTTAATTTAGCAATATTACTTAGTTTGTCTTTTCCATATCTTTTTACAATTTCTTTGCCAATTTCATCAACTTTTTTACTAGCTCCTTTTGGAAGTAAAACCTGTAAATCATTACTAATTTTTTCCATTTCTTTAATAAATATATATCTACTAATTAATGAAGAGCAAGCAACACTTAAGCATTTATCTTCTGCTTTAGTTGTAAAAGTGATGTTTTTAACTTTAAATGAAGACTCATTAATATACTGAAAGTAATTTTTTGGATAGCAGAATTGATCAACTACGATATAGTCGTATGGAAAGTTCTTTATATAGATTTCTTTTAATGCTTTATTATGTAATATTGCTTTAATTTTATTCATATTATAACCATTACTATTATAATGGTTATAATCTTTGTTATTCAAAACAAAAGTATGATAAGGAATCTTCTTTAGTATTTTAGGTACGACCATTAAAATATCACTATCACTCATCTTTTTAGAATCTTTAACACCTAAATTTACTAGAAAAGATACATTATCTTTACTAACATAACTAGCAGTTACAACTATCGGTCCAAAGTAATCTCCAGTTCCCACTTCATCTGAGCCAATAGTATTATAACGATTAAAATGATAGTTGTATTCTTTTTTTTCTTCTTTTTTCTTTTTTTCGACAAAACAATCCATATTAGTTTCATTCTTATTAAATTCATTCCACATATTAGCATCTATATCGGCACTTATACCTTGAAAGACAACCTTATTACTATTATACATAGTAACTACTGTATCAGCTTCATCAGCTTGAAATAAAGCATAATCAGGTGTTTTAGGTCTTTTTTTCTCATCAAAGTATTTAACCATTTCTTCTTTCGTTTTATCACTTACTTTTAATACTATAGTTTTAACTTTATTTTCCACAAATTACACCTCCATTTAACTAATTTTATCATAATTTAAAAAACTTTCATATAAAAATCTTTCTTTTTAGTAAAAAATGATGTATACTAAAATAAATATTAATTAAAGATAGGAGTGATATTATGGACGTAAATATAATAGACATAATAATAGTTATATTATTGATTATGGGAGCTATTATGGGCTTTCAAGATGGGGTTATTAAAAAGACTACTAGTTTTATAGGAATGCTGGTAGTAGTATTCTTATCATTTACATTAAAATCTACTTTGTCAGCAATACTTTATAATAATTTACCATTTTTCAACTTTTGGGGCCACTTAAGTGGGTTAACATCATTAAATATATTATTATATGAAACTATTGCTTTCTTACTACTTTTGATTATTTTTGGAGTTATTTTAAGTTTTTTAGTAAAGTTATCTGGCTTATTAGAGAAGTTGTTGAAAATGACAGTTGTCTTAACAATACCATCAAAAATATTAGGGATATTTGTAGGATTTATCGAAATGTTTTTATGGATATATATAATACTATTTATATTAAGTTTACCTGCTTTTAATTTAAAAGTCGTTAATGAATCAAAATATACTAATAAAATTTTAAATACAACCCCTGTATTAAATGAGTTTGCTAAAACCACTGTAAGTGCGTATGATGAGGTATATGGTTTAATAGAACAACATACTAATGAAAATACTGATTATATAAATGGAGCAATACTTGATAGATTGTTAAATTATAAAATAGTAAGTGCAACAGATGCTCAAGGCTTAGTAGATAAGAATAAATTAAAAATACCAGCATCTAATGATATAATAGGAAAGTATAGGTGAGTTATGTTAAATAATAAAGGTTTTACATTAGTTGAATTATTAGCAGTTTTAGCTATATTAGTAACTATCCTTCTAATTACAATACCATCAGTTACTTCAACGATTGATAGAACTAAAAATAAGGAATTAGAAAGCAAGAAAGAATTAATTAAAACATCTGCTGAACTTTATATTAGTAATAACAAAAACTTTCTTACAACTGTTAATATTTGTTATATACCAATATCAGAGTTAACACAAACTAATATGATTAAAGAAACTAATATTATTAATCCATTCACTAATCAAACAATTACTGGGTGTGTAGTTTTAAATCAAAGTGAGAATCAATATACATTCGAAGATGAGTGTGATACAACTATTACTAAATGTTTAACTAGTTAAATAAGAAAAATAGGAGTGTGACAAGATGATCACACTCCTTTAGTTAGACATATTATAAATATAATTAATTTTGCAACAAAGTTTCTTGTCATAGAAAATAACGTATGATATAATAAAACCATAAAGATAGGAGATGATAACATGTTAACTGCAAGTGAATACGGGGCGGCCAAGCCTTTAAAATAAAGGGCTTAGAGACACTTTTTAAATTTGGTTATAAAATATCAAT
>JAUNSN010000045.1 GCA_030539175.1 bacterium | reverse complement strand
ATTATATTTAATTTTATATACTTTATTTTATATCTATAGTTATATAAAAAAGGAATAAGTTTTTACAACTTATTCCATAAATTCTTCTTCTAATACTTCTGATGCATCATCATCAAGATATTCTTTTTCTAATGAATAATCAATATCTAAATATTCTTTTGCGCCCGTTCCAGCTGGTATTAACTTACCTATCATGACGTTTTCCTTCAATCCTTGTAATTCATCTACCTTGCCTTTAATTGAAGCATCAGTTAAAATTCTAGTTGTTTCTTGGAATGATGCTGCTGATAGGAATGAATCCGTTTCTAATGATGCTTTGGTAATTCCTAATAACACTGGTTTTCCGATGGCTGGTTTTTTACCTTTAATAATTACATCTTTATTACCATTGGTAAATTCTGATATACTTACTGTAGTTCCAGGAATGAATTTGGTATCTCCAGCTTCAGCAATACGCATTTTTGATATCATTCTCTTAGCAATTAATTCAACGTGCTTATCAGAAATATTAACACCTTGAGTACGATATACTTTTTGAACTTCTTTTAAGATATATTGTTGAACTGTATGAGCATCTGTTACTGCAAGTAATTCTTTTGGACTAATATTACCCTCAGTTAAACGATCACCAGAAGATACTTTATCATTTTTAGCAACAACTAGTTTTACACCATAAGGAGTTAAATGCTCTCTTACTTCGTTTTGATTTTCAATATATATTTTATATCTACCATTATTTTCTTCTATATTGATTATTTTTCCATCAATTTCTGCAATTGTTGCTTTACCTTTTGGTATTCTAGCTTCGAATAATTCAACAATTCTTGGTAAACCTTGAGTAATATCCGCACCAGCAACACCACCAGTATGGAAAGTTCTCATAGTTAATTGGGTACCTGGTTCACCAATTGATTGAGCTGCCATAATACCAACAGCTTCTCCAATTTCTACTAGATTACCTGTTGCAAGGTTTCGTCCATAACACTTACAACATACTCCATGATCTGTTTTACAAGTTAAAACACTTCTTATTGTAACAGTTTTAATACCTGCTTCTATTATTTTATCAGCAATTGCTTCAGTAATAAATTCTTCTTTATCAATTATAGTTTTTTTAGTTTCTGGATGAACTACTTTCTTGTTAGTATAACGGCCGATAATTCTATCTTTTAAACTTTCTATTATCCCGCGTTTATCATCAACAAACTCACTTACTTCAACACCTTGAATAGTTCCACAATCTTCTTCTTTAACAATTAAATCTTGACTTACATCAACAAGACGTCTCGTTAAGTAACCAGAGTCAGCAGTTCTAAGTGCAGTATCGGCACTACCTTTTCTAGCCCCATGGGTTGATAAGAAGAACTCTGATACGGTTAATCCATCCTTAAATGATGAAGTAATCGGTATTTCTACTAATTCACCACTTGGTTTACTCATTGTACCACGCATACCTGCAAGTTGAGTAAATTGGGAAATACTTCCCCTAGCTTTAGAATTCATCATCATAAATATTGGATTCATAATTAATGTATCTGCATATTGCTGTAATTCTTTTTCGATTTTTGTTTTTGCATTCTTCCAAATTTCTATTACTAAATCATATCTTTCTTTCTCTGTAATAAGACCACGTTGATATTGCTTATTTGTTTTATCTACTTCTTTTTGTGCTTCTTCAATTATCTTAGTTTTATGTTCACTGGTTTTAACATCGCTTACAGCAACAGTTATACCTGCTAATGTAGAATACTTAAATCCTAAATCTTTTAATTTATCTAACATAATTGAAGTTTCTGTAGTTTTATATCTTTTAAATATTTGAGCAATAATTTTCTCTAAAGTTTTTTTAGCAAACGGTTTAGCAATAGGCATATTTTTAACAACTTCTTTGATATTTTCTCCATAAGCAATAAAATATTTATCTGGAGTAATTCCTTCTATATTAGAATCTGTTGGTTCATTAATATATGGAAAAGAATCTGGTAGGATTTCATTAAATATTATTTTACCAACGGTTGTTACTAAATACTTATTCTTTTGACTTTCTAAAAATACTTTATGTTTGAAAGAATTAACAGGTATTACAATTCTTGTTTGTAATGTTACTTCTTTTCTTTCATAAGCCATTAATGCTTCGTTTGTATCTTTAAAAACTCTTCCTTCGTCTTTAGCACCAGCTGTTTCGATTGTTATATAGTAATTTCCTAATACCATATCTTGACTTGGTGTAACAATTGGTGTTCCATCCTTTGGATTAAGAATGTTATTCGCACCTAACATAAGAATACGAGCTTCAGTTTTTGATTCCTCTGACAATGGTACGTGTACTGCCATTTGGTCTCCGTCAAAGTCAGCATTAAATGCTGTAGTTACAAGAGGGTGCAACCGAATAGCACGTCCTGATATTAACTTTGGTTCAAATGCTTGAATACCTAAGCGGTGTAGAGTTGGGGCACGATTTAATAATACTGGATGTTCTTTTATTACTTCTTCGACGATATCCCAAACTTTAGGATCTTGGTTTTCAATCATTTTCTTAGCTGCTTTTATATTATTAGCTATTTCTTTGGTTGTTAAACCATTAATAACATGTGGCTTGAATAATTCAAGAGCCATTTCTTTGGGAATACCACATTGGTACATCTTTAAGTCTGGACCAACAACGATAACTGAACGACCAGAATAATCAACCCGTTTACCTAATAAGTTTTGTCTAAATCGACCTTGTTTACCTTTATGCATACTACTTAATGATTTTAATGGTCGATTTCCCGCACCAGTTACACTTCTACCACGACGTCCATTATCAAACAAGGCATCCACTGCCTCTTGTAACATTCTTTTTTCGTTTTGTACTATGATAGATGGTGCTCCAAGTTCGATTAGTTTTTTTAAACGATTATTCCTGTTAATAACACGACGATACAAGTCATTTAAGTCTGATGTTGCAAAACGACCCCCGTCTAATTGTATCATTGGTCTTAATTCTGGTGGAATAACTGGTATAGCATCTAATATCATCCATTCTGGTTTATTTTTAGAATTATAAAAGGCATTTAAAACATCAAGTCTTTTTACTAATCTAATTCTTTTTTGCCCCTGAGTATGTTCTAGTTCTTCAGTTAATGTATTTAATTCTTTTTCAACATCTACTTGTTGTAATAATTCCTTAATTGCTTCCGCACCCATTCCCACTCTGAATGTATTACCATACTTCTCAACATATATTCTATATTCTTTATCTGATAAAGTTTGTTTTTTTACAAGTGGTGTATTTCCTGGATCTAATACAACATAGGAAACAAAATAAATAATTTCTTCTAAATCACGTGGTGACATATCTAAACATAACCCGATATGTGGTGGGACACCTTTGACATACCAAATATGTGATACAGGGGTTGCTAATTCAATATGTCCCATCCTTTCACGTCTTACCTTTGATTTGGTAACTTCAACTCCACAACGATCGCATATTACTCCTTTGTAACGCATTCTTTTGTATTTTCCACAGTTACATTCGTAGTCACGTGACGGACCAAAAATTCTTTCACAGAACAGTCCATCACGTTCTGGCTTTAAAGTACGATAGTTAATGGTTTCTGGTTTCTTTACCTCACCATATGACCATGACCTAATAATTTCTGGAGATGCTAGAGATATTCTTAATGCTTTAAATTTATTTGCTTCTAACATTAAATATCACCTCCATCTACAAGTATTTCTTCTGGTTCTTCGTAATCTTCTTCTAATTCATCTTCGTACTCATCATCTTCTGGTTCTTCTAAATCACTAATAGGTTTTATTTCTTCAATTATAATTGGTCTTTCTTCATCTTCTTCTGTTTCTAACTGTTTAAACTCTACTTCTTCACCTTCATTATTAATAATTGATATATTTAAACCTAATGCTTGAAACTCTTTAATTAACACTCTAAACGATTCTGGTATTCCTGGTGCTGGTAGAGAGTTACCTTTAACAATTGCTTCGTAAACCTTAACCCGACCAACAACATCATCTGATTTAACTGTCATTATTTCTTGAAGAATATTTGCCGCACCATATGCATATAATGCCCAAACTTCCATTTCTCCAAACCTTTGCCCTCCAAATTGTGATTTACCGCCTAATGGTTGTTGAGTAACTAACGAGTAAGGTCCAGTTGAACGTGCATGTAATTTGTCATCAACCATGTGATGAAGTTTTATCATGTACATAACTCCAACACTTACACGATTTTCAAATGGTTCCCCTGTTCGACCATTATATAAAATAGTTTTACAGTCTTCATCCATTTTTGCTTCTTTAATCATATTTGCAATGTCTTCACTACTAGCACTATCTAACACTGGTGTTGCAACATAGGTATTTAATTTCTTTGCTGCCATTCCTAAGTGCATTTCCAAAACTTGTCCAATGTTCATTCGCGAAGGCACACCCAATGGATTAAGTAAAATATCTACTGGTGTTCCATCTGGTAAATATGGCATATCTTCTTGTGGTAAAATTAATGATATAACCCCTTTATTTCCATGACGTCCGGCCATTTTATCCCCTACTGATATTTTTCTTTTTTGAGCTATATATACCCGAACTACTTTGCTAACTCCACTTGGCAAATCTTCATTATCTTTTTTGGTATATACTTTTACATCATGGACTATCCCTTCCCCACCATGAGGAACGATTAATGACGAATTCCTAACTTCTCTAGTCTTTTCACCAAAAATAGCGTGTAATAATTTTTCTTCACTGGTTAAATCTACTACTCCTTTTGGTGTTACTTTTCCAACTAGAATATCCCCTTCTTTTACTTCTGTACCAATTCTTACTATACCATTTTCATCTAAATTTTTACGAGCTTCTTCTCCAGTATTAGGAATATCTCTGGTTATTTCTTCTGGCCCTAATTTAGTATCTCGACATTGTGTTTCATAATCTTCTATTAGAATACTTGTATAAACATCATCTTTTACAAGTCTTTCATTTAATATAACTGCATCTTCATAGTTATATCCATTAAATGGCATAAATGCTACGACAACATTTTTACCAAGAGCAAGTTCACCTTTATCAGTACTTGGTCCATCGGCAATTACTTGTCCACGTTTAACTTTATCACCAGCTCTAACTATTGGCACTTGATTAAAAGCCTCTCCTTGGTTAGAACGTTCATAAGTAGCTAAATTATATGTATCTGTACCTTTTAAAGTCTTTATTATAATTTTCTTTCCATCAACGTATTCAACTATACCATCTGCCTCTGATATTACTACTGCTCCACTATCTTTAGCAGCAATATATTCAACTCCTGTACCTATTAATGGAGCTTCCGTTGTTAACAGTGGTAATGCTTGTCTTTGCATGTTTGCCCCCATCAATGCTCTTGTTGCATCATCGTGTTCCAAAAATGGGATTAGGCTTGTTGTAATGGATACAACTTGTTGTGGCGATACATCAATATAATCTACCTTATTACTAGGTATCATAATATTTTCCCCACGATATCGACCAGCTACTACTTTGTCAACTATATTCATATCATCATCTATTTTAACAGTCGCTTGTGATATATAGTAATCATTTTCTTCATCGGCTGTTAAATAATCAACTTGTTCAGTTAGTTTTTTATTTTCCACTTTCCTATATGGCGTTTGAATAAAACCATATTCATCTATTTTAGCATAACTTGCTAACGAAGTAATTAATCCAATATTTTGTCCCTCTGGAGATTCAATTGGACAAATTCGACCATAATGCGATGGATTAACATCACGAACTTCCATTCCTGCTCTATCTCTTGATAGTCCGCCAGGCCCTAAAGCAGAAAGTCTTCTTTTATGAGTAAGTTCAGCAATCGGATTTGTTTGATCCATAAATTGAGATAATTGACTTGAGCCAAAAAATTCTTTTATTATTGCCGTTACAGGCCGAATATTAATAAGTGTTTTCGGTGTTACCGTATCTATGTCTTGAGTTGTCATTCTTTCTCTAATAACTCTTTCCATACGGCTAATACCAATTTTAAATTGATTTTGTAACAATTCACCTACTTGTTTTATTCTCCTATTACCAAGATGATCTATTTCATCTACTCCCCCAATTCCATCCATTAAATTTAAATAATAAGAAACTGAGGCATAAAAGTCACTTATTGTTAATATTTTTAATCCACTATTTTGGTCATTACCTATAACCTTAACTTTTTTATTTTTATCTATGTTTGAATATACTTTGATAATTTGTACTATACTGTCATCGTTTAGTTCATCGTTATTTTTGGCTTTAACTTTACCATACCCATCTTTTAAATATGGGTCTAACGTATCTAATACTTCCTTTTTTAATACAGTATCTTTAGAAACTATTGTCTTACCATCAACAATAATATCTTCAGCCAAAGTATTGTTTAATAGTCTATCTTTAATATCTAACTTTTTATTAAATTTATATCTACCTACTTTAGCTAGATCATAACGAAAACCATCAAAAAATTTAGTTATGAGCTGATTCTTAGCGCTATCAAGTGTTGTCGGTTCCCCAGGTCTTAATTTTTCATATATTTCTATTAATGCTTCATCAGTATTTTTAGTACTATCTTTTTCAAGAGTATTTTTAATATATTGGTTATCACCAAATAACTCTAATATGTCTTCATTACTTGACAAACCAAAAGCACGCATTAATGTCGTTAACGGAACTTTTCTTGTTCGATCAATTCTTACATATAATACTTCTTTAGCATCTGTTTCAAACTCAAGCCATGTTCCTCTTGTTGGTATTATTTTTGATGCAAAAATAGGACGACCATTTTTATCTATTTCTTTAGAAAAATAAACACTTGGAGACCTAACCAATTGCGATACAACTACCCGCTCGGCACCGTTGATAATAAAAGAACCACTTTCTGTCATAAGAGGCATTTCACCTAAGAAAATCTCTTGTTCTTTAACTTCTCCTGTTTCATTATTGAAAAGTCTTGCTTGAACTTTTAAAGGCGCTGCGTAAGTAGATTGCCTCCCCTTACATTCTCTAATCGAATATCTTGGAGAACCCAACTCATATTCCCCAAATTCTAGCGATAAACTGCCAGAAAAACTTTCAATAGGAAATAAGTCTTCGAAGACTTCTCCTATTCCTGTGGTAATGAATTTTTGATATGAATCCTTTTGAATTTCTAACAAGTTAGAAAGTTCAAGTGAATTTTTGATTGTAGAAAAATTCCTTCTTTTTCTATAATCACCACTTGCTTTTAATTTGTATGCCATTAATTTTCACCCCAATACAAAATATTTTAGAAGTCTCACAAAAAGATGTGTAACCAATATATAATATTACCCGCTTTTTGTCTAAATGTCAATGCTGTTTTTTACTTTTTTTAGTTTTTTTGCCAAAAAAATATAAAACCCTTTGCTTTTCCCTATATTCCTTATATCGTATACACTTTCTAGCTCTTTTACTATTGTTTTTGCCCCTTGATCTTTTCTAATTACAAACCACAATACTCCCTCAGACAAAAGATAATCACTTGCTCCCTTTAAAAACTTTAATACAATATCTTTACCTGCTCTTATTGGTGGATTAGTGACAATACTATTATATTTATGTTTAACATTAGAAAATATGTCACTTTCATATATTATCGTATTTCTCACCTTATTTATGGCAGCATTTTCTTTTGATAAATTAACTGCTTTCTTATTAATATCTACCATGTCTATTAACAAATTAGAATTTATTTTCCCCATTATTATTCCAATTGTTCCATATCCACATCCTAAGTCCAATACTCTACCCTCTAAACTTTTTATATCTATACTATTTAATAAAGCAATACTCCCATAATCTAATTTGTTTTTAGAAAAAACTCCAGCATTTGTTTTAAATCTAAAACTCATATCTTTATATGTATAGTTGATAATTTGTGGACTATCTTTTGTCTCTTCATTAGTAAAATAATGTTTCATAAGACCTCCTTTATTATATTTAATTTCTAAGATGCAATTTGTCGTTTTGTCTTATAATAACACACTTATTTTTTTTTAACAATTATTTTTACGCCATCTTTGTTTTTAAATATCAAATTCCTTTAAACTATAAATTGTAAAATAGAAAGATTTAAATATATAAAAAACTAAATTCCATAATCTTATGAAATTTAGTTCAAAGACGCCTTATGGTTGGCCCCTTCGGGGCTGGGCTGATAATTACGATGGTGCTACAAAGGCCGACGCCCGCGAGCCGGAGTAATTGCTCGCATTGCCATTGAGGGTGCTAAAGTTGAACGCGCCCGCATAGGCACCACTCGCGCTGCCTCCCCGTATGAACCATGGATTGGACGAATAGATGAAGTACGCGCTGTCGCTATACCACGCACGTGTCTCGGCCGTCGCGTCGCCTAAGATACGTGCTGAATAATTAGTATATGAATTGGCTGTATTGTTATAACAATTCACATACGTATTTGCTGTACATGATAATGTTGGACTAAAACTGGAACCAGCATTTCCATAACTTATTGTTGTTCCATTAGTTCCACTACTATATACTCCCATTACATATTCATAAACCCCACCAG
>JAUNSN010000044.1 GCA_030539175.1 bacterium | reverse complement strand
TATCCACTAGTAAAAAAGTTATTTCTTATTGCACCCGCTTTTAAATACTTAGTTTTTATTAAAGAAAAATTTGATATTATAGAATCAATAAAATTAACTCCTAAAATATTTAAAGACTATACGTATGATGAAATAATATCAAGAATTCTTAAAACTTCACTTTCAACAGCAAAAGAATTTGCTAATCTTACAAAAAAACATCAATACGATCCTAGTAATATTACTATCCCAACACTTATTATTAGAGGAAATAATGATAAGATAGTTCCACTAGATAGTGTTGAACACGTATATAAAACATTAAATTCTAATACTAAAATATTAATTAAGTATGATAATGTTACCCACGATGCTTTTAAAGGAGAAAGAACAGAAGAATTAGTTAAGACTATTACTTTATTTTTAAAACATACACCTAAAAATAAAATAGAAATTATTAAAAAATAAAAAGCTAAATAATAACTTTTTATTTTTTAATATAATATTAATTATCCAAAATTAAGCATTAACCATTCTGGTTTAAAAGCCATTAACAAGCCAATTAAAATTAACAAAATTCCCCCTATTAAATGTGACAATTTACCAAATTTAGTTGAAAAGCCAGTTAACTTAGCTGTTACCATTGCAATAATAAATACAACTAAATCATCTACTAAAAAGAACAATATATACAATAATATATACATCATATATTCAATACCACTTAAATTATTCATAGATAATATAGAAGTAAACATAACAGGAATACCAGCTGAACAAGCAAGTTCAACTAAATTAACACTAACTGCTAAAAACATTACCCCTAATAATGCTAATAAGAGATTTTTTTCGCTAGTCAACTGTTTTATTCTTGCAAACATCTTACTTCGTTTCTTATCATCAACAATATCACAACCATCTTCTTTAGAACGAAAATATGAAGTTAAATTAAATAATCCACCTACTAATGCAACTAAGGCGATAATTAAACGAATCCAAGTAATACTTCCAATAAAAGATGCAACATTTAACCAAGCTAACATAAACCCCAAATAAATTATTGCTGAAGTTATTAAAAAAGATACTCCAAGAATCCACATTCGCATTTTATCTTTCATACCCAAAAGCATACTTATTAAAAATAACAACACCCACATAGCACATGGATTAAATCCATCTACAAGTCCTAAAACAATAGTCATCACTGGTAAGGCTAAATTTTTAACATTAATTTCACCAAACAATGGCAATTTAATAAGATAAGCCTCATTATCTTGTTTAATATCATTATCTAAATTCTCTTCAGTAGTTATTTCATAACTAGGAAGTTCAACATTACCTAACATTTCACCTACTTTATCAACGTAACCATTATTTGAATAATAATCAATTATTTCTTTTAATTGATTACTTGTCGTAACTTCATTAAAACCAACAAAGTATTTATCTCCAACGACAACAAAGGGCACAGATGCAACAGTAACATCATATAATTCACCAACTTCTCCATATAATTGAGCATTTTTACTATCACTTATCTCATAACTTCTAACCTTCAAATTAGGATATTCATCCTTTAATTGTTTTAATAAATCACGCATGTGCTGGCAATGAACACAAGTATTAGAATGAAATAAATATAAATTAACTAAATTCTTTTCTTTAGCAGATACATTAGTAATACCAACAATCATTAACAAAAAACATAGCACTATATACTTAAATAATCTTTTCACAACTACTCCTCATTTCTAATTATTTCAATGATTTTCTTTACTGATTGTTCCCCTATTAGTCTTAACCTTTCTTTATTATCTTTATCTAATATAATTACAACTGGTAATTTTCTTCCAATCTTATATAAACTAACCATTTCTTGATCCATATCATAATCATACTCAATAATATCTAAATTAGGTATTTCTTTCTTAACTTTATCCCACCTAGATTTCATAACTAAACAACCAGGACACCATAAAGCCCCAAACTTAATTATTTTCATTTCGCACCTCAAATAAATTATTCATCACATCATCAAAGACTTGTAAAAAGATATTTATTTCTTTACACGTAGTCATATGTGATAAACTTATTCTTAATGTTGAAGATGCTAAATCTTCATCATTAGTTAAAGCCATTACACTTTTAGACACAGCATCACTTGTTGAACAAGCACTTTTTGAAGAAATATAAACATCTTTCATTTCCATTGCATGAACAAAAGTTTCAGCCTTTA
Organism: bacterium; assembly: GCA_030539175.1. GTDB lineage: Bacteria > Bacillota_I > Bacilli_A > RF39 > UBA660 > JAUNSN01. The sequence continues at coordinate 6,497 of JAUNSN010000044.1, read as the reverse complement.
CCCGCTTTAAACTAAAATTAATAACATAGGGAATTGACTTAGATGTACTATTTATAAAAATATTATCATATTCCTTTAATTTAGTAACAATCTTTTTATTTAATCTTTCTACATAATCATAGTGTTCTAAAACATCTTGCAACGCTAGCTTTAAAGCTTTAGCCAGTGATACTATTAACGGAAGAGGCGGTGTTCCACTTCGATAAACAGTTGTACTCTTTCCTCCATGAATTAAAGGTTCAATTAATACTTTTTCCTTTTTTACTAATAAACCAATTCCCTTTAAACCATAAAATTTATGTGCTGATAAACTAAACATATCAATATTTGTAAAATCAATATTTACTTTACCTATAGCTTGTGTACAATCAACATGAAACAAACACTTAGGATATTCCAACAATAATTTACCTATTGCTTCAACATCTTGTCTTATTCCTATTTCACTATCAACTGCATTTATAGTAACTAATATAGTATCATCTCGTAATAAACTTTTTAAATGTTTAATATCTATTAATCCATCACTATTAACATTAACAAAATCAACTTCATATCCCAAATTAACTAAATAACTAATAGGAGCAATAATAGATGAATGTTCTAACCTTGTAGTTATTATATGTTTTCCTCTATTTTTATATTTAAAACAGACTCCCTTTATCGCCAAATTATTTGATTCACTAGCACCACTAGTATATATTATTTCACATGGTTTAACTTTTAATAAATCAGCTATTTTATTAGTAGTATAAACCTCTAATTCATGGCTTTTAATTCCTAATTTATGCATTGAATTACTATTACCAGGATAATCATTACATACTTTAACAAATGTATCCAGTACTTCCTTTTTTACTGGAGTAGTCGCAGAATAATCTAAATAAACCATACTTTATACCTCCTACTTCACTATCTCTACCATATCACCATTAACAAGACCATGACTATTAGCATCATCAGTATCCAAATGCAATTCAAATACATAACTAGCATTCTTTTTAACAACAACATTATCCATTATTCCCCCCTTAACTCCCTTACACTTTACTTTAACAACATCATTGTCTTTTAAACCATACTTATTTTCATCAGTATCATTTATATGAATATGCCTAGTAGCAATTATACAGCACATCTTTATTACTGAGCCTTTTTCCCCAACTATTTCAATATTAGCAGCCGAATCTAAATCCCCACTATTCCTAACAGGTGGATTTATTCCTAATTTATAACTATCAGTCCTTGATATTTCCACCTGTGTATAACTTCGAAGTGGCCCAAGTAACCTAACATTATCAATAATACCCTTAGGAGTCTTCAAACTAACAGTATTTTTAGTCGCATACTCACCTAATTGCGTTTAATCATTTCTTTATTACCAAACAATATTTTATAATCATTTTCACATAAATGTATATGTCTATTTGATATACCTACTTTTACTTTCATATTACCTCCTCATAACATTTTCTCTAATTATAACATTAAAATTAATTATACTCTATATAGTTTTATAATTTTATTTAATTATTTATTATAATATCTAATCTTTTCTTTGATATTAATAAAGCTTTTAACATAATTTTTTTATTTTTTACTAACAAAATTATGTGCTTTTTTATAAATGAATCATAATCTTATATAAAACATAATATATATTAGTATTGAAAGGAATGATTAAATATGAATAATAACAACTATTATCAACCACCAATATTTCAAAACCCAAACAACAATTCATCATCTAGTCCTCCACCGGCCTACCCACTTAATTATGAATTATTAGATGAACAGTCTTATATAGAAAATATATTAAGATTAAATCGTGGTAAAATGGCTACATTCTATGTTACAATACCTGGCTCTAATGAATGGCGTGATAAAACATTTACAGGAATAATTGAACAATCTGGAAGAGATCATATTATTGTATCTGATCCGACTAATGGTAAATGGTACTTGATATTAATGATATACTTAGATTATGTTACTTTTGACGAACAAATAAATTACAGTAAAGAGTTTACACCACATCAAAATTAAAAACTTCTCATTTTTTATGAGAAGTTTTTAATATTAAACTATATATACTAGCTTATATTTTTTATCACTAAATACTTTTATTATGAATTAGTTTGTACAGCAGTGACATTTAAAGCGGCCTTAGCAGTAATTCCTTGATAAGTATTACCAGCAGCTGAATCTAACCAAACAACTATATAACCAGTTATTGCCGCATTAGGTGCTAGAGTACTATTAGTTAAATTAATACCTGTTGCACTTACTAATGGTGAACCAGTAAACGTTTGAGCAGTACCTGGCGCTACAGAGGTGTAAGCATATTTAAAATAACCACTTGTATCGCCATTAACTACAGTATTACCATTAGCATTTCTTTCCACACTTGTCAATGCATCAACAATAGAAAAATTACTAAAAGCAGCCGTTAAATTAGCATATAAACTACCAGTATTTGTTACAGTAAAACGATAAATAGTACAAATAGTTTCATTTGCTTGAATAGTTGCATTATCATTGCCATAAGCACAAGTATTATTAGCATAAGCCGCACCTACTTGTTGGGCTGTAGCTGGTTTCAAATTGCTAGCTATAACTGCACTGCCATCAGCATAACTAATAGTTAAAGTACCTGTTGTAATTAAATTAGTCGCATCATCAGTACCCGCAGTAGCAGTAAACCAAGCAACTGACGTTCCAAATAATATAACTATAAAAACAGCAATATAAATAACACTTAAAAATAAGTATTTCCCCTTCATTTTTTCCAAATTCAATCCTCCTTTACCATGACAATTATACAACAAAAAATCTCATATTACAATATGAGATTCATGTTTTTCTCCATTAACAACAATACTAAGGAGTATAATTAGTTTGAGCAGCATTAATAGTATAAGTAGCTGATGCTTTTACTTCTTGATAACTATTTCCTGCAGCACTATCTAACCAAACTACAATGTAATTAGTTACAGTGCCACTAGGTGCTAAAGTAGTTGTTGATGGATTTAATGCAGTTGCACTTGCTAAAGCACTTCCAGTCAAAGTAACAGCATTACCAGGTGCAGTACTAGTAACCGCATATTTAAAATAGCCGTTTGTTGTTTCTTCAGCAGTAGTTACTGCAGTTTCTAAACCTTCAGTTCTAGGATTTTTAGCTCCGTTAACTGCAAAGCTACTTAAAGCACCAGTTAAATTAGCAGTTAAGGTCCCAGTATTAGTTACTGTAAATTGATAAACAGAACAAACTTGTTCATCAGTAATAGCTGGATCAGCACCAGCATCAGCAACATGAACACAATCACCAGCGGCATATGCAGCACTAACTTGAGCAGCAGTTGCTGGTTTTAAGTTGTCTGCAACCAATGTATCACCATCAGTATAAGTAATTGTCAAAGTACCAGTTGTTACTAATGTCCTATCATCATCACTTCCTGCAGTTGCTGTAAACCATGCGAATGTAGCGCCAATTATCGCAACAATAAGTGTAGCTACACCAATAACTCCATAAAAGAGTCCTTTTCCGCTTCCATTTCCTTCATTCATTTTTTCTCTATCCTCCTTACAATACAAATAATAACAAATAACAAGATAAAAATCAAGTAATTTTTATATATTTTTTTAAATTAAAAATTCTGTCTTAAATTAAATATTGATATTACTTACAGAAAATATAATAATATAAATATTTTTATCACTTTTTGACATACTAAAAAAGTAAGGTGATAATATGGAAAATTTAATTAAAAGATTAAAGAAAGACACTAATAATGCTATAGATATAACTTATAGAAAAAAAATAATAGATAATAATGATATATATATTATATATAATAATTCTTTAACATCTGACGATAACATTAGTGACTTTGTAGTTAGAAGTCTAACTTATATAGATAGAAATAACAAAGGAAATATTAATGATAATATAGAAAACAATATATCTAATTTTAATATTATTACTGTTAATAATTATGAAGAAATATGTAAATATTTAAATAAAGGCTTTACTATTATATTAACTAAAAGTAAATATTATGCTTTAGAAACAAAGAAAAATTTAAATAGAGGAATAACTTCACCAACTACTGAATCTAACATAAGAGGGGCAATGGACAGCTTTATAGAAAACTATGAAACTAATATTGGATTAATAAGAAAAAGAATCCAAAGTAATGATTTATGGATAGAAAGGATAAATGTTGGTAAATACACTAATACATTTGTTGGGGTATTATCAATTAATGGTGTAGTAAAAAAAGAATTAGTCAATGACATCATAGAAAGAATTAAAAAAATTAATATTGATGGAATTATTGATACAGGTACATTAAAAAATCTTCTTATTAAAGAAGATAAAGTTATATTTCCAATTACTGTAAGTACTGAAAGACCCGATGTTGTTGCTCTTAATCTTTTAAAAGGTAAAGTAGCCATAGTTATCGATAATTCCCCATTTGTTATTATTGTACCAGCTTTATTTAATGATTTTTTTAAAACTATTGATGATAATTATTCCCAAAGTATTAATACTACATTTTCACGTATTATTTCTTTCATCGCATTTTTTATTGCTTTATTAACACCAGCAATTTATATAGCTTTAACTACCTATAATCAAGAAACAATACCAACTGAGTTACTTGTTAATTTTGCCCTTCAAAGAGATGGAGTACCATTTCCTGCTTTCTTTGAAGCAATTATCATGCTTTTATCTTTTGAAATTTTAAAAGAAAGCGATATAAGAGTGCCAAGTTTTACAGGTAGTGCATTATCTATAGTTGGAGCTTTAATTTTAGGCGAAGCCGCTGTTAATGCCGGAATAGTATCCCCTATTATGATTATTGTTATTGCAATTACCTCTATTTCTTCATTAATATTTATTGAAGCTGATTTATCTAAGGGATTAAGATGGTATCGTCTACTATTTATGCTTGGTGCTTCCTTTATGGGATTAATTGGCATAGTTATAGTATTTATATATTTTATGATAAAATTATCTGATATTAAATCCTTTGGTATTCCCTATTTAACACCATTTGCTCCTTTTTATAAAGAAGGTTTAAAAGATAGCATTATTAAAGTACCAGAAAATAATCGTACTAAAAGAGAGTCATATTTAAGTAACAATATCATTAGAGAAAGGAATAAATAATGAAGAAATATAGAATAATTATAATTATCTTTTTTAGTCTAATATTAAGCGGGTGCTACAACTATCGAGAATTAAATGATCTTAATATTGTATCAGGCGTTGGAATTGATAAGGATGGCGATAATTATTTACTAACAGTTCAAACAATCAATACTTCCAAACAAACATCTGAGGACAAAACAGCTAATCCCAAAATTAGAACATACAATATTTCCGCCCCTACCATTCAAGATGCGTTTAGACAATTAATAACTTTATCGGCCAAAAGAATATACGCCGAACAAAATGCTGTTTTAATAATAAATGAAGAAATTGCCAAAGAAAGCTTCAACGAAGTTTTAGATATATTCTTTCGTGATTCTGAATCACGGAAAGAATATTCAGTACTCATTAGTCAAAATGCTAGTTCCAACGAAATACTAGAAACATTAACTATAAGTGAAACTATAAATGCAATTAGTATTCAAAAAAGATTAGAAAAAGAAAATAAATTTTTAGGATATGTTAATAATGTAACATTTAATGATTTAATGTATACATACTTAAATGACTATACAGAAATAGCATTACCAGGTATTACTATTATTGGTAATGGTAAAACAGGTAAAAATATAGAGAATGTCGAGAGTAGTAATCCTGATACCCAAATAACATTAACTACTATTGGTGTATTTAAAAAAGATAAATTAGTTGGTTGGCTTAATAAAGAAGAAAGTCTTGCTTATAACTTTATTAAAAATAAAATAAATAATACTGTTATTACTAATAAGTGTGATACCGATAATCATATTAGTATTGAAATAATAAATTCAAAGACTAAAATTGATGTAGATAATAAAAAAAACTTAATAAAGATAAATATTAAATCTAATGCTAATATTAATGAGATAACTTGTCATGTTAACTTAGAAGATCCAAATGTTATTAGTAACTTAGAAAAAGATATTAATGATAATATTAAGAACAATATCCAAAATACTATTAAAAAAGTAATAGATGAATTTAACAGTGATATATTTGGATTTAAAGATAAGTTATATAAAAATAATGCTTCATATTTTAAAAAATATCAAAATAATGATGAAATATTAAAACAATTAGAATTTGATATTACTGTTAAAGTAAACTTATCAGAAAAAGGAAACATCCAAGGAGTGATTAACTATGAAGCCAAAAACTAATGCCATTCAACTATCATCACTTTTAATATTTATAATATTACCACAATTTCTTGGAATAACATTTTATAACATAGTAAAACTTTCAAAAGTAGATGCTTATATTAGTGTTATTATAAGTTTTATATATAGTATTATTATAT
>JAUNSN010000006.1 GCA_030539175.1 bacterium | reverse complement strand
GTTTTAACTAGTAATAAAGATTTGTTAGAAAATATGGGAAAATCGTTAGATGATTTGATTACTATGCAAGAAAGCAATGTTAATATAGACTTAACAAATGAAAACTTTATCCTTCCAAAAAATGGGAAAATAATTGTAACTAAAACAACATTAACATTACAATGTACTGGAGAACTATATTTACCAGCAAATACAGTGATATCTAGTTTTAATAATTTTTTGCTAATAAATGATAATCAATTAGATATTTGTACTAACGATAATTCACAATATTACTTTTCTAACTTAACAATTAGTCCAGTTGTCTCACAGGAAGAAAAAATAAAGATAATAACAATATATCAAAGGAGTTAAAAATGAGCAAAATAGAATATGAATTACTTCATCAAGATAAATTTACCCAAGCTAGATATGGAAAAATAAAAACTAATCATGGAGTTGTTTCTACTCCTCTTTTTATGCCAGTTGGAACGCAAGCGACCGTTAAAACTTTATCTAAAGAAGAACTAAATGCCATAAATGCAGGAATAATATTAAGTAATACTTATCATCTTTGGTTAAGACCAGGGGCAGATATTGTTGAGTCTGCTGGTGGGCTACACAAGTTTATGAATTACAATGGACCAATATTAACTGATTCTGGGGGCTATCAAGTCTTTTCACTAGCTAATCCGAAGAATATTAATGAAGAAGGAGTGAAGTTTAGTAGTCATATATCTGGAGAAAAGTTGTTTTTAACACCAGAGAAATCTATAGAAATTCAAAACAAGTTAGACTCAGATATTGCTATGTGTTTTGATGAATGTCCGCCTTACCCAGTTGATTATAACTATATGAAAGAAAGTGTAGAAAGAACCATAAGGTGGGCTAAAAGATGTAAAGCCAATCATAAAAATAAAGAACAATCTTTATTTGGGATTGTTCAAGGTGGTGAATTTGCAGATTTAAGATATTATAGTGCAAAAAACACTGTTAAAGAAAACTTTGATGGTTACAGTATTGGTGGTGTTTCAGTTGGCGAAGAAAAAGAGGTAAAATACAAAATGATAGATGATGCTGTAAAATTTCTTCCTATTGACAAACCAAGATATTTAATGGGAGTCGGCGAACCTATCGATATATTAGAGGCAGTTGCAAGAGGTATAGATATGTTTGATTGTGTCTTGCCAACTAGATTAGCAAGACACGCTCATGCTTTTACTCGGCGTGGAAAGATTAATTTAAAGAATAATAAATATAAAGATGATTTTACAAAAATAGATGAATGTGATTGTTATTGTTGCCAAAACTATACTAAAGCCTATATTAGACATCTTATTGTTGCTAAAGAAACTTTAGGACAAAGATTATTATCAATTCATAATTTGCGTTTTTTAATAAAGTTAACTGAAGAAATAAGAGATGCAATAAAAAAAGATGAATTTTTGCAATATAAAGAATCTTTTATTTCTAAATATCAGGGAAAAGATAACAAATGAAAAAACTACATATTATATATGAAGATAAGAATATTATAGTAGTTGATAAACCAGCGAAATTACTAACTATTGCCAGTGCTAAAGAAAAATATAAAACTTTATATAAAGAAGTATCTGACTACTTAAAAAAGAAACATGCTTCTAATAAAGTATATATAGTCCATCGTCTTGACTATGAAACTAGTGGAGTAATATTATTTGCTAAAAATCATAAGTATAAAACGATAATTCAAAATAATTGGAATAATATAGTAATAAATAGAGAGTATCAAGCGATAGTTGAGGGGATAGTAACTAATAAAGAACAAACAATTAAATCATATTTAAAAGAAACTAAAACACATCTTTCATATTCTACAACTGATAAACAAAATGGCAAACTAGCTATTACTAAGTATAAAGTTATCAAACAAAATAATAAATATAGTTTATTACAAATTAATATTTTAACAGGAAGAAAAAACCAAATACGTGTACATATGCAAGATATAAATCATCCTATTATTGGTGATAAAAAATATCATAGTAAAGAAAATCCATTGAATCGTTTAGGACTACATGCTTGTCTTTTAGAAATAAATATTAAAGGGTATAAAGAAACATTTGTTTTTAAATCAAACCCGCCTAAAGCTTTTTTAAACTTATTTAAAGATAATTAACAGTTTATATAAGTATTAATATAATATAAAACACATATATTATAACAGGTGATTTCATGAAAAATATATTTAAAACAATTGGCTTATTAAGTTTAATTTGTTTTAGTTTTTTTTATACTGATAAAACTGTTACAGTAGTAAAAAATCAAGATCCTATTATGATAAAGATAATGACGGAACAAGAAAAGTATTTTGTAGAGCCAATTTCTGCAATTAAGAGTGGTAATACGATAACTCCAGGATTAAATGGAAAAAAAATAGATGTTGAAAAAAGTTATAATAGTATGAAAAAAATGGGAACATATAATAGTAATCTTCTTCAATTTACTAGTATTTATCCAGATATAAGTATCTTTGATAATTATAATTTTTATATAAGTTTATCACCGTTATCTAAGAATAAGGTATCATTAATATTTAAAGTAAAAAGTGATGATAATATAGATGATATTATTAAATTAGCTAATACTAAAAATATTGCTTTTAATTTTTTTGTCGATAGTACTTGGTTGAATAATAATACTTCTAAATTAAAGTTAATTGCTAATAATAATGTATACAATTATGGTTTTAATGGTAAATATACAAAGGATGTATTATTAATAAATAATAATATTATAAACAAGCTTAGTAATAATAAATCACTTTATTGTTATAGTGAAATAGAAAATAAAGATATATTAAAATTATGTAGTGATAATAAAATGCATACTATTATTCCAAGTGTTATAACTAAGAATAATCCTTATAGCTCTATTAAGAATAATCTTCAATCTGGTAGTATTATTTCCTTTGATATTAATGATAATAATATAAAACAATTAAATGTAATTGTTGACTATATAATTCAAAAAGGTTATGACATAATAACTCTTAGTGATTTGCTAGATGAAGATAACGATAATGACGATTAAAGAGAAAATAAATTGTTCATAATATTGCAAAATGTTAGTATTTTTGATATATTATATATAGTAGAAAACGAAAAGGTGGTGAAGAGGTGGGAAAACAGAAAAAAGATTTACCTAAAAAGCCAGCAAAGAAAAATACTAAAACAACTATTAGCAAGAACAAAGCGTCTACTAAAAATAAAGGGGCAAGTAAAACTAATAAACCTCTCGCACCATCAAAAAGTAATAATAAAACAAAAGTTAGTGATAAAACAACCAATAAAAAAATAAATAAACCAAAACAAGTAAACATAACTAAAGTGACTAAAAATAATAATCTTCCAAAAAAAGAAAGAACATTGCCATCAAATAAAATAAGAATAAATAAAGTAGTAATTGTTTTACTAACTATTTTTCTTGTTTTAATATGTATGATTGGTGCGACAATGGCTTGGTTTACTTGGAATACTAGTCAAGAAAATACAACAACAATAGTAACACCTACAGATTCGATAGATATAACCTATGTTGGTGGAAGTGATATTAATCAAGAACTAAATCCAACGGCGACTAAAGAAGAAGGGATTGTAAAAGAATTTGGTATTACTCGTAGTAGACATACGCATTTATATATAGATGTTTACTTAAAAATGAATAACTTACCAGATGGGTTAAAAGATGTATCTTTTAAATGGGAATTGTATCAAGAATCAGCACTCATTAATCAAGGAGATTTTTCTACATATAATCAAGGAGATGATGTAAAATTAACTGTTCCATCAGTAAGTACAAGCTTAACAGAGGTTAATTTTACATTATATATATGGATAGATGGTAATATGGAAAATCCTCTTACTATGTCAAAACAAAATTTTAATTTTGAATTACGGGTTGATGTAATAGAACAACCACTAGTTGAAAATTATATTCAAGCTGGTTTATTGCTAGATTTACAAGGTTTAACACCAATTAATAATAATACTTGGCCTGATAATCAAGGTAACTATAATATAGAATTAACAGATGTAACTTATAATTCAATAAATCAACGATATCGTTTTAATCTTACAAGTTCATATGGTACGGCTAATACACCAATAATACCTAGTACTGGAGATTTTTCACTAGAAGTCTTCTTTATTAGCGGAGCAAATACTATTAAAGACCAAGCTATAGTATCTCAAAAAATTAATGGAACCGACATCAAAGAGGGTGGTCGATTTAAGTTAAATATAAAAAATACTACTGGAACTAAATACGAACTATTTACTTTTTTAAATGTCAATACAAATGCAAATAATGGGACTAATGTAACATATACCATTAATAATAATATATCACCATATACAGCTTATCATGTCCAAGTTGTTAGAAAGGGCGATAAGATAATTCAGTATTTAAACAACGAAAAAGTATCAGAGAATACTCTTAGTACTAATTCTATCATTTCTCAAGCAGATTTTAATATAGGTAGATGGAATGATATTGATGCTCAAGCTTTTGAAGGGGAAATATATGCAATTAGAGTATATAACAAAGCTTTAACAGCAAGAGAATTAGAAAATAATTATAATGTTGATTTAATTAATTATCTGCATAGAGAAGAACGATATTATATAAAAGATTATTTATTATTAAATGAATTAAGAACAACAAATGATGGATTGTATTTAGAGACACCAGATAGATATGTTTTTAAAGGAAAAACAGTAAATAATTATATAAATATTGGAGATGATACATGGAGAATTATATCTATCGAGCCAGATGATACGTTAAAAATAATTAGAGTAACCAATACATTATCTAGTATAGCATATGATGCTAGTGGCAATAGAACATCTCAAGCTAGTAGTTATTGTTTAAATGCTAGTAACAAACCGCCACAGACGACGGATTATTATGGGTGTAATGCCTGGAGTAGTACTCCGTTACTAACCACCAATTATTCTTCTGGCAATGTTGCAAATGATAGTAGTTTAAACGCTACTTTAAATGGTTCAGTATATCAAAATTTCCCCAATGAACTAACTAATATCTTAGTAAGTCATTCGTATGATATTGGCTTTGTTGATACAGGTGATACATATACTGATGTTAAAACAAAAACGACAACTAATACTTGGATCGGTAAAGTAGGTTTACCAACAGCTTATGATGTATTAAATTCGTATAAAGTACAATATGATATTAGTGCCTTTAATACCGATAGTTGGCTTGCCAATTTATCGGATAATGAAGTAACTATATGAACTATGACACCATCTGGCGATAATACTCATGATGTATGGGCTATAAATGATGGTAAAGGGGTTGCCAAAAGACGGGCTAGTCGGATAGAGTATATTGGTGCGGGTGGAGGAGATGAAGTATTCTATGCTTATCCAACGGTATATATCAGTAGTGATTTAATAGTCTCTGGTACTGGTAGTATAAGTGATCCCTTTGTAATTAACAGAGAATAATTAGTTTTTTAAAGTAGCTTAATATAAAGAATTGCAAGGTGTAATAAGCTTTAAAAAATATATAACTATTAAATTAATTGTTCCCTTTTTTATTTACTTTTAGAATATACTTTATTATAATACTGGTAAAGGAGATGGTATTGTGTATCAAGAAACTGCTAAGGGAATAGATGATTTCCATAAATTAATAACCGAAAATAAATTATATATTGATAAAACTTTGTTTATAAAAGAATTTATTGAAACAGGAGATGAGGTAACATTAATTGCTCGTCCAAGACGTTTTGGTAAGACTCTTAATTTGTCTATGGTAAAATATTTCTTTGATATAAGAGAAGATTATAGTTATTTATTTACAGGTTTAAACATTAAAGAATATGATAAATATAGTGAGTATATTAATAAATATCCAGTTATATATTTAACTTTAAAAGAATGTAAGCAGAACAATTTTGATAATTTTTTTGAACAACTAAAGTTAATTATTAGAGATATATGTAAAGATTATCAATTTATTGAAACTAGTGATAAATTAGATAAAGTAGATAAAGAACAATTTTTATCATTAAAAAATTTAACAGCCAGTGATACTATTTATGCGACTAGTTTAAAGATATTATCAAGAATGTTATATCGATACTACGAAAAACCAGTATACATATTATTAGATGAATATGATGCACCAATACAAAGGGGTTATTTAGAGGGTTATCATGACGAAATAGTTTCATTTATGCAAACATTTATGGGAAGTGCTTTTAAAACTAATCCATCATTAAAACAAGGTTTAATAACTGGGGTTACTAGAGTAAGTGGCTCTGACTTGTTTTCAAGTTTTAATAACTTAGAAACTTCTACAGTATTAGATATAGCATATAGTCAGTATTTTGGATTTACAAAAGAAGAAGTTATGATGCTTTTAAATAAGTATGATTTAAAAGAAGATTATGATAAAGTAAAAGATATGTATGATGGATATTTATTTGGAGAAACAAATATCTATAATCCATGGAGTATTATATGTTACCTAAAGAATCCTATGCATACTTTAAAAACATATTGGGTTAATACTGGTGGTACGGACATATTAAAAAAGTTAATAGAAACATCTGATAATGAAGTCCAAGAAGCATTTAATAACTTAATCGTTAATGGGTACATTAACGATGTAAGAGTTAATGAAAATTTAACCTTTACAGACTTAAATACCTATCATGATATTTGGTCATTCTTCTTGTATGCTGGTTATTTAACAGTCTATGAATTTATAAACCCAGATGAGGTAGTAAATTTAAGAGTCCCTAATAAAGAAATATTAAAAAACTTAAGTGATATTATAAAAAGATGGTTTGAAAATAATGTTAAAGGTTTTAATGAATTAATTAATAGTTTAAAAGAAAATGATATGGAAACATTTAAAATATTATTAGAAGAAAAGTTATTACAAACAAGTTATTATAATTTTGAAAGAGAAAGTAATTATCAAACATTTCTTCTAGGACTTTTATTGTCTGGGGATATTAATATTACATCAGAGACTGAACGAGGGTATGGCAGATGTGATATAGTTGCTAGTTATAAAGATAATGTATATATATTTGAATTAAAGAAAGTAAGAGATGAATCTTTAATAGATGAGACTATAAAACAAGCATTTAAACAAATAGAAGATAAGAAATATGATGTCAACTTTGATAATAAAAAAATAACTAAGGTAGTTATAGTATTTGTTAACAAAAAGTTTAAGTTAGAGTATAAATAACTTAAACTTTTTTAACCAGTAATAACTCCTTTTATAAAAAGAATAACCACTTTTGTTGACTATTTTTGTTTTCTAACTTATAATAATTTTAGAAAGCAAAGGTGTATATATTATGATAGATATTAACAGGATAAGGGAGAATAAAGAACAAGTAAGAGAAGCTTTATTAAAGAGAATGGAAGATGTTAACTTTGATGAATTACTTAATTGGGATAAAATGAAGAAAGAGTTATCTATTAAGATAGATGAATTAAGAGCAAAAAGAAATAAAGTTTCTAGTGATGTGCCTCGGATAAAAAAAGAAAATGGCGATATAGAGGCTTTATTTAAAGAAATGGAAATGTTACGCGAAGAGATAAATGCGGGTACAGTAAAGATTAAAGAGTTAGAAGAAAAAATAAAAAACTTTTTAGATTGTTTACCAAATATACCAGATGATGATGTTGTAGCTGGTGATAAAGAACAAAACGAAGTAATAAGTACATATTTAGAAAAGCCGACATTTAACTTTAAGGCAAAAGATCATGTTGAATTATGTAAAAATCTTCATTTAATAGACTATGAAAGAGGAGTTAAATTATCTGGCAATGGCAGTTGGATATATACTGGTATGGGGGCTAGATTAGAATGGGCTGTTTTAAACTATTTGATAGATACTCACATTGAAGATAATTATCAATTTGTCTTACCGCCTCATATGTTAAACTATGAGTGTGGTTATACAGCAGGACAATTTCCTAAATTTAATGAAGATGTATATTGGATAGATGGAGGATTTGATACTAAATCAAAGTTTTTACTTCCAACTGCCGAAACGGCTTTAGTAAATTTACATCGTGATGAAACATTGTCAATAGATTGTTTGCCAAAAAAATACTTTGCTTATACCCCATGTTATCGTAGAGAAGCTGGTAGTTCAAGAGTTGAAGAAAGAGGTATGATTAGAGGACATCAATTTAATAAAGTTGAATTAGTACAATATACAACAGAAGAAACTAGTGGTTTAGCATTTGAAGAATTAGTTCATAAAGTGGAAACACTTGTCCAAAATTTAGGACTCCATTATCAACTTACAAAATTAGCAGCAGGTGATGTATCTGGTGGAATGTGTCGTACTTATGATTTAGAAGTATGGATACCAAGTATGGGTATATATAAAGAAGTAAGTTCTATATCAAATAGTCGCGATTATCAAGCACGACGAGGTAACATGAAGTATAAAGATCCAGTTACTGGTAAAAATAAATATTTACATACCTTAAATGCTTCTGGATTAGCAACCAGTAGATTAATTCCAGCTATATTAGAACAATATCAACAAGAAGATGGTAGTGTAAAAGTACCAGATGTTTTGAAACCATATTTAAAAGTTGATTATATAAAATAACAAAGAGGGGTGATACTGATGCTAGAAGTATTTCGGACTAATCAAAAAACTGGCAAGTTAGCTACGTTACAATCATTAAGTAAAAATAGTTGGATTAATCTAGTAAATCCTACTGAAGCAGAAATAAAAAAGGTAGCTAAAGTTTTAAATATAGACGAAACAATTATTCGTTATTCACTTGATTTAGACGAAACAGCCAGGGTAGAGTTTGACGAAGAATATCGTTTAATTATTGTTAATGTGCCAATTATTAAAAAAAGATCTCGACACTCTCACGTAGCGACTATTGCTTTTGGGATGCTTATAGTAAGAGATGATTTTATTGTTACTATTTGTTTAGAGAAAATGAGTTTTTTAGATAATTTTCGCAATGGTAAAGAGAGTAACTTTTATACTAATAAAAAGAGTAGATTTGTTATTCAACTATTATCTAAAGTATCGATTTGCTATTTAAAGACTCTTAATGTTATTAATAAAGATAGAGAGTCTTTGGAAGATTCTTTATATAAGTCAACTAAGAATAAAGACTTAATAAAATTGCTTAACGTTGATAAAAGTTTGGTTTATATGGAAACATCTTTAAAATCTAATGAAGCGGTATTAGAAAAACTATTAAGAGGAAGAATAATAAAGATATATCAAGATGATGAAGAACTGTTAGAAGACACTATAATAGAAAATAAACAAGCAATTGAAACAACTCACATTTATACAGAAATATTAAGTAGTACGACAGAGGCATTTGGAACAATAATTTCTAATAATCTAAATACAGTTATGAAGTTTTTAGCTAGTATTACTATCGTATTTTCTGTACCAACTATGATATCATCTTTTATGGGAATGAACGTTCCTTTAGGAATGTTTTCTCGCTCGCCATTTGCCTTTATGATAATTATAATTATATCTTTTATTTTATCTTTATTAATTGCATATATTTTAAAAAAGAAAGATCTTTTGTAGCATACTTTAAACATATTAATCATATTATTATACGGGTGAAATAATATGATTAATAAGAGTAAGTATATTAGCAAGTACAACAAAAATAATGTCAATGAAAGTAATTATTTAGGCCATTTATTATTGAGAATTATTATTTCTATTTTACTATTTCTAATTGTTGGTATTGTCTGTAAGACAAGTATAAAAGGTAAAGAATTTATATATAATAATGTATTCAATAATAATTGGTCTTTTACTGCTGTAAAATCATTTTATGATAAGTATTTAGGTGGAGTCATTCCTTCTAACTACCTATTTGATGATCCAGTTGAATCTGTTTTTAATGAAAATCTAGTTTATAGTGATAAAAATAAATATTTAGACGGTGTTTCATTAACCGTTGGTAAAGAGTATTTAGTACCATCTTTAGAAGATGGTATAGTTGTCTATATTGGTGAAAAAGAGGGCTATAACAATACGATAATAGTCCAGTCAATGGCAGGAATTGATTATTGGTATGGTAATTTAACTAGTAACGGAGTTAATTTATATGACTATATTGAGAAAGGAAACTTGCTTGGATCAGCAAACGATAAGTTATATTTAGTATTTTCATCTAATGGAAGTTATTTAAATTATGAAGAGTATTTATCATAATTTAAACTTCCATTATTCTTTTATTTTAGTTGCCTTATCTTATATACTAACAGGCTATTTTAAAAACTTGCTTATTATTATTACTATTATTATTGTACATGAATTAGGTCATTACCTTATAGGAAAAAAGTTAAATTTTAAAATAAAAGAGATAATAATTTATCCTTTTGGAGGTCTAACAAAGTTTGAAAGCTATATTAATAGAAGTATTAATGAGTGGTTACTAATTAGTGTTATGGGAATAGTAGGGCAAAGTATATTATTTGTTATAATAATTATAATTTATAAATTAAATATTATAAGTGCTAGTACTTATAATATCTTTTATAAATATCACTTTAGTATTTTATTTTTTAATTTATTACCAATTTCTAAATTAGATGGTGGAGAAATACTTAATTTATTATTAAATAAGATAACTACTATTAAAAAAGCATATTATTATAGTACGATTATATCTATAATAACATTTTTAATAGTAGTACTTACTATAAAAGATAACTTTAATTATAGTATGATAATGATAATTACACTTCTTATAAAAAATATTATTGACTATATAAGAGAATATAACTATATTATAAATAAATTTCTACTAGAAAGACATTTATATACATTTACCTTTTTAAAGTTTAAAAAGGTAAATAATAAAGAAGGTATGCGACGTGATTATAGACATTTATTTAAAGTAAAAAATAAGTATATAACCGAAAAGTCATATTTAAATCAAATGTTTAAAAATACTAAATGTATAGCTAAAAGTAAAAAGTAAAAATATTTTGTTTGACTTATCCTAGCATATATGGTAGAATTTACCTTGTTTGAGACCCTTAGTTGTTTTACAACCGCACTAAAAAGGTAATAAGAATTTTTAAGTTCACCTTCAAGGCGAGTCTTAATATAATTTTAAGGAGGTAAGAAATGAAAGCGATATTTGAAACAGGTGGCAAGCAATATTATGTATCAGAAAATGATGTTATTTATGTTGAAAAGTTAGATTGTCAACAAGGAGATACTGTTACTTTCGATAAGGTATTAATGATTGATGCGACAACTGGTAATCCTTATATTGCCGGTGCTAAAGTAGAGGCAAAAGTGCTAAAACATGGTAAGCAAAAAAAGATTATTGTATTTAAGTATAAGCCAAAGAAAAATTATCGTAAAAAGCAAGGTCATCGTCAACCTTATACAAAAATTGAAATAGTAAAAATAGTTAAGTAACATGATAAAAATAAATATCCAAAAAGAACATAATGTTCTTAAAAACATTAGTATAAGTGGACATGCTATGTACGATAATATTGGTAAAGATATAGTTTGTTCAGCTGTGTCATCAATAGTAATTTGCTCTATTAATGCTATTATAATGCTTAATGAAGATAGCATTATAGTAAATCAAGAAGATAATAAAATCGAAATAAAAATTCTAAATTATGATGAAATTACAAATAAGTTATTATTAAACATGATGAATTTATTGAAAGAAATAAAAAATAATTATCCTAAGAATATCAAAATAAAGGAGGTAAGTCTATGAAGACATTTATTAAATTAGACATTCAGTTTTTTGCTCATAAAAAAGGTCAAAGTTCTACTAGCAATGGACGTGATTCAGCAGGGCGTAGATTAGGTGCTAAAGCTGCTGACGGGGAATACGTAAGTGGCGGATCAATTATATACCGTCAAAGGGGAACTAAGATTCATCCAGGCGAAAACGTAGGTCGAGGTAAAGATGATACGTTGTTTGCTAAAATAGGCGGATATGTGAAATATCAAAGATTAGGAAAAGATAAAAAGATAGTTTGTGTAACAGAAACTAGATAAGTTATCTTTTTTTTTGTGATTTTAGTCTATGGCATCTTGACAGGTTATGTTTCTTCTGATAATATAAATTTTGATATTTCGTTTTAGGATGAAATATAGCAGTATTCAAGGTAGGGGGAACGAGATGACAAAGCAATCACAAGAACAAAATTTAGAAGAGAATAAAAAAAGGGACAATAAAAAGAAAAAAGGGACAAAGAGTACAGTTATTAATAAAATATTACAATATAAAAAGTTAATAATTGCTATTCTTATAATCCTTATTGCTATTGTCTCTTTATTTATGGCAAAAAGCTTTTTAAATAAAGATGATAAAGTATTAACAATAGGGAATATTGATTATTACGAAAGTGACTATATGGCTTATGTTTATTCAATAAAATATAATTTATATGGAATAGACAACACTACATTGCCAGAGGCAACATTAAATTCGGCAATTAGTGGAGATTCGACAACTACTGTAGCTCAGTATTTAAAAGATACTGCACTTTCAGAAATTAAGACTTCTGCTATTATCAATATCATTGCCAATGAAGAAAAAATTAGTTTAAATGAAGAAGATAAAAATTTATTGATAACCAAAAAAAATGAACTAATAGAAAAACTTGGTGGTGAAGAAAAATTTAAAGATACACTAAACAAGAATCATACGACGATACAGGCATATGATAAAATGGCAGAGAGTGACTTGTTATACAAAAAAGTATATGATAATTTATATTCAGAGGGGAAAATCAACGATTTAACTTTGGAAGAAAAAGATACTGCTAATAAAGAATATCAACGTAATTATACAAAAATTAGACAAGTGTTTTTAACAACTGTGAATGTTGATACATTAGAAATGTTAGATGAAAAAACTATTAGTCAAAAAAAAGGACTAATAAATCTAATTAGGCAACAAATTACTAATGAAAATTTCAATGAATATATTAAAACATATAGCGAAGATGTTTCAAGTGATGAAGAAAGCTTTGCAATATATTATGAAACAGGTCAACTAATAGAAGAATTGGAAAAAGAAATTGATAATTTAAAAGAAAATGAAATTAGTGATATTATAACTAGTAAGTATGGGTATCACATAATAATTAAAGATGTTCTTGATGATGGCAAATTAATTGATGTATACAACAAGAAGCGAGAAGAGAAACTACTTGCAAATATTGCGAAAAGGCAAACTGGAATAATGGTAATATACCATAATCCATTTAATAACATTGAAATAAAAAATTAAAAGGAGTATAAAATGAGTACAAAGAATAATAATAGTACCAAAGATGGTACTTTAGATATTGCAATAATAGTATTACTAGTTATTGCATTGGGTGTGGGTGTGTTTTGTCTTGTTAAAGTAAATTCATTGGATACAAATAGTATTACAACTATAAAGTCAGATGTTTCATCAAATAATTCAAACATCAAAAAAGCCAATGATAAAGTTGACAGTCTTTCTTCGGCATTAGAAGAAGATTTTACTAATGTTAATGAAGAATTGTCAGTAATCAAAACAAAAGTTAATAATGCTGACAACAGTTCTTATCTTACAACTATTAACACTAAAATTGGTAATGCGGAGACATCGCTTTCAACAACTTTAACTAATTTAGTCGCTCGATTTGATAGAGTAGATAATACACTTACAACTAGTTTTAATAATATAGCTACTAGTTTTGGACAAACTGATTCGTTAGTTAAAGATGTAAAAAGTACGTTAGGTTCAACAGAAGACAGTGCTTTAGACGAAACAATACATGGTAAAGTTACTAATGTTCAAACTAAATTAACAACAGGATTTACAACTATGGGAAATAGATTTGATGATGTAGATACTGATAATGCAACAATTATCACAAATATCGGTTCACCAGAAGATCAAGTTGATACAACAGTGTTTGGAAAATTAAATAATTTAGATAGTAAAGTTCAAAAGGTTTTAAAACGTTTGAAAAATAGATTTAACCAATTAGGCGATACGCTCGATACTATTAATAATAATGTAGCTGGTGTATCTGAAGATACTACAGATATAACTAATAAAGTAGGTACGACAACAGATACAGTTGATACAACTGTTTTTGGAAAGATAAATAACGTTGCAACAAAAGCTGAGGACATTAAAACTTTATTAGGTACAAATACAGATAGTACAACAACAACAGTATTTGGTAGTATAAACGCAATAAATAAAAAAGTTGGCGATATTCAAACACAAATGAATACTATGGCTCAAAACATTGAGACAATTTTGAATAACACCAATATACTAACAATAACAGATACTGCCAAAGCAGAATTAATAACAACCATTGGGACAACTGCTACTACAGAAGAAACTGTTAATTTAGTAATAACTTGGTTACAAAATAACGGTTATATAAAACAATAAAAAAGCAATTATTTTGCTTTTTTTATTGTTATATAACTGCCTACTTTTATATCAAAATATAGTGGTGGTAATTCATAAGTGTAATAAACATTTTTTTTTGGTAAAATAACTTTATTTTTTTTTACTTCTGGATAATAATATAAAATTTTATTGTGTTTATCACACAATACAACATCAATATTTTGATACATAAAAAAGGTATGGATACCATTACACTTAAACCTAAGGCCAAAATTGATTTTTTCCTTATAAAACATCAAGCCTTTTAGCCTTTTAATAAAAGTATTACAATGAATAATATTTAACTGTTTATTATTATAAAAAATTTTCATCAATCTCACCAAATTTATTCTACATTAATTTGACAATTAATGCAAATAAAGATATAATTATTTTATGAAAGAGGAGGTAAATGAAATGAAAAATGAACTAACAACAACAATAAATATGTTATCCATTGATGGTCAAAGAGAAATAAAAGGATATCAAGTTTATGAACTTACATTACCAGAAGAAGATAAAAATACCTATCTTGTTATTCAGCCAACTGAAAGTATAGTCGGGCAAAATATTGAGGATCATAATGCCCAAGATGATTTATCATACATATACAAAGTTATAGAATCTGTTAGTGATGAAGTTAACCCAGAAAAAATTGTGGGATATATTGTTGAACCAGCCCCAGTAGATAAGATGCAAGCAGATTGCAAGTTAAAATTAGTGGAATCGGAAGTAGTAACTATTCAGGCAATAGTAAAGAGACAAAAAACAAAATAGTTATTGTTATCAGGAAAGGAGCAACCCATGAAAACAAACTTTGATATAATAAAAGAAAGAGGATATATATATCAATCAACTAATGAAGGGGCAATAAAAAAGTTACTTAATAGTTCGTGTACTTTTTATCTAGGTATTGATCCTACTGCAGATAGCCTTCATATAGGACATTTTTTTGCTTTGACATTAGTAAGAAGATTGCAACAAATGGGACACAAAGCAATTGTCTTAGTAGGTGGGGCGACTGCTTTAGTAGGTGATCCAACTGGTAAGAAAGATATGCGAAAAATACTTACTAAAGAAATTGTTGATCATAATAAAGAAGAAGTAAAACAATTAATTAAAAGATTTGTCGATGTCGAAGGCGATAATAAAGCATTAATATTAGATAATTCTGACTGGATTAACAAAGAAACATACATAGATTTTATGAGGAATATTGGCATTCATTTCAACGTTAACAAAATGTTAGCAACTGACTGTTATAAAAACAGGTTAGAAGAAGGTGGATTAACATTTTTAGAGATGGGTTATATGTTAATGCAAGCTTATGATTTTGTTTATTTAAATAATAAATATAATTGTATGTTAGAAATTGGTGGCTCAGATCAATGGGCAAATATGGTCGCTGGAGTTGAATTAGCCAGAAAAATAGATTTTTCTAACAATGAACCAGATAGAGAACTGCAATCTCTTACTTGTCCTTTGTTAGTTAAAGCAGATGGAGAAAAAATGGGAAAAACAGCTTCAGGAACTTTATGGGTGTCAAGAGATAAAACTAGTATTTATGATTTTTATCAAATGTTTATAAATTCATATGATGAAGACGTTGAAAGACTATTATTATTCTTTAGTGATATCGAAGTAAGTGAAATAAAACAAATGTGTCGTGATAATATTATTGAAGCTAAAAAGGTTATGGCATACGAGGTAACAAAATTAGTACACGGTGAAGAAGAGGCTCTAAAAGTTAAGAAAATGAGTGAAGATACATTTAGCGGTAATATTGATAATATGCCGACAATTAAACTTGATTTTAATTATTTAAAAGAAAAAGTTGATGTTAAAAGCTTTTTAGTTGATACCAATATATGTGCATCAAAATCAGATGCTAGAAGATTGATTGAACAAGGTGGTATTAAGTTAAATCAAGAAAAAATAGCTAATGCCAACATAATAATTAACGACTTGGTTAAAGATGGTTTTATAATTATTCAAAAAGGTAAAAAAACTCATTTGAAAGTTATAATAGGAGGATTGAATGAACAATTATAAAGAACTAATAAAGCTTGCGGAAGAATTCAAAAAACTAGAATTTTATAAAATTTTAGATGGAGATGATATGTTTACCATAAAGCAACATAAAAATATTTATATGTGCGTTAATGGAAAACAACAGCAAGAATATAGCATTAATCTTTATTATGGAACAAGAGAATTAATTACGCAACAAGAATGTGCAGTTGGAGAATATACTACTTATTTAGATAATCCTTATCGTCTAAGCTTTACTAAAATAAGTTTAGACGGAGATGATTGGATTGATACTGAAAAGAATCTTGCTATTTTGAAAAAACATCATATAAAAAGGGGAGATTATTGTTGTATAAGAATAGATAATGGAGTAGTTAGATTATTGACTGAGGAAGAGTGTGCTAATATTATTCCTATAATAAAAGATGTAATAACTGTGGCAAAATATGCGATTAAAAACAACATGTTAAATTACTTTAAAGAAAATCAAGCATTTATTGAGTTAATTGAATTTGATGTTGGTACTGATGTAAAGTATAGAAAAATAGAGTTTCCAACTACTAAATCACCACTTAAAGTTGATAAATTAAATGACGAACTGGTTAGTAAGATGCTATTACTATCACACGAAAAAACAATAATCGTTGAACTTTTCTATGTTCCCCGTCCCGTTGAAATAAACGATACTTACTATTATCCAATAGTTATAATCTTGTTTGACAAAATAAACAATATGGTATTATCTGCTATTTTGATTAGTAAAGAAGAATCAACATCGATTGCTAATAAAGTGTTAGATACTTTATTGAAAAATAGAACAATACCGAAAAAGTTAATTTGTTGTAGTACTTTAGCTTACGAACATTTGCAATTATTGACAGAGGCTAATATTGATGTGGAATATAACGATGAATATAGTTTAGTCGAAATATATTCTGAGATGTTTGGGGAGGGCTTCTATAACTTATAATCGGAAAAAAGAAGGAAAGTGGGTATATTGTGAAAATCATATATTTTATGAAAAATGGCTTTAAATATATTGGCAATCATGAAATAATATCAATCATCCTCGCATCTAGTATATTTGTAGTAACAGTAGTTTTAACTAGTAAAACAATATTTTTAAAGAAACAAGTCAATGATTATGATAACTATATCACTACCATTGATAATAAAATTTCAACCGAAGTTGAATATTATTACAGTAAGCAAATTGAAATAGAAGATATAAAATATAAGCGTAGCGCTATAAAAGAATTAGCTAATTGTTTGTCTAATCCATATACTATTAATGAAGAACTAATTGGATTAACGCAAGAGCTCCAACAAATATTTAATAAATCAAATAATAATTTTGCTTTCAAATACGAAGATTTATATACTGGTTTTTCCTTATCTTATAATGAAAATCAACCGATATTTGCAGCTAGTACCATTAAGGCTCCAACAGATATCTATATTTATCAGTTGGCAAGTGAAAATAAAACATCATTAGAAGAAAAAATAACCTATACCCCTCATTATTACAACACGGGAAGTGGTATATTAAAGAACATGTCATTTAATGTTGCCTACCCGATATCTGAATTAGTAAAATATAGTATTTTATATAGTGATAATGCGGCTCACAATATGCTTATTGATACATATGGAAGAGGAAATATATTAAATTTTTATCAGACTACTCTTGGAACAAAAATAATATTTACTTCATATAGTAATTGGGGAGAAACAACTGCAAGTGATGCCAGTGCCTATATGAAATACTTATATAATTTTTATCTTAATAACGAAGAATATGGTAACGAGTTAATGACTTTATTTATTAATTCTGGATATAAGAAAATAAAAGGTAAAGAAGGACAATTAGTTGCATCAAAATCAGGTTTTAGTGGTACAGTAATTCATGATGCGGCCATTGTATTTTCCGATAATCCATATATATTAGTTGTTTTAACAAATAAAGGATATGAAGACTATCAATCATTTTTTAACGAAGTAAGCGAAAAGATAAGTTATCTTCATGAAAGATATTGGGCTAATAAAATAAATGAATGTAACAATATAAAGCAATACTGAATAGATAACACAGCTTATAATAGCCATAAGCAATTTGACAAAAACTTAAATTTATGATATAATTATGCAGTATTCGATTGAGATACGAGGGGGGAATGAAATATGAAAAATGCTTTTGTAATTGAGTATTTAAATGAAAACAACTTTCGAAAATTAGAACGTGCAGTAAAAAAATACAATATGCTTGCATATAAAAAATTAATGTTTGAATATTATCCAGCATTTAGAGAAGGTAATTTTAAAGGGGTTAAAGTATCAACAAATAAAAAAGATAATATTATTGCTTACGAACTCAAATTACCTACTGACATTATGTTTTCAAAAGTTCACGGAGACATTATGCTCCATTACTCAGTTTATGTAAATCAAAAAATAGTTATGTTAAATACAATTACACCAGAAGGAATACTAAATGAAGGACATCAAAAAGAACTTGATACCTATAAAGGAGTAATGGTATCAAAAAGTCATGCAGCTAAAGATATATTTAAAATTAATTTATTAAACATGATGGAAAATAAATAAAAATGCAAAAAATTAAACTTTAGTTATTCTATTTTTTGTAATAACGTGATATAATATATTAGTGTTTAAAATAGAGGTGTTAAAATGAATAGTGCGTATAACGATAAAAAATATATATGCATAGTAGGGAATATATTAAATAATAAAAAATTTAGGAAAATAGAGGAATTTGATCACCACGGCATATCAAGATTAAATCACAGTGTGCGGGTTTCATATTATTCGTATAAGTTATCTAGGTTGCTAGGGCTTGACTATCGTAAAACAGCTCGTGCTGGATTGTTACATGACTTTTTTCTACTTAATAATGAAACAGGCAAGGAAAAGCTCAAAAGTGTCTTTACTCATTCCAAAGAAGCAGTAAAGAATGCCGATAGTTGCTTTATCTTATCAGATTTAGAGTGTGATATTATAAAAACTCATATGTTTCCATTAGCATCACCACAACCGCCAAAATATGCGGAAGGATGGATAGTAAGTTTAGTAGACAAAGCTATTTCTCTTGGTGAATTTACAGCTAGTTACAGTAATAATTTCTCATTGAAATTTAAAAATGCAACAATAATTACAGCCTTATTCTTATGCCAAGTAATATTTAAATAAAAGGTTATCTATTAACCTTTTATTTATATGTCCTCGTAGCTCAGTAGGATAGAGCGATCGCCTCCTAAGCGATAGGTCGTTGGTTCGATTCCAATCGAGGACGCCAGAAGAAGATGAAAGACTTGTTAAAAGTCTTTTTTTATGTGATTAATAATATGTGTTAATATCAATCTAATTTTAGTTGATAATTAAATTTACTCAATTTAGCAATAATAAATAACATTAATTTTGTTAATTTAGTTTTAGATATTAACAGAAGAGAAAAAATTCTAAAAATAATTGCTTTTTTCTAAAATTTATAAATAGTACCAAAAAACAATAGACATTTAAACAGAAATTTAGTACAATTAACAAGGATGTCCTCGTAGCTCAATTGGATAGAGCAAGAGTTTCCGAAGCTCTAGGTAGTAGGTTCAAATCCTATCGAGGACACCAAAATAAAAGAGGTGACCAGTATGAGTTTGTTACAAAGTATTATATTAGGTGTAATTCAAGGAATAGGGGAATTCTTGCCAATATCTTCTTCAGCTCACTTAATTATTATTCCTTATTTGTTTGATTTTTCTCTCAATATGACTAATGAAGCAAAAATGGCATTTGATGTTGCACTTCATTTTGGAACGTTAATATCAGTTATTATTATTTATTATAAAGAATGGTTAAGTCTATTTAAAGGAGCATACAAAAAGATAGTTCACAAAAAGAATTCCTTTGAGAATAAAATGTTTTGGTATATAGTTTTAGCAACTATACCTGGGGCACTAATAGGTAAATTATTAGAAGATACAGTTGAAAATTTTTTTCGTCAAGAAATGCTAATTATTGCCTTAATACTTGCCATAGTAGGCTTATTAATATATGTTGGTGATAAATGGGCTAGTAAGCACTATAAATATAAAGAAACATCATTTGAAAAATTAACATTAAAACAAACCTTTATTGTTGGGTGCTCCCAAGCATTAGCAATTATACCAGGATTTTCTCGTTCAGGTACAACTATTTTAACTGGTAGATTACTAGGTATATCTAGGGAGGCAATCACTAAGTTTACCTTTCTTCTATCTACCCCGATTATTTTTGGCGCAACTATATTAAATTTACCCAATTTAGCAATTAATACTGAAGTAATAATGGGAATAATAACATCTTCATTAATTGGAATAATAAGTATTAAATTTTTAATTAAATACATTAAAAATCATGATTTTGCAATATTTGCTTATTATCGTGTTATAATAGCATTATTAGTGATAATTAAACTTATTTTTTAAGTTTTATCGCCACTTTAGTTTAGTGGTAAAACAGATGCATGGTAAGCATCAGAGGGCAGTTCAATCCTGCCAAGTGGCACCAGTAGACTTTCTGTTCGAACCATTCGAACTTTTGATATATGAATCAATCAAAAATGATTGGTTCTTTTTTTGATATAAATGATCAATCATAGAAAGAATAGTTTTTATGATTAAGATAATTAAAAAAAGAAATAAAAATAGAAAAATATAAAAAATGAAAATTTTGAGTTATAAATAATAAAATGCACTAATTATGTGTTAGAATATTTATAAAGAAAACTTTAGAAAGGATTGATAATGTGAAAAATAATTTAATACAGACAGAAGTAGATGTTAAAGGAAACACAATAAATGTATTGAGAATAGATGGCTATGAATATATTTCGTTAACTGATTTAGCAAAAACACAAAATAATGAAAGCCCCGCTGATGTTGTAAAAAATTGGATGCGTAATAAAGAAACACTATTGTTTTTAGGTGTTTGGGAAGAACTAAATAATGAAAACTTTAAACTAGTCGAATTCGACCAGTTTAAAAATGAAGCTGGAAGACATGCTTTTACGATGTCTCCGCAAAAATGGATTAGAGAAACAAATGCTATTGGAGTAATTTCTAAATCAGGAAAGTATGGTGGTGGAACTTTTGCAAGAAGTGATATTGCTTTTGAATTTGCAAGTTGGATAAGTCCCGAGTTTAAACTATATTTAATTAAAGAATTTGAAAGATTAAAAAGAAACGAAAACTATCAATATAAAATAGAATGGAATGCTAATAGAATCCTATCAAAAGTAAATTATGTAGTTCATACAGATGCAATTAAAAATTTTATTGTTCCTACACTAACTGAAGAACAAAAAAGATTTGTTTATTCAGAAGAAGCAGATGTATTAAATGTAGCACTTTTCGGTATGACAGCAAAAGAATGGAGAAATAGTAATCCAAGTTTAGCAAAAACAAGTAATATAAGGGATTATACAGACTTACTACACTTAGTTATATTAAGCAATTTAGAAATAATAAATGCTACCTTAATATCTGATGGTATTAGTCAAAGAGAAAGATTAATTAAATTAAATAAAAATGCTCAAATGCAAATGGAAGCATTAAAAAATAATAAAAATATAAAAGATTTAGAATTGTTACAAAACAAAATTAATGGTAAAAACTTAATTGAAACAAAATGATTTATGATAGTTTATAAATAACAATTTAATTTTTATGAAATTTAATAAGCAATAATTATGATTATGTAGTATAATGTTTATAGAAATTAACCTTAAAAGATATTTCCAAACGTCCTTAACTGACGCACCAGATTGATTGATACTCGAACTTTTAAAAGTTTCGAGAGTAATAAATTACTAACAGAAATGTTAGTTTTTTGTTATTTAAGAAAGGAAAGTGATGAATATGCTAAATCATACAAATATTTAGAAAAAGAAAATATCAATATTCAAAAAGAAGTTAAGTATTTGAAAAACAAGAATAAGAAACTAGAAGATGAAAAAGAAACTTTAATTTCATACATAAATACTATTTTAAAGGCAATAAAGAACTTTTTTAGGCATTTACTACAAATTGATAATGAGAAAGTAAAAGAAATTACAACAAACGAAATAAAAGACTATTATGACAACGAAGATTTTGAGAAAGATGATGTTTATGATATAGCAATAAATACAACAAAAGAAGAAGAATTATTTGAGTATGCAGATATAGATAAACTTTATACAAAAGAAAACAACTATGATGATTATGAAATATAAAATGTAAAATATGTAATTCACTAGCAGAAAATAGACCAAAACAAGGAAATGTGATATACTACTAAGTAGTTAAGGAGGAAATTTGTTTTATGGAAAAAAATGAAGATTTAGAGAAAATAATAAAGGGTGGAGATAACATTATTAAACCTATGCTTGGTGATGAAATGTTGAAAAGTGATGATAAATTTGTTTCTCAATCAGGCATTTCTAAAGGGTTTGGTATGAGTGAACCAGATATTTTAGTAAAAACACTGGATATATATAAGAGCGAAAGTGAAATACACCCCAATATATTTGAACCAAAGCCAGACATATATAAGAGTGAAAGTGAAGTGCACCCCGATATATTTGAACCAAAACCAGTCATTTATGAAGATGTAGAAGTAACAGAAGGATATTCAATAAATGAATTTGGAGAAATTATAAGAACTGAATCAGAATCTAAAGGAAGATCTAAATAAGTCTTTATTGTCCAATAGAGTAACATTATGTGGAGTTTAATATTATCTGGAGTTGATTAAAAGAACCTTTATTTTATCGAGGTTCTTTTTAGTTTTACTCCACATAATTTTTTGTGTATAGTATTGTGGTATTCAAAAAAAGAAGGAGATGATAAAAAAATGAATGAAGAAAAGAAAAGCGCAGGAATTTATAAAAGAGTTTCTACACTAGACCAAAAACCAGAGGGATTTAGTTTACCAGAACAAGAAGAAAAAATAAAAGAGTTTTGTAAGTTTAAAGGTTATGAAATTTATAAAGTATATGAAGATGCTGGTATAAGTGCTAAAAACGATAAAAGACCAGCATATCAAGAAATGATGAGAGATGTTAAGAATAAGAAAATAAATGTTAAAGTAAAATTAAAAATAACAGACTTTGAAAAAGAAATATAAATAGAAAAATATAAAAAATGAAAATTTTGAGTTATAAATAATAAAATGCACTAATTATGTGTTAGAATATTTATAAAGAAAACTTTAGAAAGGATTGATAATGTGAAAAATAATTTAATACAGACAGAAGTAGATGTTAAAGGAAACACAATAAATGTATTGAGAATAGATGGCTATGAATATATTTAGTTAACTTATTTAGCAAAAACACAGAACAAACCATTAAATTAAGGTAAGAGTGCGACCCCGATGTAACGAAGAGGGTATAAACACTGCTATATTCATAAAGGGGATTAAAAAGAAAAGTAAATACTAGTAATATTATAAAAACTAAAAATTTATGTAAACAAGCAAAATTTGCTAATATAAATTATTTATCACATACAAGAAAGTGTTTTAAAGAGAGGAATGTTATTTAAAAATGAAAAAAACTATTATTGAGTTAAAAGAATTAACTAAATATTATGGCAAGACAAGGGGAATAGAGAATATTTCTCTCCGATTATCACAAGGTGAAATATTTGGTTTAATTGGAGAAAATGGTGCTGGGAAATCGACAACAATACGTACTATCATGCATTTATTAAACAAAACTAGTGGACAAGTATTGATTAACAATAAAGAGTTTGTTAAAACTGATATATCAATAAAAGAAAGTATTGGTTATCTCCCAAGCGAAATTTGTTTATATTGTGATTTAACTGTAAAACAAATGCTTAACTATCATGCTAGTTTTTTTAAGAAAAGCACTAACACTCGAAGAAGAAAATTAGTTAAATTATTAAAATTAGATGAAACTAAGAAAATAGAAGATCTATCCCTCGGTAACTTAAAAAAGCTAGGTATTGTTCTGGCATTCATGCATCAGCCCCAAATATTAATATTAGATGAACCAACAAGCGGACTAGATCCTATTATGCAAAACGTTTTTTATGAACTGATAAAAGAAGAAAAACAAAAAGGGACAACAATTCTTTATTCAACACATATTTTAAATGAAGTTTCTAAAATATGTGATAGAGTAGGGATTATTAAAGACGGACGTTTAATAAAAGTAGAAACGGTAGAAGACTTAACGAAACAAAACTTAGGAATTGTTACGATTACTAGTGTAGAAATAGAAAGAATTATCAAAGAATTAAAAGTAGAAGTTATTTATAAAAATGAAACCACAGTTAAGTTTAAAAATAATTTATCGCATCAAGATTTGTTGGAAAAGTTAACAACTTATAAAATAGATAAAATACTAATAGAAGATATGAATTTAGAAGATATGTTTTTACATTATGCGAGGAGGGACGATAATGTTTAAAAGAGAAATGAGAATTAATTTAAAAAGTTTTATTATATGGACATCTATTTTAATTATTTTATTTTTAATAGTATTTTTAATATATCCATCAATTATTAATAACGAGAATATAAAATTAATAGATGAAATGATGCAACTATTTCCAAAAGAAATGTTAAAGTCATTTAATATGGATATTTCTTCAATAGATAGTGCATTTGGTTGGGTAAAGACTGAGGGTTTTATTTTTATATTATTGATAACTGGTATATATAGTGGTATTCTTGGTTCAAGTATTTTATCAAAAGAAGAAAATGATAAAACGGTAGAATATCTTAGTAGTTTGCCGATTAAAAGAAGTAGCATTGTTATTAATAAGATGTTAGTTGGTATTATTTATATATTTTTAATGATAATAATACTAGGAATATTTAATTATATTGGTTTATCATTAAGCGGTAATTTCGATAAGAAATTATATCTTATTTTAAGTATTACTCCTCTATTATCATCTATAGTTATATTTAACTTATGCCTATATTTATCAACATATTCCCATAAAACAAATAAAACCCTAGTATTGAGTTTAGGGTTAGTATTTATTAGTTATTTCTTACAAATTCTTTCTGAACTAAGCAATGAAACTGAGGTTTTAAAATATTTTTCTATATTTACTTTAACAGATATTCGAAATATTATAATAACAGGTACTATTAACCCAATAATGATTATTATTTCTTTAATAATATCAGTTGGATTAGGAGTTGCTACTGTTATACATTACAATAACAAAGAATTAATATAAGTTATATAAAGAAATCAATATTATTGTTGACCATTTAATTTATACTTACTATTTTAGCAAATTATCAGTGAAATAATCCATCTGAGTTTTATTGGTTGAGCTTTTTAAAACATTCTTAATCTTCATAGTATTTGGTGTATTTATAGATTTGGTAAAAAAATTAAATTTTATATTATTTCAGCATTTATATTATTAATATAAATGTCTTTTTTATTAAATATTGTAATGAACTATTATAAATAAAGTTAACTATGTAGTATCATTTTGTTAACAATTAAGTTTAATTTTCACAATTTGACTACATAATCACAAAAAATTTTTAATTTTTTTAGTAAATGCGAAAAAAAAACTGTGTATTATAAGTAGGAGGTGAAACAATGAAAAAAGCCCTATTGATAATACTTTTACTATTTTTAACAACTAAAGTAAGTGCTTTAAGTTATAGTCAGTGGCAAGAAACAGGAATCATGGATGAAAATAAAATAGTTGAATTTGAAAATAGATATCGCTTTTATAAGATTGTTCAAGAAGGAGATTACTATCCGATTACTACTATAGCATATGATTACCCGCTAATAGATTATACCAATACTAGATTGACTGATTATTCAACATGGCAAAATACTTGTAGTCTTGATGAAAATTACGTAGTAGAAGAAGCGGTAGTATATCCTTACAAACAAGTTCAATCAATAAAATATCTTTTGTTGACAATAGATACTTCGATATCAGATATTACATCTATTGAAATATATAACAACAATACTAAAGTTGACCACTCAACTGTTGAATGTTATAACTGTAATTTGGACAAACAAATGACAATTATGCTTCACGCTTATTATTACTTACCAGATTTGTCATTAATAGTAAACTCAACTACTAATACGACAGTAACTATATCTTTTGCTAGAGGATCAGTTGTTCCAACTATATTTGCAACTTCAATTATACCAACAAACCAGTTGCATTTAGTATCAAAAACAACCCTTAAAAATCCTAAGTATTCAAGTTTCTTGTATTCTAAGGAACCAGTTGTTAATAATGGTTTTTATCAAATATATCCAAGTGCCTTAATGTGTCGTCAACGAAATACTCTCTACTTTCATTATCGAGAAGTAAAAGAATATTATGATGATAATTATTACTTAGAATTAGATGGTTATATAAAAGATGAAGAAAATTTTAAGACTTATTATCGATATTTATTACCAGAAGTTAAAACAACCAATGAAGAAAGTATTATTGATGTTAATCAAGCAGATAATAATATCAATTTAACTGAGGAAGTTTTTACAGTTGATGAGGTTAATTGGTTAGAAGAATCACAATTACTAGATTGTGAAAATGAGAGGTTTCTTGAAGTAACATCAATTGAATCAGAAGAATTATTCGTGCCAGAAGAAGAAAAAGAAGTCAAAATTAAGGACAATGATACAACTAGTTCTTTAATACCAGCCTTAAAAATAGAAAAAGGTAATACTAATATAATTTATATATTAGCTATCATATTAATAATTATTGTTATTGCTAGTATAATAACAATAATATGTCGAAAAAATAGGTATAAATAAAAATTCTAATTATGTCGAATATGTAACAAACTAATAAATTGTATGATAAATTAAACTAGAAAACAAAGAGGTGATTTATTGGCTGAGTTTAATTTAGAATATCATAAGGGGATATTATTTGTAAGAATACCAGGTTATTCATCAAAAGAGGAATATAAGTTTGCTTTAGAATATTTAAAAGAAATAGTATTACGAATAGGAATCAAATATTTGGTTATAACAATAAATAGTGTGAAAAACTTTCGATTATTCAATAAATTATTAAAAAGTATAGTAAATAATTGTAGTAAAGTTTTAATATGTTATAGTCATTTTTCTATCAAGCAAAATAAGATTCTTACTCAGAATAATATAAGGACTATAACTGAGGAGAGAAAAGCATTTGAAATAATAGAAATATAGGTGATATTATGAAACAAGATTTAAAAGATTTAATCATAAATAACGAGAATTTAATACATTCTATTATAAAAAGTTATACCAAGTATGCAGAATATGATGATTTATTTCAAGTTGCCAGTATTGGTCTAATTAAAGCATATCAAAAGTTTGATCCAACATTTAACACTAAGTTTACAACTTATGCTTACTCATATATAAAAGGTGAAGTTTATAAATATGTCAATGATAATAAAATGATAAAATTAGGAAGTAAATATTTAGAAATGAGTAAATTAATAAGTAAAGCTCAAAGTTATTTATCACAACAATTGATGCACTTTCCTTCTAACCAAGAATTAGCCGACTTTTTGGAAATACCGCTATATCAAATAGAACACTGTATTATTATGTCCAGTCAAGTTGATAGTTTAGATAGAAATATAAATGATGATGGAAATCAGTTGGATTTATATGGCTGTATAGAAGATATTAGTCAAAAAACATTAGATATATCTTTTCAGGAACAAATGAACAATTTGCAAGAAGAGGAACAACGTCTTGTTCAGTTGCGATATTTTCAAGGATTTACGCAACAAGAAGTTGCCACTATTATGGGGATAAACCAAAGTAAAATATCAAGGACAGAAAAGAAAGTATTACAAAAATTAAAAGTTAATTAACGGTTAGTAAAAAAGTAAACAAATGATTTACATAAAAATGTTGAAAAGTGTGAGAAAATGATAACAAGGGTGACCAATATGAGTAAAAAAAATAAAAGAGAAAATAAAGATATATATGAATTAGTAGCAGCCAATATTAAAAAATATCGTAAAGAATTAGGCATCACGCAAGCTGAACTTGCGGAAAGAGTTGAGTTGTCTCATGAATTTATTCGCCGGATAGAATCTAAAAAAGGAAAGAAAAATTTTTCCATAGAAACTATCTTTCAAATTGCTGTTGCCCTAAATATTGATGTAAAACAACTCTTTGATTTTCCAAAAGATAAAAACTAAAAGATCAATTCTTTTAGTTTTTTGTATATTATAATACTACTTGTTAATAATAATAGTGGTGATTATTATGAATAAAGCAGATTATCAAAAATTAGTAAAAAGAAAAAGTCCTAAGGAAAATTGGATAAAGAATGGTATATTAGTTTTTATAAGTGGGGGAATATTAGGAAGTTTAAGTGAGCTTTTATTAAATTGTTATGCAACCTGGTTATCAATACCGAGAAAGGATGCTGGTATTTTAGTTATTTTAACTCTAATAGTAATAAGCTCATTATTGACTGCATTTGGAGTATTTGATGTTTTAGTTAATACCTTTAAAAGTGCTTTAATAATTCCTATAACAGGATTTGCTCATTCCATTACAAGTGCTGCTTTAGAATACAAGAATGAGGGATTAATTTTAGGAATAGGTGCGAATATATTTAAACTCGGAGGTACAGTAATTCTTTATGGAGTGGTATCAGTATATATCTTTGGATTAATTAGACTATTATTGGTAGGTGGGTAAAATGACACATAAATATAAAAATGTTTATATAAAAGATGCTTTTACAATAGCTGGTCCTTATGAAAGTGATGGACCATTAAGTAAATACTTTGATGTAAAATATCAAAAAGATTTATATTTTGGAGAAAAAAGTTGGGAGAAAGCAGAAATAAAGTTAATGAAAGAAAGCATCGAAAAAATAATGAAAAGAAATGATTTGTCAGAAAATGAGATCGACTTATTAATAGCTGGTGATTTACAAAATCAATTAGCAGTTAGCGATTATGCCGCAGCTAAATTTAAAATACCTTTTCTAGGAGTATATAATGCTTGTGCTACTAGTAGCGAATCTTTAATTATTGCTTCTAATTTTATTGAAAATAAAATGACAAAGAATTGTCTTTGTGCTATTTCTTCTCATAATATGGCTGCAGAAAAACAATTTAGAAATCCAACTGAGTATGGAACACCTAAACCGAAAACTGCAACATTTACTGTAACTGGTGCAAGTAGTATACTACTTACTAATAAAAAAACTAATATAAAAATAGAATCATCAACTATAGGTCGAGTAATTGATAAAAACATTAATGATGTTAATAATATGGGAGCAGTTATGGCTCCAGCCGCAGCCGATACAATTTATAGTCATTTAACTAAGTTAAATAGACAAGCATCTTACTATGATTTAATTTTAACTGGCGATTTAGGTATATATGGAAAAGAAATATTAATTGAGTATATGAAAACAGCATATAATATAGATCTTAGTAATAATTATGATGATTGCGGAACTATAATCTATGATTTAGATAAACAACCAGTGTTAGCTGGTGGTAGTGGTCCAGCATGTAGTACTTTAGTAAATTTTAGTTACATATATAAAGAAATGTTAAAAAATAAACTTCAAAAAGTATTAATTGTTCCAACAGGTGCCTTATTTTCGCCAACTATGGTATTTCAAAAAGAATCAATACCAGCTATTGCTCATGCCATAAGCTTGGAGGTAGAATTATGACTTATTTGTATGCATTTTTGTTTTGTGGTTTTATTTGCTTAATATCACAAATAATCTTAGATAATACTAAATTAACACCTGGACATATTACATCATTATTTGTTGTAATAGGGGCTTTCCTTGATATATTTGGCATATATGACAAAATAGTATTGTACTGCGGAGCAGGTGCATTAGTACCTATTACCTCATTTGGACATTTATTGATTCATGGTGCCTTAGATATGGCTGGAGATATTGGTTTACTTGGATTAACAATGGGAGTGTTTAATTTGACATCAGCTGGTATTAGTGTTGCTTTAGTATTAGGGTTTATTATTGCTCTTTTATTTAAACCTAGACATTAACTATACACTTTTAAAAAAAATATTTTTTTATAAAAATAACTTGCTAAAAACAAACATATATATTATACTTGATACATAAATAAAGGAGGTAAGTTATTTATGGAACAAAATAACTCAAATAAGTTTTTACTAATGGTTGTTGGGGTAATTGCCCTAATTGTGGTTGTAGCAGGTTCAACGTTTGCCTGGTATACATGGACTAGTACAGCAACGACAGATGATACGACTATTAACTTTACAGCATCAGGTTTAACAGATTGCATAACATATAATTATACAGCACCATCCACTACCACATTAACACCAGTATCTGCTAAAACAAGCGGAACTGTAGCAACCATTTCTGTGTCAAGTGCTTGTCCACAAACTACTGTTTATGTAACTTTTCAAATGACACCAACAACATTAGATGCAGGGTTGAAACATTCGAGTGTCAAATATGAGCTTATGCAAGGGGCGACAAGCCTAGCAACAGGTAGCTTTACTGGATTGACTCAAGGTACAGCAACAACTCTTGGAACAGCACAAGCAATAACAACAGGAGCGGCAGCAAAAACTTATACATTATATTTATGGATAGATGGTTCAGTAACAAATCCATCATCACTATATTCCCAAAACTATGCTATGTCTATAGTCGCAAATGCAACAGATCAACCATCCTAAATAAAAAAAAGAGAATCCTCTCTTTTTTTTAATAACCCTATAAAAAAAGCCTTAAAAGATATACTTTTAAGGCTGAACTATCTAGTGGCGTCCCCGGAGCGATTCGAACGCCCGACCGATCCCTTAGAAGGGGATTGCTCTATCCAGCTGAGCTACGGGGACAAAACGGATGTAAATAAAGTATACTATAAAAGTTGAAATTATTCAATATCTTTTACAACACTTTTGTAAATTTCTTCTCCGTTAACTAGAAAGTCAATTTCTTCTATATCATATAAACTATCAAAAGACAAAGAAATAGTATAAACAACTTCTTCTAATATTGATTTATCATTCATATCAAAAAATATCATATCATTAAAATTTAAGCGAGCTATATTATCATTTATCTCATAATTTAATAATTTAGTATTAACGTTTAGATAACTCATTAAATTGCTTTCATAACTAGAACTAGTTTTTAATTCTTCAACTATTATTTTAACCTTATCATCGTTATTATTATTAAAATACTTAGTTACAGGTACATAATAATAAGTATCATTAAAACTACTTACATAAAAACAAGTAATACTATCAATACTATTTATAGAACTAATATCATAAACCTTATTTATACCAAAGTTTCTATCTAAAAAAGTTGGTAATATTTTTTTACTAAGTGGAAGTTTATTGAGTAATTCTCCCTCAACATAAATAATTATTCCTTTAATACCCTCTATATTAGTAAGTGTATATGTTAAAGCTTCAATCATTTTTTCTTCTAATTCTATATTTGTATCAAGAAACTCCTTAGAAAAGTCTAACTTTAAAATGCCATCACTTAAAGAAATATCTTTAATACTTGTTCCACTAGGAATAATAGGACGAAAACCATTAGGTATGATTTCATTTTTTTTTCCATCTATAATTAATGTTTCAACTAAGTCACGTACTTTAGCGATAATATCATCGTCACTTAAAGAAGATATTTTAGTTCGCGCTACATAATTGTTTTTATCAAGTAGATAGACTACTGCTAAATTATTTTCATATACATAAGTTACTTCGCTATCTATAGTATCTATAGTATTATCCTTTTTTGAAGGCATTAAACAGAGTAAAGCGAAGACAAATAAAGTTAAACTAGTAATTAATATTTTTCGCATATACATTTTTTTTAGCATATCTTCCACCTCTAACTAATTTATATTTAAATATTAATAAAAAAATGAATGTTTTTTTACGAAAAATATTTGCAAAAGATAAATGTTATGTTATTATTTATTAAGAAAAGAGTTGATAGAATGGCTACTAATTACGATGAAAGTTCTATAAAAATACTAGAAGGTTTAGATGCAGTGAGAAAAAGACCAGGTATGTATATTGGATCAACTGACAGCCGTGGGTTGCACCATCTTATTTGGGAAATTGTTGATAACAGCGTCGATGAAGCAATAAATGGTTACGGAAGTAGCATAAAAATAATTATCCACGATGATGGAAGTATCAGTATAACTGATAAAGGGCGGGGATTACCAACTGGAACCCACGAAAGTGGTATATCAACACCAGAAGTCATATATACTGTCTTACATGCAGGAGGTAAGTTTAGTGATGGTGGTTACAAAGTATCTGGTGGATTACATGGAGTTGGCGCTAGTGTCGTAAATGCTTTATCAAGCTGGTTAGAAGTAACAACGAGACGCAACCATGAAGAGTATTATATAAAGTTTGCCAATGGCGGTAAATTAGATACACCACTTACTTTAGTTGGTCCGACTAATAAAACTGGTACGACAGTAAGATTTATGCCAGATAAAACAATTTTTCCTTCAACAACATTTAGTTTTTCTAAAATATGCGAAAGGATGCAGGAATGTGCCTTTTTAATTGATGGTCTTACTATAGAAATAATCGATGAAAAAGAAAATAGAAGTGGGAAATACCGCTATGAAGAAGGCTTAGTTGCGTTTGTTAATTATTTAAACGAAGGCAAGACAACTCTTCACAAAGTTTTGCGCATCAATGGAACGAAAGATAAAATTAATGTCTCTATTGCTATGCAATATACTGATAATTATAGTGAAAATGTTGTCTCATTTGTCAATAATGTTAAAACAAGTGATGGTGGGACTCACGAAGTTGGTTTTAAAACAGCAATAACTAAAGCAATAAATGATTATGCGAAAAACAATAACTTTTTAAAAGGCAAAGATAAAGGTTTTGATGGTAGTGATGTAAGAGAGGGATTAACAGCTATCATAAGTGTTCAAATACCAGAGGTCTTACTTCAATTTGAAGGCCAAACCAAGTCAAAGCTAGGAACCTCGTTAGCTCGTAGTGTAGTAGAAAATATTGTTACTGAAAAGTTGAAATTTTTTCTTGAAGAAAATAAAGGAATAAGTACGAAAATTATTACTAAAGCCCTAAAGGGGAAAGAAGCAAGACTAGCCGCAAGAAAAGCAAGAGAAGAAACACGTAAAGGTAAAGACGGAAAAAAACAGGAACGATTATTAAGTGGTAAATTAACCCC
Source organism: bacterium (assembly GCA_030539175.1). GTDB lineage: Bacteria > Bacillota_I > Bacilli_A > RF39 > UBA660 > JAUNSN01. Next base: position 10,104 of record JAUNSN010000006.1, on the reverse strand, counting down.
AGCTCAATCTAAAGATAAAAGTAAAAGAGAATTATTTATCGTTGAAGGTGATTCAGCAGGTGGTTCAGCTAAACAAGGACGTGATAGAAAAACCCAAGCTATATTACCACTTCGAGGAAAAGTATTAAACAGTGAGAAAGCTAAACTAGAAGAAATATTTAAAAACGAAGAAATAAATACCTTGATACATACAGTTGGGGCAGGGGTAGGAAGTGAATTTAATGTTAAGGATAGTAACTATGATAAAATAATAATTATGACTGATGCTGATTTTGATGGAGCACATATTCAGGTCTTGTTATTAACATTTTTTTATCGATATATGAAACCATTAATAGAACATGGAAAATTATATATTGCTATGCCACCTTTATATAAGATAACGTTTTCTAATAAAACTTTTACCTATGCTTGGGATGAAAGTGAGTTAAAAGAAAAAAGCAAAAACAAAAATGTTACCATTCAAAGATATAAAGGGTTGGGAGAAATGAATGCCGAACAACTTTGGGAAACAACCATGAATCCCACAACTAGAAGTTTAGTAAAAGTTAATATTACCGATGTCGCTTTAGCGGAAAAAAGAGTTAGTGTCTTAATGGGAGATAGTGTTGAACCAAGAAAAAATTGGATAGAAGAAAATGTTGAGTTTTCTTTAGAAGATACTTATGGGGTAATACTGTGATTGATTTACATATTCACACTAATTATTCCGATGGAAGTGCTTCGGTGATTGAAGTGTTAAAGCAAGCTAATTTGCTGTGTCTTGATACAATTTCCATAACTGATCATAATACAGTAGATAGTTATTATGAATTAAAGCATTTAGATATAAAAAAGTACTATCAAGGTAATATTATTAAAGGCGTTGAGTTATATACTCATTATAATAAAGAGATAATCGAAATATTATGTTATGACTTTGACTTAGATAAAATGAATAAACTATTAAAAGAGATTTATCCACCTATTAAAAAAAGAAATATTTATGAATATAATTTAATTGCTGATAAATTTAATAAACTAGGAATAAGATATAATATTAATAATATCAAAGAAAAATTTACTCCAGATAAAGCCTCATCAAGATATCTCTTCTACCAAGAATTAATAAAGTATGAAGAAAATAAAAAGCATTTCTTATATCCAGAATTAATAAATCAATATTTTGGATTTGCTAGAAGAGAATTTTTCAACGCATCTAGCCCATTATATATAGATATAACTAGTTTATATCCATCACTAGAAGAGTTATTATTGTTAACAAAAGAAGCTAACGCACTTTGTTTTATTGCGCACATCTATAGTTATACTGATAATATTATTAATAATTTAGATGATATTATCACCAATTATAAAATAGATGGTATCGAGTGTTACTACTCAAAGTTTACAGCCGAACAAACAACCTTTTTACTAGATTATTGTCAAAAACACAATCTTTTAGTAACTGGCGGAAGTGATTATCATGGAACTAGCCGAGCGAATGTCAATATCGGTATTGGACAAAACAACTTAAACATACCAGCATCCATATTAGATAGTTGGCCTAAAAAAACTAATGTTTAGTAAAAAGCATTAGTTTTTTATATAGCAAAATTACTAACACGTAATAAGACATTGGCAATCAGAAAGTCACATTTTATCAAAAACTTGACATTTTTGATAAAATAGTTTAAAATACACTCCAACAAAAAGCGGGTATTTATCAAAATATACACCAATAAAAAAGGTAGGGGTCGAATAGTGGAAAGTATAAGAAAAAAACAAATACAGCAAGAAATGAGTAATTTATTTAACGAAAGAGATAATGCTAGATGTCAAGGCGATTTTCAAACAGTAGAACAAATAGAATGCAAGTTAATAGAACTAAATATAAGATTAGTTTGGAAATTTGTTTATAAAGTAGCTGATAAATTTGCCATAGATATCGTTTGTTCAAATGAAGATTTATACCAAATTGGCTGTATCGGTTTAATGAGAGCAGTTAAAGGATATGATATAACAAGGGGAGCAATGTTTTCGACATATGCTAGCTATTGGATTGAAAGTGAAATTATTAAATATATAATTGATAATCCAAAAGGTACTATTAGAGTTCCCAAAGCTAGAACATGGTTAATTCGTAGAGTAGTAGCATATCATTATAAAAGACAAATTGAATTAGGAAGAAAGCTATCATATCAAGAATTAGCAACAGAATTAGGAATGAAAGTAGAGGATATTATTGATATATTAAAAGATGCTGATGTGAAGATAACATCATTAGATCAGCCACTACATAGTGAAACAGAACTGACTCTTAATGATACTATTTATGATGATACCATATTAGCAGTTGAAGATATTGTTACAAGAGATTTACAACAAAAATATAATAATCAAGCAATCAGTCGAACTATATCACTATCACAACATGTTGTTCTTGATTTGAAATTGCAATTTCCCAATTTGACTGATCAAGAGATAGGTCAGTTATTAGGAGTAAGCAGACAAAGAATTTTTCAAATATACACAAGTGCAATAGCTAAGTTAAAAAAATGTAGCAAAATAATATTAGATGGTTCACCTACACTAAGTAACCAAGATGATTCTTACTATAATAAACGAATTCACGATATTACTCGATATGCAACTGCTAGAGTTAATAAAAATAACAAAAGAACAATAATGTTCACTACAACTTATGTCGAGGCATCTTTAAATAAAGCTTATTTAGATAATGTTTTAACAAAAGATGAAGTTAATGCTATATTAGGTAAACAATACAATCCCAATGTAATACTAGCTGATGCTTATGCTAAATTGTTTTTATTCATGATAGATCCTAACGATAAAGAATTGTTACAAATAAATTATCCCCATATACCTAATGATCTATTTAAGTATTATAACGAACAAGGTATTAGCGACGAAAAAGTGTTTGAAATGATATCTATGTTAAGTCAAAAGGATCAAGAGAATTTATGTAAATATTATGGAGAAAACTATAACCAAGCATTAGTTATTTATTTAGTAGAGGATATAAAAATAATTAGTGATATTATTATAAAACTCAATATAAATGCTAAGACTCAAAGATTATCTCGATCAAAAAGCAATTTTAGTTAATAAAAATAAATAATTTATAAAATACTAAAATAAAAAAATATAATTAGATTTCAAAATGTTAGATGGTTCTTTACAAAAAGAAAGAAGGAAATAATATGTATAATGATAATATAGATAGAGATGGCCAATATTTCAAGGATCTTGAAGAAGTATTGCCAGAAAAACCATTATATGAGGGTGATGATACAAAAGCTCTTTTTTATCAAAGAGATATTGCCAGAGAAAATGGAAATATAGAAGAAGTAAATAAATTAGAACAGAAAATAGCTGAGGCTAATCTTAAGTTGGTTATCTTTTTTGCTAATAAGTTAGCTTGTCAATTAGAAAATGACGAAGATAAAACTGATATTATTCAAAATGGTAATCTTGGTTTGCTAACGGCAATTAAAAAGTATGATGTTAACAGAGGAACAGAATTTTCCACTTATGCTGGCTATTGGATTAAAACAAGCATTATTAGAAATAATCATTTGTTTATTAAAATACCACCAAAAGTCCAAGCAGAAATTTATCGGATGAATAAAGCAGAAACTGAATTAACTAAAAAATTAGAAAGAAAACCAACTAATAAGGAGTTAGCGACGGCATTAAAAATAAGTATTGAAGAATTATTCTTTCTTCAAAAAAAAGAAAATCTTCAACCGATATCCTTGGATGCTGAAATAAGTGGCGCGAATGGCACATATGCTGGTATAACCTTAGGAGCTTGCGTTGTTGATGAAAATTTACCACCTGTTGAAGATATTGTTTGTAACACTTTGATGCGAAAGACTTTATATAAAATACTTAGTAATTTAACTCCTAGTGAAGCTATAGCACTACGATTAATGGCAGGTGTTGATGTATCAATAGAGATGACTTTAAAAGATATAGGAGATATAACTAATGTAAGTAAAGAACAAATTAGACTGGTATTAAAATCTGTTCGTGAAAAATTACAATTTTATCAAGAGAAACATGGAAGTATAGAACCTGTTATAGATAAACCAACTGCCAGTACAATTGATGAACTAGCTCGATATATGAGCAAGAGATTATCTCGCAAAAATAAAGAACAAGAGTCAGATAACTCGTCAAAAAGAATAACTATTAATAGAGAAGATGTTAAAAATGGTATAAGAAAAGCATTAGCAAATAAAGTTATAACCAATGATGAAGTTTGCGAAATGCTAGGAATATTATCACCAGATGGCAAGTCAAGAAAGTTAATATTAAATGATTGTATAGTAAAATTAATGTTATTTATGTATCCTAATTTAGCTTATCGTTTAATTATAAAATCTAAACGTATTCCAAATAATTTTTTAGAACACTATAATAGTCAATTTATAAGCAAAGAAGAATTACAAAGTGCTATATCTAACTTATCAAAGCATCAGCAAAATATTTTAGTTAAGTGTTACGGTAATAATCTTGATACTAAAACAGATATATATTTTGTAAGCGATTTAGAAACAATTATTAATATAATGCTTAAATTAGATAATTTATTATTTGAAAAACGCAACCATTTTCGAAGAGCAAAAGAAAAAACTGGATTAACTGTAATTTCTTATTTGCAAAATTCTGGCTATACACAAGAAGAAATAGATGCTTGCGTCGCGTCTTTACCACCAATATATCATCAAGTAATTGATCAATATCATCATCAAAAAAAACTTCCTGCAGAAGGAAGACAAATGGTTGTGAATAGTTATTATTATATTTTTTTAATGGTCGAAGAAATGCTTAATAATTCCCGAAGAAAACACAAAGGAATAACTTAAAAATATAGTTTATTGTCTATTTTCCTTTCTATGTATGTCTTGAACAAGAAATATAATTTTAAATGACAAAAATCAAACAGTTTATTATAATATGAACTGTTTTTTCTAAAAATAAAATAAAACTATTTGCCTGGCTATAAAATCCATGCTATAATTAAGAAGTAAGAGGAGGGATATCATGGAAACAATAGTTATTATAATATCAATAATGTTAATAATTTTAGTATTATTACAAAGTAATAAAGCTGAAGCCTCATCCCAAATAATTCAAGGCGGGACAAGCGATTTATTCTTAAATAGAAAAGAACGTGGTGGCGAATTGTTCATAACTAGATTAACAATGTTTTTAGGAATGGCATTTTTTATCATTTGTTTATTTTTATCATTTTAACTTACGGCGTAAGTTTTTTTGATATATTTAGCAACAGAAAGGAAGTAAATAATGAAAGAACAAATAATAAATATTTTAAATAAGTCTCCAGATGATCAAAGGTCATTTACAATGGGGAATCTAATGGAAAAATTTAACAATGTTGAAGCAGAAGAATTAAACAAAATAATTAATCAATTATTAGATGAAGGAATACTTAGATATAATAAAAAGAAAGATAAATACATTGTAACATTTGCCCTTAAAGGTCGAATTAACTTAACATCATCAGGTAATGGATTTGTTAAAGTAGAAGGGCTTGATGATGATATCTTTGTTAATGCTGCTGATACTTGTAATTGTTTAGAAGCTGATACAGTATTAGTCGAACCATTTGATAGATATTACAAAGATTCTAAAGGTATAATACATCCTAGTACCTCTGGTAAAATAGTGGGTAAAATAATAAAAGTATTATCACATAGTAGTCAAAAAATGATAGGGGAAGTTTATACCTCACTATCAAATTGCTATGTTAGAGTATTTGATAGAAAAACAAAAGATGTTCTTATTGCTAAAGATAAAACTAAAGGTGCAACAGATGGAGATCGAGTTGTAATAAAATATATAACTGTTAACAATGAAACAGTCGGAGAAATAACCGAAGTAGTTCAAGCTAAAAATGAATTAGACAAAATTCTTGTTAGTCATCTTTTAAAGTACGAATTTAATACTTCTTTTCCCAAAAGTGTCATGGATGAGGCAACAAGCTTACCAAATTGCTTGAATGAAAAAGATATTGCTGGTAGATTAGATTTGCGTGATAAAGTAATCTTTACAATCGATGGTAAAGATACCAAAGATATTGATGATGCCATATCAATTGAAAAATTACCTAATAACCATTATCTTCTCGGGGTTCATATTGCTGATGTTACTCACTATGTTAAACAAGGATCACCGTTAGATGTTGAAGCGAATATCAGAGGTACTAGTGTTTATCTACTTGATACCGTAACTCCTCAATTTCCTCCCAAGTTATCAAATGGAATTTGCTCTTTGAATCCTAATGTTGATCGACTAGCTCTATCAGTTTTTCTAGAAATAGATGAAAATGGAAATGTATTAAATATGACTAATGATAACCCATCACGTCCATTTGAAGTTTATGAGTCAATTATTCACTCAAATATAAAAATGGACTACACTAGTGTTAATAAAATAATTGAGCAAGGGCAAGAAGTTGAAGGATACGAAGATTATATTGGTGATTTAAAATTAATGGCGGAAGTATGTAAATTATTAAGAAAGAAAATGCTTGATAATGGTTTTATTGAATTTGCTGATGATGAATGTAAAATTGAACTAGATCAGTATGGTGATGTAGTAGATATAACTACAAGAATCAGAGGCTTTGGTGAAAAGATGATTGAAACATTTATGGTTGCAGCTAATGTATATGTTGATACTTATGCGACTAGTAATGGCTTTCCATTAATTCACCGAGTACATGATGTACCTAATCAAAAAAGATTAGAAGAATTTATTGCTATGTTACTCAATTCAGGAATTGATATTAGTTTTAATCCTAATCAACCAGTATCATCACTTACTTTGCAAAATATTTCTAACCAATTAGTTGGTCTTCCAGGAGAGACTGTATTGAGTCATCTTTTAATAAGATGTCAAGCTAAAGCGAAATATAGTACTGATAATATTGGCCATTTTGGATTAGGACAAGATAATTATTGTCATTTTACTTCCCCTATAAGAAGACTTGCTGACTTATTAGTTCATCGAACTATTAAAACAATGTTGTCTATTAAAAATAATAAAATAGATGATTTATCGAAAGAAGAATTAGAGATTCTCAAAAGAAATTTAGAAGCAACTGCTCTTGTTGCATCAGAAAGAGAAAGAGCATCAGAATCTTGTGAAAGAGATGTTGAAGATATTATGAAAGCCAGATATATGACGCAATTTATAAATCAAGAATTTGATGGTTATATTAGTGATATTGCTCCATTTGGAATGTTTGTTACTTTACCTAATACGGTTGATGGTTTAATTAGTATTAAGAATTTGCCAGGATTATCATTTGATAAGAAAAGAAAAATTTTAACTAGTAAATCAAATAAAATAATGTATCAAACAGGTCAACCAATAAGAATTCGAGTAGTAGGTACTAATCCTGATTTAGGAGAAGTAGATTTTATGGCAATAGATTATAAAGTAGAAGAAAGAAAGGGAGAAAATGATGGCTACAAAAAGAAAAAACAAAAAAGATAAAGATGTATTAACCATCTTTGGAATTTTAACGATTATTGTCATAATTGTCGTAGCGTTTATTTATGCAACTGTTAATCAACCAATACCAACCAAAGATGAAAAAAGTATTGCTAATGATGAAACTAAAGAAGAAGAAATTAAAGAAGATAAAACCTATAGTTTGAACATGATTATGGTCGGTGATGCTTTAATTCATAGTTCTGTATATAAAGATGCATACAAAGATGGAAAGTATGACTTTACTGGACAAATTGCCTTATTAAAACCAATAATTAGTAAATATGACTTAGCATTTTATAACCAAGAAACAATTCTTGGGGGAACAGAAATTGGAGTATCTGATTATCCAACTTTTAATTCTCCATATGAAGTAGGGGATGCTATGATTGATGCTGGATTTAACATGGTAAGTCTAGCAACTAATCATACTATGGATAGAGGAGAACAAGCGGTTCTTAATTCATGTGAATATTGGAGTAAGCAAGAAAATGTTGTGACTGCTGGTTCGTATTGTTCTAAAGAAGATAGAGAAAAAGTAAATGTTTATGAAAAAAACAATATAAAATATGCTTTTTTAGCTTATACATTCGGTACTAATGGAATACCAATACCTAGTGGTAAAGATTATTTAGTAAATGTCTATGATGATGCGACTGCCAAAGAAGATATAGAGGCAGTTAAAGACAAAGTGGATGTAGTTATTGTTTCTATGCACTGGGGAGAAGAGTATACTAATACTCCAACTGCTAAACAAAAACAACAAGCGCAATATTTAGCAGATTTGGGCGTTGATATAATAATTGGCCACCATCCTCATGTCGTCGAACCAGTAACATGGATAGACGATACCTTAGTAATTTATTCTTTAGGTAATATGATATCTGCTCAATATCAAGATGATAACTATAATAAGATGGTCGGACTAATGACATCACTAACTATTACCAAAGATATTAAAGACGATAATACTACTATAACTATTAACAACGTTAATAACGAATTAATATACAACTATTATAAAAATTGGCGCAACTTCAAAGTAATACCTTTTAGTCAATTAACCGAAGAATATCTATCAAATTATAAAGATATTTACGAAAGATATAGTAAAGTAGTCAAAATGTATGATGAAGATATGAAAGTTGCCGCTCTTTCGTAAGGAGGTATCATGGAAATATTAAATCGACAAGCAAGACATAATTATTTGATTGAAGATACTATAGAATGTGGGATAGTACTTGTTGGTACAGAGATTAAATCAATTAGAATGGGTAAGTGTAATATAAAAGATAGCTATGCCATTATTAAAAATATGGAAGTATATTTACTTAATATGCATATTTCTAAGTATGATAATGCTTCTTTCTTTAATCATCAAGAAACTAGAACTAGGAAATTGCTTTTAAACAAAAAGGAAATACTAAAGTTAAATAATAAATTAACTTTACAAGGTTATACACTAATACCATTAAAAATATATTTTAAAAAACAATATGCCAAAGTATTATTAGGTATAGCTAAAGGTAAAAAAGATTATGATAAAAGACAGGCCATAAAAGAAAGAGATATCAAAAGAGAAATGGATAAAACCATTAAATACAGGTAGGTGAAATATGAAAGTTAAAACAATAATTGTTGGTAATTTACAAACTAATTGTTACATAATAGAAAAAGATAATAAAGTTTTAATCATTGATCCAGGAGATGATTATCTCCTTATAAAAGAAAAACTTAAAAATAAAGAAATACTTGCCGTTTTACTAACTCATCATCACTTTGATCATGTCGGAGCATTAGATGAGTTAGTAAATCACTACAATATCAAAGTATATGATTCTTCTAACCTAAAAGAAGGGGAAAAAGTCATTGATCCATTTAAATTTAACGTTATTCTTACTAAAGGGCATACATCAGATTCCCTAACCTATTACTTTGTAGAAGATAAAATAATGTTTACTGGTGACTTTTTATTCAAAGAAGAAATAGGCAGATGTGATCTCCCAACAGGTAATTATAATGAAATGCTTAAAAGTATTAAAAATATAAAAGAATATAATAAAGATATAACAATATATCCTGGTCATGGTGAAACTAGTACTTTGGAAAATGAATTTAAAAATAATAAGTACTTTACATGATAAAATAAATAGTGTTATGTATCAAGCAATAGATGACTCTAAAGCTTTAAGAAATAATGGAGCATTTTATAATGTAAAGTTGAATATAAGTAAAAAAATATCTTGATTTAGAGTACCATTTTATGGTACTCTTATATTAGTTAATGATAGGAGATGATAGTATGTTAACTGCAAGTGAATACGGGGCGAGCATTCTTTAAAATATAACAGTTTAAGAGACAATGAAAATGTTGGTTTGTGTATTATGGGCGAGTATGCTCATGATGTTTTCGTGGTGGTAAGCCATGAAAAGTAGAATAACAAAAGTATTAAAAAGTAAAAAAGTTATTATTGTAATAGTATTAGGTATATTTATAACTCTTAGTCTACTAGGTACAACATATTCTTTGTTTATAAAAACAGATAAACAAGACACCCCTAATAGTCTAACAAC
>JAUNSN010000075.1 GCA_030539175.1 bacterium | reverse complement strand
TAAGTCATGATTGGGGAATAGGAGCCGTAAGTTATGGTTCAACCCTAGCAAGCGCCCAAACCCAAATGGAAACAGATAAATGGATAGGTAAGGTAGGATTAATGAGTTTTAGCGATTATGCAAAGGCACCATTGGCAAGTTGTGCAACCGACAATTATAGTAACAGTATTCCATGTGGAACTAGTAATTATTTACATAAGACAAATGAATATTATTGGACAATGACCCCATATGCCGGCTACTCCTACATTGTGTTCACTGTCAACACGACGGGCGGGCTCAGCCTCAACAGCGCGTTTGACGGGCGTGGGGGGCGGCCAGCGTTCTATCTAACATCTAATATCCAGTTAACAGGAGATGGAACAATAGGAACACCATTTGAAATAAAATCTTAACTCCGGACAGTTTTAATTAAATGATTGAAAAAAGGGAATTAAGAAGGACTAAAAATATGCCCAGTGTTTTATTAAAGTGAAAAATTCAGGAAAAAGCTGAATTTTTTAATATATAAGAGCATATAAGAGCAACAAAAAAATCTCAAAATAATGAGCCCGTTTGGAATGATTAGAAATTATCATAAAGTTAATAGTCATATAGTTTAAAATTGTAAGGTAATTTTATATTATGAATAGAATTAAAAGCAATATTAAATAGTGTGAGACCTGTTTTAAATAAAGACATGATTCGTCTAGGACCATTAACATATTTTCTTACGCAATCAATTTTAATATTTTTATATTGTTTAGGGTTTTTACTATAATTGACTCCAAGGATAGTAAGCCAAAGTATAGAAAAGCAAACACAAGCAAACATATTAGTAAAGGCATGTAAATTAGAAGTAGTAGTCTTTTCCAAAAAGAAACCATTAGATTTCTGTGATTTAAATAAAAATTCTATAGCACCAAATCTATAGCTATAGTCTTTAATCGCAAATTTAGTATTAGAATTGGTAATAAGAAACCAAGGAATAATATCATTATGTATACCAGAGTTAATAAGTGATTTAGGGTTTTTAGGACTAATAACAATATTGGTTTTAATTTCATTTCTAGTAAAGTAAATATTATTATAAGTAGCAGTTTTAAATTGATAATGATTTAAGTCTTTTATATGTTTCCAAATATAGTATTTTTCATGATTATCATAAACAAGACATTTATAATTGTCTTTTAGTCTAAAAACATAATAATGACCAATAGATTCAATATGTTGCATAAGTTTAGTAGAATTAAAGAAACGATCACCTAAAAAAATTAAGTGATAGTTTTTATTTTTAAATAAGGAATTGACAAAATCAATACCTTTAATAAGAGTATCGGTTTTGAAGGCATTGGGGTCGTTTTTCCCATTAAAACATTCAAACCAAAGTGGGATAGATTGTTTTCCGATTCTAAGAGATAGCATAAAAATAGTAAACATATCACGAACAAACATATGGTCCATGGCAATATGAACTCTATTATCTGGATGCTTACATTTATAATTTTCTATGACATAAGCAATGATTTTACAATAAAAATCATGCCCATCAAAAAATTTATTATTAAAAAACCTTCTAATCCTTCTTTGAGTTGATGGAAGGAGGACATCACAGAAATTATCCTTTAGATTTTTAGCAATATCAATAGTAACACAAGATTCAGATTTAATCATACCAAAAATAATAGAAGGAAGTATATTGAGTTGTGTCTTGGTAATGTTAGATACACTATTTTTTATAAAATCGCTTAAATTTGTTGAAATGTCCCTTTGAGTATTATATAATTTATTCATAAAGTATTCCCTGCTTTCTATTTTTTTTACTTATTACAATAGTAGCATAAAAGGAATACTTTATCAATTTTAAAGCGAAAAGTGAAATCATGTGATTATCACTTTTATTTTTTATATTTAAAAACTGTCCGGAGGTAAGAAATTAAATAGGACGAATGATTAAGGAGTAGATGCAGTGCAGGCATTTTCGTGGAAAATGTCTGGGAAGCGGGCCGTAGAGCCTGCATGCCTTTTCATGTTGGTGTAAAGCAACATGAAAAAAATACAATAGGGGAGAATAACTAGTAATATACAATAATTATGGTTAGGGTGAAAGAATTAAAAAATGCCAGAAATTCGTGAAAATGAATTTCTGGCTACAATAAATACTAAAATGGAGGACTAACGAGTAATGAAACCAATGGAACATTATTTTAATTATAAACATCAATATTTAAAATATATAGTTTTGATGATTGTTGGTACTTTTGTTGAAGTTTATGGC
>JAUNSN010000074.1 GCA_030539175.1 bacterium | reverse complement strand
CCTATTAATAGATTTCAGAAATGCTGTTATATTTATAAGGTATATACTCAACTTCACCATCTTTCTCACAATAATAATAATCTAAATATCTTTCACCATTTTTTAAAACACTCCCTTCATATAGTTTCTTTCCTTTAATATTATATTTTCGATTAAAATAATCTCCTTCTTCATATAAATTAAAATTATAATTTGTAAATGCTAAATAATACCCTTCCTCTTTATAATTATTAACTAATATTGTATCAATTTTTTTCATCAATTCATTATTAATATATTCATTTTTTTCTTTCAATATTGTATCATCCAAGTCTTTAATGTTTTTAATATATACACTCTTTATTCTTGAACTTTCTTTAAATAAATTAAATATATATTCATCACCATCATCTTCTATATTATTTATATTTTCAAAATCAATTTTTCCAAACCACATTTTAAACTCTACATTCTTATCATCGAAACCTATCTGTTTTTTTAGCCAATCAGAGTAAAGATGATTAAACTCCTTCTTTGGATCTTCAAAAAAAACTTTATCAAATGTATCCCTAGTAATTTCTCCATTTTGTAATTCAATTTCAAAAGGTTTATCCATAAATGGAACCTTTACCAGTGCATGAGTAGTTCTTGGTTGAAATATAGGGTAAGTAGATATGCTATCAGTCAAACTAGAATAATCATATCCTACACCCATTAATCCAGTAACTGGAATTGTTGCTATACCTACTACTAAAACTATTGCAGTATTTATTATGAGACTTTCTTTATAAAAGAATGTAGTTCTCATATATGATGATAATTTACCATATTTTTCATTTAATCTAGACCTATATTGACTATAACTAATAAGTGTTGAACACAAATAAAATAATATTATAAATAAAAATATTGCTTTAATTATATTTTTTTTTCTAATTTTCATATTGTATTCCTTTTTTAATTGAACATTATAATAATTTTTGTTACTTAACCATTTTTATCATTATTTTTATTTTCATTTACTAAACTTGCACCAATTAAATTTGCTACTGCTAATAGTTTTCTTTTATCCATATTCATTTCTACTTCTATAGCATCACCTTTAGATAGTACTGTTGAGTTCATTCTTCCTACAAAATGATTAGATTTAGCATCTTTATTTTTTCACATTATCGTCTCTCCACAAGAGTATTGATTCTATAACTTCATCATAATTCTCACTTTTAATTTCTATTTCATTAACAACTTGCAATTTATCATCTACTATTTTTATAAAATATCTTTTTACTAATGATGTGGAAATAAGACTATTCATCTGCTCAAAATCTTTCTCTTTATATGGATCTAATCTTTCTCCATCATCATTATAATATTTTTTATCTATACAATTATAATAGAGAATATCTACAACATATTTCTTGCTATTAATATCTGACAAATCATATCTAATTCTACTATCTTGATAATATTTATCATTTGGTGTTTCAATTATTTCATCAGTTCGCTCTACTTCATCATTGACTAAAAAGTGTTTTATTTTTGCATTAATAAAGTATTTTGGCACTGTCGCATCAGCTATTTTTTTTAATTCAATCATATTCTCTAAAACTTCTGGTATTTTTTCTTTTTCATTTATTATTTTAAACTCATATTCTTTTTCATTTTCTCTACTGATATGAGCATTTATTTCTATCAAATCAGTGCTTTTGGCAAATTTTATATTATATTTATTATATGATTTTGATATATCATCATTAAACCTAATTACATCAATGGGTAGCCATTTTTCATTTTTATTTATATTCATCTTCTCCTTGTATTTTTTTATTTCAATATATAATTCTTTTGCTTTTTTACCTTGTTGATATAGTGTTTTTTCATCACCATTATATACATATTTTTCATCATTTACATATATCCCATTGATATCACATTCTTTATAATTATCAAATAATACACTAAAATCATCTGCTGGAACCATTAATGTTTCAGTGTTTATATATGAATCTATAGGTACATAAGAGGGATAATAACTAAACTCCACATTATCATCATCACACCCTATCTGTTTTTTCATCCAATTAGAGTAAAGCTGTTTGAAAGTATAGTTTTCATAAATGTAGTTTTCAAATGTATCCTTTACTATTTCTCCATTTTTTAATTGAATTTTAAAAGGTTTATCCCTAAATTGAGTGTATACTGTCGCATAAGAAGCTCCCAGTCGAAATATCGGATAAGCATACATGCTATCAGTAAAACTAGAAACAATATATTCTACACCACTTAATCCAGCAACTGGAATTGTTGCTATACATACTACTATAACTATTGCAGAATTTATTATAAGACTTTCTTTATAAAAGAATGTAGTTGTCATAGTTGATGTTAATTTACCATATTTTTCATTTAATCTATACCTATATTGTCCATAACTAATAAGTGTTGAACACAAATAAATTGCA
>JAUNSN010000043.1 GCA_030539175.1 bacterium | reverse complement strand
CAGCCAAACAACAAACAATTATTGATTTACTATTAAATATAACTAAATATGTTATAGCATTTATTGTAGTATTAGCATCCTTAGCAGTCTATGGGATAGATACAACTAGCATAATTGCTTCTTTAGGAATTGCGGGAGCATTAATAGGTTTAGCATTTCAAGATATTATAAAAGATTTTTTAGCTGGTATTTCAATGATTTTTGATAATCAATTTGCAGTGGGAGATAATATTCAAATTGGTACATTTAGAGGATATGTAACGGAAATGGGGCTTAGAACTGTTAAAATTAGAGCATATACAGGTGAAGTAAAGATTATTTCAAATCATACAATAACTGAAGTAATAAATTATAGCCTTGAAAATGCAAAATTAATAGTCGATATCAATACTAGCTATGAAACTGATATAGATAAGATGGAGAATGTTTTAATTAGTTTAAAGGAAGAATTTTTAAATATTAAAGACGTTCTTGGTAATTTAGAGTATCTAGGAGTAGAAAAGTTAGATAATTCTAGTGTTATATATAGAATTGTTATTGATTGTAAATCAATGAAGTATTTTGATGTTAAAAGAAAAATGTTAAAGATAATTAAAGAAAATTTTGATAAAAATAATATTAAAATACCATATGATCAATTAGAAATATATGTTAATAATAAGTAGGGAAGTGTTTTATGAATAATTTAAAATATTTTAAAAAAGAAATTGACTATATAAAAGATGAAAATTTAAAAAAAGATTTAGAAGTTTTAATATCTAAATTACCTGATTATTTTTTTGAAATTCCTGCCAGTAGTACAGGGAAATATCATCCCAAATACAGTAATGGTAAAATGGGATTATTAAAACATACCAAAGCTGCAACAACTATAGCTTATACGTTGTTAAAAAACGATACTATAGGTAAGAAGTTTAACAACAAAGAAAAAGACTTAATTATTATGGCTTTAATATTACATGATGGCTTTAAACTAGGAAAAGAAAAGTCTAAATATAGTGTTTTTGAACACCCTTTAGTTGTATCAGAAATGATTATGAATAATAAAGATCAATTACAAATGTCTATTACTGATGTAAGAAAACTTTGTAAGATGATAGAATCCCACATGGGACAGTGGGACACTAACCCATATACGAAAAAGCAAACATTACCTCAACCAGTAACCGAGTGTGAAAGATTTGTTCATATGTGTGATTTTCTATCAAGTAAAAAATTTATTAATATTGAATTTACTGGTTATGAAGTTAGTAATATATAAAATAATAAAAAATATACTTTAAATGAAAGGTATTTTTTTTATGGGTGATTATAGTGAAACAAAAATTCTTGATTTTAGTTTTAGTTGTTTTTCTAACAGTATTAGTATTGAAAAATGATATAGTAGAAAAAAAAGAAATATTTATTAATAACGATAATTATACTATTAATGTTGCTTATCCTTTTTTTAATGATAAGATATTAGATGAAAAAATATCAAATTATATACTTGATAGTATTAATATATTTAAGTATGAAATAAACGATAAGATAGGAGATTTATCGATAGATTATGATTATAATATAAGGGGAGAAGATATAACCATAAACTTTTATAAATATAGTAAAGTAGATAATATAGTAAGTAATATAGTTAAAGTATATAATTATGAAAATGGTAGCATAATTAATGAGGAAAATATTGTATCAGTAAATAAAGCAAGCAAAACTAAACAACGAATTATTGATCCAAATAAGCCGATGGTTGCTTTTACTTTTGATGATGGCCCTAATTATAATACATTAAAAATGATAGATGTATTAGTTGAAAATGGTGCTAGTGCAACATTTTTTGTATTAGGTAATCGTGCTGAAAAGGAACCTTCCATAATTCATAAAATATATGAAAATAATTTAGAAATTGGTAATCACACATATTCGCATAAACAATTAAATATTTTAAAAGATACTGCTATATTAGAAGAAGTTAATAAAACCCAAGAAATAATCTTTAGTATCATAGGTGATTATCCAACTTATCTAAGACCTAGTTATGGGATTATTAATAATAAAATGAAGAAGATAATAACTATGCCAATGATCCTTTGGAATATTGATACATTAGATTGGAAATATCACAATTCGACAAAAATATCAAATAAGATATATAATAATGTAAAAGATGGAGATATAGTATTAATGCATGATATTTATAGTGCCACAGTAAATGCTGTAGCAGATGTTATTCCTAAATTAAAGTCTAAAGGATTCCAAATAGTTAGTATATCTGAATTATATTATTATAAGAATAATAATTAATTATATTATTCCCATATTTTCCCATATTAAGTATAATAACTTTATTTTTAAAACATTTATGGTATAATACTATTCACAAGGAGGAAATATATGAAAATATTAAAAGATGTTAGTGAAAGTGGAATAAATGGTGAAGGGTATATCAAAGAATTGGTAAAAAAGATGGATGATAGAACAGTTAAAGGTATTATCATTAATGTTAATCGATATATGAATTTACCTAGTTCTTTATATAATGAAAAAAGTTATTATGAATATTTAAACAAGTTAGTGACTAGTTTGCCGACTTCTGAAAAAATGGTTCTTTTAAATTTTACCAATGACTATAATGTTAGTTTTTCAATGAAATTTATTAATTTTTTAAATAAAATGAAAAACAAGTTACCAAACTTAGTATTACATACATTGGAAAGAAAGAATTTAAATAATATTAAAAATATGGCATTACAAAATGGTTTTGATATATCTATTGCTCCATATGAGATGAAAGGATGTATCACTGATGAAAACTATGTAATAGGTACAATGTACGATATAAAAACCTTACAACAAAGATTAAAAAACAATGAAAAGGTAATAGTATATTGGCATTCAAGTTATAGCAAACCATTTGGAGTTGAAGAACAAGAAAAATATCGATATGATTTTGAAAGATTCATAAAAGATAATGCATCTAACCCTAATTTAATTGTTTGCACTAATACAAATAATTTGCCATTTTTAGTAACTACACCACTTCCAGAAAAACAAAAAAAGAAAACAAGAAGAACAAAGTCAATACTTTGTTACTAATAATCATAAGAGTGTTAAAAAGATTCAAGCTAAAAGAAACTTGAATCTTTTTAATTAGTATAACGTAAACTTTCATTAGAAATATTAAATATAACTCCTGCCATAATCATGTAAGAAATTAACGAAGAACCACCATAACTTATAAATGGTAACGTAATACCAGTAATAGGTAATAACCCAATTGTCATAGAGATATTTTGTACTTGTTGATATAAAAGCATGGCTAATATTCCCCCAATAACATATTTATTAATCATATCAGAAGTTTGACTAACAGTATTAATAAGTCTAATATCAAAAAATAGAATTAAAAATATTAGCATAATTGCCCCAAATAATCCATAATTAGATGCGAAAACAGCAAAAATAAAGTCAGTTTGCGGTTCGGGGAAATATATTGGTGTATTATTAAAGCCATGTCCAAACATTCCTCCAGACCCAATTGCAGTTAATGAATTTGTCAGTTGCATACCACTGCCACCAGACCAATCAACAATTCTTTCCACTCGGTAAAAAAAGTTAGTACCAAATATATCGATAAACAAATCTTGATTAATATAGAAAGTCACAAGGACAGACGAGACTAATAAACCCAAAATACCAATCGTAAGAATAAACCATCTTTTTCTAATACCACCAATAAATAACATGACAAACGTAATAATTAAATATATTAAAACTGCTCCAGTATCAGGTTCAATAAAAGTCAATATTGATGGTATAAATACAACAATTAATACTTTAATTAAAAACTTAAATTCGTTTTCTATAGTTGGATTAGTATATTTTTCATTATAATCATTAATCATTCTTCCTAAAACTATAATAAGTATAATTTTCATAAATTCAGACGGTTGAAAACTACCAACACCTGGTATCTCAAACCAACATATTGAATTGTTAACTTCCTTACCATAAAATAAAACAAGTAATAATAATAAAACATTTGCAATATAAAATATCCAAGCATTTTGATATAAAAACTTATTCCCTATTAGCATAACAAAATAAGCAATAAAAAATCCCAGTAAATACCAAATTAGTTGTTTTTGCCAAAATGAAGCCCCATTATTTAATAAACCCTGGGCTGAATATATAGTGGTTATACTAATTAAAGCAAAAAGAATTATTGGAATAAGGATACTTTTTTCTACTTTAAACTTTGATATATTTTTAATGATATCACCACTTTTCCATCAACATTATACCACGAATATAACTATTTAAACAATAACCTATTTAATTTTATAAAACAAATAGTTACATAATTCTTACATTAGTACATATGATGTATTAAGGAGTGGTTATGTGAAAAAAGAATTACCTAAAATGTATGAAAATCCCATTGATAAAGATTTAAGAAATAGTCAACTAGTTTTCTCAACCTTAGAACCTAATACTAAAAAGGAGTATAGTCAAGTAGATAATAAAACCCCTAGTTTAACTATAGAACAAAAAATATACAACATTCTTCATTCACCATCTTATATCTATAAAGCAGATGTAACTATCATATTAGATGATGGCCCAGTTAAGAAAAGAATTGTTGGAAAAAAGAAAGATTATCTTATAACAATAGATAATGAATATATACCTATTAATAAAATAAGAAATATTTATCAATAAGAAATATTTATATTAAAAATACATTGTTAAGATGTATTTCTTTTTATAATTTTCTCCTACAGATAGTAATTAATCCCTTGAATGGATTATTTTTTCATGCTATACTAAAACAAATTAATTATATATTTGAAATATAAGTTGATTGAAAAGAGGTAAATATAATGAAAGATAAAAAAATAATAACAGGTTTAAAACCAACAGGAGATTTAACTTTAGGAAACTATATTGGTGCTATTAAACAAATGGTTGATATGCAAGATAAATATGAATCATATTTGTTTATTGCTGACTTACATGCATTAACAGTTTATCAAGATCCACAAGAATTAAAGACAAGAATTAGGAAATTTATTGCAATGTATATTGCTTGTGGAATAGACCCTAGTAAGAATATAATCTATATTCAATCAAAAAACGAGTATATTCCAGCAATATCATATCTTTTAGAATGTAGTACACCATATGGAGAAGCTTCTAGGATGATTCAGTTTAAAGAAAAAAGCAAAGAAAATGCTAGTTTTTCAGTTGGGTTACTAACATATCCTATTTTGATGGCGGCAGATATATTATATTGCGATTGTGATTATGTTCCAGTTGGAATAGACCAAAAACAACATGTTGAGCTTGCTAGAAATATTGCTCAGCGATTTAATAACAAATATGGATATACTTTTAATTTGCCAAAGCCTTTATTAAGTAAAGAAGGTATGAAAATTTATGATTTAAAGAATCCATTAAAAAAAATGAGTAAGTCTGAAGAAAATCCAGTAGGTGTAATTAGTTTATTTGATAGTGTCGATGACATAGTTTCTAAAATTATGTCATCGACAACAGACAGTATAGGAACTGTAAAATATGATCAAAAAAATCAACCAGGAATATCTAATTTATTAAATATAACTTCTGTTTTAACTAATACTGATATTGATTCTTTGGAAAAACAATTTGCTAATAAAGGATATAGTGAATTTAAAAAATATGTCGCCGAAGTTGTTTCCAAACATATTGAAGCAATTCAAAATAAATATTATGAAATTGTAAATAGCGATTACCTAGATGAGGTATTATCGCAAGGAGCCGAACTTTCTAAAAAAATAGCTAAAGAAAAATACGAATTGATAAAAGAAAGAATGGGGCTTTGATAAAGTATAGTATAAAGAAAATATAGTTTAAATTTAAATAATTCTTTTAAGCTAATAAACCGTTATCACTATCTATTTAATCTTTTTTCTTTTTCATGTTATTGTAAAAAAAGATATATATAATAAAGAACAAACAAAACTACCATTATGCATCCTTCTATTCTTGTTATTTTTTTATCGCTTTTAGCAAAAATATAAAAAAGAATGCTTGCTATTAAAGCGACACTTAAATCTATATAATTAAAACTAGCAGATGAAATATCGCCAAATATTAGTATAGGTAATCCTAATACAATACCAATATTAAAAATATTAGTACCGACAATGTTACCAATTGCTAAATCATATTCTTTCTTTTTAGCAGATACTACAGTCATGAATAATTCTGGAAGTGAAGTTCCAACGACAATAACTGTCATAGTAATTAGTTTTTCACTAATGCCAAGCATATTTGCTATATTCGTAGCATTATTAACAATAATATTACTTCCAACTAAAACGCCAATAATACTAAAAATCGATATAATAATTGAAGCTTTTGGAGTGTATTTAGCTTTTTCATTTTCAAAAAACCCTTTTTTAATCTTTATTTCTGAAATTATAAAGATTATAAAAACACCAAACATCAATAATAACAATAAAGCATTAACTCTTGTTAGAATAACATTGTTTTTTAAATATATCATATTATGAATCATTGAAAAAGCAAATAAAGCTGTAATAGAAACAAGTATCAAGGCTTCTTTTTTTAAAACAGTTTCTTTTGTTTTTATCGGAAAGCAAAAAGCTGCTAAACCAATAATTAAAAGAATGTTAACAATGGAACTTCCTAAAACATTGGAAATGACAATATCTGAAGCCGAAGCAATCATAGAATTAAAAGAAATAGCTAATTCTGGAACACAAGTAGAAAAAGCTCCAACTGTCATGGCAATTGCCATTTTCGACATTTTAAAATTAATTGCTAAACTAGAAATAGCATCCACAAAAAAAGTAGAAGATTTGACTAAAATAACAAAACCTAATAGTAATATTACAATTAATACGAATAATGTCATAGATACCTCCCTTTTCCTTATTTAACTTAAGTAGTCTTAATATATTTTATACTATCATAATTATTTTTTTTTAGCAATTATTTTCCAGATTATTACAAATTTTTTAAGTGATTACCATATTTAATTTACCAAGGCTTTTATTAAGTAAGGAAAATATGAAGAGGACAACTAGCTTGTTTGCTAATGTAAACGACGTAATTTATAAGATAAGACTTTGGCCACATTACCTTGTTTTTTGTTAATATAAGTGTTAAAATAATATAGCGAAACTTTAAGTTATTTAGTATCGTTTAGTCTTTTAAATAAAGAATTATGACCTTGATTTATTGTAAAGTTTAAAAGAAGGAAAAATAAATGGATGGCTTTTTAGAATATTTATTTGTGACTGACCAATTTAATGAAGATCTAGGTATTAAAAAGTAATCAGAAAGGAGATAATGATTAAAATGATTAAAAGCTTTATAATTATTCATATACCACATTCATCTTCTAAAGTACCGTTAATTTTAAAAAAACAAATTAAAGATAAAAACACTTTTATCATTGAAAAGAAAAAATTAACTGATTGGTATATTGATAAATTATATAAAAAATGTAATACAAACAAATTAATTTTTAAGTATACTAGATTTTTTTGTGACGTTGAAAGATTTAAAGATGAAAAAAAAGAGCCAATGGCTTCCAAAGGGATGGGGGTTATTTACGATACTTTTTCTAACAAAACAAAATTCCTAAATCCTAGTGCAGAATATAAAGAGAAAGTATATAAAATATATGATAAACATCACAAAAAATTTGATAATCTAGTATGTAAAATACTTAAAAAATATAATAAGTGTTTAATAATTGATGCTCATAGCTTTGCTGAGGAATCAGTCTTAACAATTAATGGAGCAATTAATACTCCCGATATATGTATTGGTATTGATAAAGATTTTGAAGATAAAAAAATTACAAAACTAGTGGTTAATCATTTTAAAAAAAATAATTTCTCAATTATGATAAATTATCCCTATGTAGGTAGTATTGTTCCTAATAAGTATTATAAGTTAAAAGATAAAAGGGTAAAAACAATAATGATTGAAATTAATAAAAGAGTTTATATGAACAATGGAAAGATTGATAAAGATAGATTTATTCATTTAAAAACAGTAATTACTGAATTAATTAACATAATAAAATAAAGACATATTAGTACTATATAAAACAAGTGGCAAATATCTTAAGATTATCATGTAATTTAGTACCGTTTAATACTGTGAAATCTTTATTTTACAGACTAAATATAACTAAACTAAATAAAATGATTTAAAATAGATTTATGACCTTATATTCGTTGCAAAGTTTAAAAGAAAGGACACAGAATTAAAATATGTAAAATTATTAAAAGCTTATTTTTAAACTGGATGAACGACAGTTTAAATATTCGTGATATCATTAAGGGGGAGATAAGACATGAATGATGATTTAAAGATAATAAAAAAGAAATATGGAGAAAAAATGATGCATCTATGTAGAGATTTATTCTCTACATTAATGGAATTATGTCCTGGTAAATTATCTGAAATAATTCAAAATAAATTTGATAAAAGTAGATTTTTATGTGATGATATTGTAAAAAACAACTTGGAAGAAAAATTCAAAACCTATATATATAGTTTTGTAGATGTAGAAAACTATAAAGACGTTGTTAGAGTAAAATCACCATATAAACTTATGAAAGAAGCTGGTTATACTTTATACAAATGTACTACTGAAAAAGAAATTCAATCATTTAAAAAATATTATGCACAAGGCGAAGAACTATGTACTTTTTATAGTAGAAGACTTAATAGTTGTTATGTTTATTTTGCGGTTAAAGATAATGTTTTAAAAATTAAAAGAAAAAATTTTGAAAAACCCACAAGACAAGATGAATATGGAACATCAGTAATAAGTATTCAATTTAGTAAAGATAAAAACCATAGTTTATCTATAACAAATAGATACAATCATAAAGTAAATAATCCAGATGCAACATTTTCTAATAATTTAGACAATATAATAGATGGTTTGACAGCTAGTTTTGCCAAGTTTGAAGGTATGACCCAAGAACATATTGCAGATAATTTTGAAATACCAGGTTATGTAAGAGCAAATGATGGAAAATATTATAAATATAATTATGAAATACGTAGTGTATATTATTGCCCTAATAATATAATAATTGATAATTTTAATATAATAAAATATCCAAAAGAACAAATAATTATTGCAGATTATTTTATTATAGATTGTAAGAATAAAAAAATAGAGTTGTATGATAAAAACATTAGTGATAGTTTTCTTGATAATTTTGGAGAAATAGGAAATATAAGAAGAGAAAAAACAAACCAAGGATTAAAATTAATTGTTGAAATAGAAAATGGTGAAGATATAATTGTTGAAATAAATACAGCGGGACAAATTATAAAATATATAAATAAAAATGTGAAAGAAATAAACAGCTATTTTCTGAACCATAATAAATTTTTGCAAGAAATAAGTCTTCCCAATGTAGAGACAATAGAAGATAGTTTTATGCACTATAATAATACCTTGCAAAAAATAAGTCTTCCCAATGTAAAAACAATAGGGGGGTGCTTTATGCTCCGCAATAATACATTACAAGAAATAAACCTTCCAAACGTAAAAACAATAGGAGCTGATTTTATGTACTATAATAACACCTTGCAAGAAATAAATCTTCTCAATGTAAAAACAATAGGGGGGTGCTTTATGATCTTCAATAATACATTACAAGAAATAAGTGTTCCAAACGTAAAAACAATAGGAGATAATTTTATGTACGAAAATAAGTCATTGCAAAAAATAAGTCTTC
>JAUNSN010000005.1 GCA_030539175.1 bacterium | reverse complement strand
CCTGTTGGT
This sequence comes from bacterium, assembly GCA_030539175.1. GTDB lineage: Bacteria > Bacillota_I > Bacilli_A > RF39 > UBA660 > JAUNSN01. The sequence continues at coordinate 50,206 of JAUNSN010000005.1, read as the reverse complement.
ATCTGACAAGAGAAACTCTTTGTTTTTTTTAATGTCCTCATTTGATAAGGACTCTCTCTTGCCATCTTTACGATTTTTTTTGCTTATATCTAGTTCTATAACTTCATCTGCTTTATCAAGTTTATAAATAACTTGCATTTTTATATGATTTCTATCATTATTTACTTTTGAGATATAAACTTTATCAACTAATAAATCAAGTAAATAATTAAAATTGTCTTTTATATTTAACTTAGGTTCTAATGACTTCTTTATTTTTTCTATTTGTTTTTCATAATAATTTACTGAAACCCTTATGTTTTGTTTTTCAATAAGTTCCTGTTTTAAAATTAATAATTCATCATTAATCTTATCATTTTTTTGTTTAAATTCATTATTGGGTATATCACCAGAAGTTACTAATTCTAATAGTTTATCTTTCATCTTTTCTTTATAATTTATTTTGTTTACTAGCACATCTAAATCTTCTTTTTTGTTAACATTTAATATCACCATTTTATAGTCATTAATCATATTTTCTAAAAGTGCTTTTTTATTATTTACAAAACCATCTAATAGTCTTAAGAATATTGTATCTAAATCTTCTTCTGAAATTATAGGTGATGCACACCCTTTAAGTCCCCTTCTTAAATATTCATTACATACCCAAACTGGACTTCTTGTATATCTTCCACAACCTTTTTTAATAAAAGTTGTATTATGTTCCAAACATATAAGTTTAGAAGTATATTTTTTATTTTCTAAAAACCATTCTTTATTTAAAATATTACTATTCGTTTTTTTTACCCTTTCATCTAAAATCTTATTTGCTTTATCCCAAACTTCTTCACTTACTATTGCAGGAATATTATCATCTTTATAACATATCCATTCACTTTTAGGAATTCTTACTTTTTTATGTGTTTTGTAATCTTCAACATAACTTTGGTTTGCCGTATAAAAACCTTTATATCTTGGATTTTGAATAATTCTTTTTAAAGTGTTTTCATTATGTGGTTTTCCAACTGTATTAAAATATCCTTTTTCAGCTAATTTTTGTGAAATAATTCTAAATCCATATTTACCACTTGCATATAAATCAAATATCATTTCTACCATTTTTGATTCTTCTTCATCAATTGTCAGTTTACAATTTAATTTTTTATATCCCGTTATATTTCCACCACCTAAAAGTCTGCCGTCTTTTACAGACCTTTTCATACCAAACTTAACTCTTTCTGATAATTTTCTTACTTCATCTTGTGCTAAACTTGCCATTAAAGTTAATCTAAATTCACTATCAGGATAAATTGTATTTATATTATCGGATATAAAATTTACTATTACTCCTTTTGTAAGTAAAAATTGAGTATATTTTATACTATCAACTGTGTTACGAGCAAATCTTGATACTTCCTTTGTTAAAACCAAATCAAAAAGACCTGCTGAACCGTCTTCTATCATTCTTAAAAAACTTTTTCTATTGTTAACACCCGTTCCACTAATTCCTTCATCAATATAACTATTAACAAAAGTCCAGTTTTTTGCATCATTAATCAAATCTTCAAAATACTGTGATTGATTATATAAAGAATTTAGTTGTTCATCCTTTTCAGTTGATACACGAGCATAATAAACTACTCGTAAATTCATATCATATATAGTTTTTCCTAAAGATAGTTCTTCTCTTGATTTAATAATATTCATCCGATTTCCTCTTTTCTTTATACTTTCTTTTGGTTTTTCAACCTATTCATTTGTTTTATTATTTTTTGTCTATATTCCTTAAACACTTCAGAAGATATTACTTTTTGTTCATATAGTTCACTATTAAACTTTAATTTTAATTCCAATATTTTTTCTTCTTCAGTTAATTTTCTTGAATTATTATTTATTATTTCATTTTCAATTTCTTGCATTTTTTTAACCCCCTTTTATTTAAAAATATTAAAAGGGACTCAATATTATGAGTCCCAATTTCTTTATTACTTGAAACTCTAATATTTTTAAGGGAGTAAATAACTATAAATTATTACTCTATACTAAGTTTCAAATAACAATTTATAATTAATATTTTTTTCTTTTTATTCTTTTATTCTTTTTTTAAAATCTAATATATTTCCTATAATTTCATTTGTATCTAAATTGTTATTTACTTCTTTTATCATACTCAATAAATAAATACTTTCAATTAAAAAGTCTAATTTATCGCAAAATGGTAATTTATAAAATTGTTTTAATATTTGATTAATGCTATCAGTAATTTTGATATTTGTTTCAACATCTTTTATTTCTAACATTTCCATATTATACATTTTTCTTTTGTAATTAAATAACTGTATTGCAAGTGGTTTAGTTGTATTAAATCCAATATCTATTGAAGTCAATACTTCTTTATCATTTCCAAGTGCTTCATCACCTGTTGCGTAATTACCATCATTTATTAGTTCATTGTCAATATGTTCAAACAAGATGGACATTACATCAAGTTTTTCACTTTCTTTTAGTTCCTCGAATAATGATACTAATTCTTCACATTTTTCAGATTTTTCTTCAATCATTTTTTATCTTCCTTTCTTTTATTTTGGTAGTTGTGCTGTAATCTCATCTACCATAAAACCTATAAGTTTTTCACCAAATAATTCTTCATCAAACTCTTTATTATGGTTGTGTTTTAAATCTCTTACAAAATTACTACAAGCAATAGTATAAGGAAATGCTGATGGCTTTTCTTCTAGATCACACTCCACCATAACTGAAATATTTTCTACCAAGAAATTAAATAATGAGCTGTCTATTGATTTAACTGTTTTTTCTTTCATTTTTTCTCCTTTCTTACAAACTCGTTTTAGGCTCATTTTAGCAACTTTTTTCAAAACAACATATAACTATCCAAGCAATATACCCAAATAAAACTGTGCTTAATTTAAGTGCAAATGCTAACGAATTTTGGCTAATCTATTTATCACTTAATCCGAGTGATTTTGCAAGAGTTTTTTTGCATTTTTTTAAATTTCTTTTTCATTTGTATTTTCACTAGGTATATCAGCAACTATTTCACTATCTTTTTGGTCAATATCAAGTTCCCTATCTATTTCATCTTTTCTTTTTAATAATCCCTTTAATTCATCAAATCTAGCAAATGGTCTATTAATTTCTGCATTAGTATCTGTTACTTGCTTTTCAACTTTCTTAATTTCTTCTTCTACTTCATTTACTTTACTCGATAAGTTCTTTAAGACATTTTCTATTTTCAAGATATTCCCAACTGCATTATCTGCAAGTTCAACTTTATATCTTCCTTTACCTTTCAAAAATATACATGGCATTTTAAACACATCATCTTTACTACCTATTATCTCAAATCCTGATATTTCTCCTATAACCCTTTCCTCTGGTTTTAAAATAGAAAATAATTGTTTTAATTTTTCACCTGCTTTACTTCTTTCGTTATAAGGTTCATTTAATAATGTTATATAAAAATTATCTGCTGATGTGTCTTTTACTTTAGGTATATCTTCTTTTAATCCATCTAATTTATTATTAAGATTTTTAAGTTGTATTGGGTATCTAACATTTACATCATTTATCATTTCTGTTTTTGATGAATCATATTTATTTTTCAACATTTGTAATTTTTTTAAATCATTTTCAACTTGAAACTTTTCTAATATTATAGGATTACCTGTAGCTATTGCTTTAACCTCTGCATAAGATAATGCTTGTTCATCAACATCTTCCATACTTCTTGTTCCACCACTACCACTAGACATTATTTGATTAATAAAGTTTGCTTTTGTTTCAATTAATTGATAAGAGTATGAATCAAAACTTCCCTCTGTTACATATCTAAATATTTGAACTTCATCATTTTCATTTCCCTGTCTTAAAATTCTCCCCTCTCTTTGTTCAATATCACTAGGCCTCCATGGACAATCAAGATGGTGTAAAGCAATTAATTTATTTTGAACATTCATTCCTGCACCCATTTTAAATGTTGAACCTAATAATATTCTTACTTTTCCATTTCTAACATTTTCAAAAAGTTCTGCTTTTTCTTGATCACTGTTGGCATTGTGAATAAATTCTATTTCTTTTTCATCTACACCCATACCAACAAGTTTACCTTTTATATCGGTATAGATATTAAATGTTCCATCATTTTTTGGAGTTGATAAATCACAAAACACCAATTGTGCTGATTTTTTATCTTCTGTTTCCTTATATATATTAAAAATATTTTTAATTGCTATATTAACTTTACTATCAGGTAAGTCTGGCATATCTTTATCAATTAATCTTAAATCAAGAGCTGCTTTTCTACCATCATTGGTTACTTTTAACATATTATCTTCATATGGTTCAACTAATCCACTTTTTATTGCCTCACTTCTTTCTACTAAAGTATTAATATATTCTCCAAGTTCATCACTTTTAGGTGCTGACTCTATTTCATATCTATTAAACTTTAATTTAGGAACTGGTAAGTTCAACATCTTAATAGTTTGAATATCTGCTATCTCTTTAAATAATGTTAAAAGTTCAGGTAAGTTATAGAACTTTGCAAATCTAACTTTTGACCTAAACCCACTTCCATCTGGTGCAACTTCAAAACTGTTAATTGTTTCTCCAAAAACACTTGCCCAACTATCAAAATAATCTAATCCTATTTCTTGTAATCTATCCATTTGTAAATACTTTTGCATAGTATATAATTCAGTCATAGAATTAGATATTGGTGTTCCTGTTGCAAATACTATTCCCTTTCCGTTATTCATATTATTCAAATAAGAAGTTTTCATATATAAATCACTTGCTTTTTGACTAGCTGTATTATTTACACCAGAAACATTTGCAAGTTTAGAAAATAATGCAAGATTTTTAAACTCATGAGCTTCATCTACAAATAAAAAATCAACTCCAAGTTCTTCAAAGTTGATATTGTCATCTTTTGTTTCATCATCAAGTAATTTTTGAAATTTTGTTTCCAGTTGCTTTTTTGTTTTCTCCATCCTTTTAACACTAATTCCTTTACCAGTATTTTCTTCTTGAACTCTTTTAATTGCTATACTAATACTTTCTATTTCTTCAGTAATATGTCTTTTTTGTAATTCTATTGATACTGGTAATTTTCCAAAAGAACTATGTCCTACAATTACTGCATCCCATTCTCCAGTAGCAATTCTGCTCATCAATTTTTTTCTTCTATTTTTTTCAAAGTCTTTTTTTCCTGCAACCAGTATATTTGCATTGGGATATAGTTTTAGATATTCACTTGCCCATTGTTCTGTCAAATGATTAGGAACAACATACATAGGTTTTTGTGCTATACCTAATCTTTTTAATTCCATACCTGCACCTATCATTTCAAAAGTTTTCCCTGCTCCTACACAATGAGCTAATAATGTATTTCCTCCATATAAAATTCTTGCAATAGCATTTTTTTGGTGTGGTCTAAGTTCTATATCAGAACTCATTCCTTTTAATTCAATACTACCTCCGTCATAATCTCTTAATCTAATACAATTAAATTTCTCATTATACATATCAACTAATAATTTTGATCTTTCAGGATCTTTAAATATCCAAGTTTTAAATTCTTCTTTTATTTCATTTTGTTTTTCTCTTGCTATTGCAGTTTCATAATAATTAAATACTGGTTTATCATCTTCATCTCTATCAAATATAGTTATTGTTTTTAGATTTAAAGATGATTTTATAAGTGTTAAAGCATCTGCTCTTTTAGTTCCCCATGTTTCAGTATTTTTAATACTTCCATATCTCATATTGACACCACTTCGTTCAAGTAGCCAAGCATTTATCTCTGGAACATATTCTATCTTTAAATTATCTTCATAATATCTAGGAATATCTATTAATTCACAACAAAATTGACGGATAATTTCTTTAGGTATCCAAGTTGCCCCTAATCTAATATCTATTTCCTCTGCTGTAAGTGGTGTTGGTTGCACTTTCTCTAATGCCTCAATATTCTTTTTATATAATTCTTCTGTTCCATTTAAAGATTTTGCAATATTTAATTTTTCTTTAACATTACCACTTAAATATTCACTTGCTGTTACCCAACTTTTTGATGGATTATCTGCCTTTACTGGGTCTTGATAAATAAGACCATCTAACTCTTTAACTATATCATCTTTTTCAAGTTCAGTTATTTCACTCATATAATCTAAATCTATAAATCCTTTTTCATTTAACGAAACTGTCAATGCCTCCATTGAATTATCTACTTTTTCTATAACAATTGGTTTTCTTATTGTTCTTTTAGTAAATACTGCACCTTTTTTATAATAAGTTTTATCATCTTCTTTATATTCATCTTCAATACTCATAAGCAAAAAGCAATCAGGATCTTCTTCAAATGCTTTTATATTTGCTTTTGCATTTAAGCTATCATATTTTTTTACATATTTATCATAAGCAACAGATAATGAATTTTGTGCATTTGCAAGTTCTTCATCACTTCCATTTGATAATTGGATATGAAATACTCTTTTTAAACAATCTCTTATTTCACACATTCCCTTAATTCTATCTGCTACCATACCAGTTTGTTTCTCTATTGGTATCATTACTGAATTATCTCTTTGATAAATATTACCATTTATAATTCTATAAGCATTGTTCTTGGTATCGGGTTGTGCCTCGATTATTTCTAAATTGCTATTCACTTCTTCAAGAGCAACTTCTTTAAAAATATCTCTCCTAAAATTACTAATAGTTTCTTTTAATTGTTCTTCTAAATTAGCATTTTCAAATGGGTGTAATGATGTTACATTATCAGAACCATACATACTTTTATCAAATTCCATTTGCCCTAACATCATATATGGATGTTCTATATAGTAATTATTTACTGGAACACCATTTTCTAACTCACTTGTATTAATCCAATTTGGATTTGCTGATAAATCTAATTTGTCTTTCTTTTGTAAGAATATTATATCTGTTGATACTTGTGTATTTGCTATTTCTTTGAAAGTATTATTTGGTAATCTTATAGCACCTAGTAAATCAGCTCTTTCTGCTATGTATTTTCTAATCCTATTATCACTTTTATCAAGTGTTCCAGTTGATGTTACAAATGCTATTACACCTCCTGGTCTAACTTTATCTAATGTTTTTTGAAAATAATAATCATGAACCAGAAAGTTTGTGTTTTTATATTTAGAATCATAAACTGGTATGTTTCCAAAAGGTATATTACTTATTGCTAAATCAAAAAAGTTATCTTGATAATTAGTATTTTCGTATCCATTAATTTCAATTTTTGCTTTTGGATATAATTTGGTTGCAATTTTACCAGATATATCATCAAGTTCAATTCCGTATAACTTTGAATTACTAAAATATGCAGGTAATCTTCCATAGAAATTTCCTATACCCATAGATGGTTCTAATATATTTCCTTTTTTAAATCCCATCCTATCAATTATTTCCCACATAGTATTAATTACATTATTGGGTGTATAGTATGCCGTTAATGTTGATCTTCTTGCTTTTTCATATTCATCATCTGTTAAAAGTTGTTTTAATTCTTGATATTCATCTTTCCAATTTTCCTTTTTATCATCAAAAACATCAGGAACTCCACCCCAACCAGTATATTTAGCAAGTATTTCTTGTTCTTCAGGTGTTGCATTTCTATCATTATCATATAGTTCTTTAACAAGTTTAATTGCTTCAACATTATTCTTATATTTTATTTTAGCACCACCATACTCAATTTCATTATTTGGTATATGATAGTTAACTGGTTCAATATTATTGTTTAATAACTTTTCTGCCTCATTAATTAATCGAGATGATTCATGAATATGCTCATTATCATCATAATCTAGTTCCTCTGCCATTTCGTTTATTAAATTGCTAACTTTTTCATTTGGATTTTCTATTTCTTTTAATGTATCATAAGCACTTTCTAAATCTTGAAAATCATATTTTTGTTTTATTACTTTTTGATTATCATTCCTAATAATATCATTTTCATCATCAATTATGTTTTGAACTTGTTCTTCACTAACATTATCTATTGATACGCTTTCTTGATTACCTACAAATGTATGTAAAGTTTTATTATCATCAATATAATAATTATCAATTAATTCTTTTATATCTATATTTAAATCTTTTATTTCATCTAAACAATTTACTGTTTTTTCGACCAACATTATTGTTTCATAATATTTTTCCGCATATTTATTTTCTTCTTTTACTTCAAGTAATAGTTCATAAACATTTGGAGTATCTTCATTTACATTATATATTGCAGATAATATATTTTCACACTCATCTAAATTAGTTATTCCATATTTATTATTAAATACTTTCTCTTTTTTATTTTCTAAAGATTTTAGTATTTCCAAATTCCTTTCATCCAAATACAATTCATTTTTAATAAGATATTTCAGTCTATCATATACTTGACTCCAAGAATAGTTTGCTGTTGTATTACTTTCATGATGTTCTATACTTATTCCTTTTGAATCATGATTTGCATATCCAGTTGTTCCATCTTTAAAATAATGTGTCCAACCTCCCATTCCATATTCATCTTTTAATTCTTTAACTGCCTCATCTTTTGATATATCACTTGTCATTAAATGATATATTCTATTATTACCTTTTGAAAAACCACTTCCCTTGACTAAAACTCTATCAAGTTCCGTTTCTTCATATTCTTCTTTTTGTTCTTCTAAATTAAAAAGACTAGCTTGAACATATTGTTCTCTACTAATCTTTTTTTCTTTTTCTGTGGATTTTGAAATAATTTTTTCAGATGCTTTTTCAATTCTTATGACCTGTGGCATTATTTCTTGAAACATTTGATGTGATAAATCAAATAGATATGCTAGATCATCTATACTTGTTGAATACATCATTTGTAATGAAGAATAATTTTCAACATTATAATTACATTTTGTTAATACTAATTGTGCTGTTAAGTTAGCAACAATTCCTTCTTCATTAAAGTTTAAATCATAATTTTGTTTTTTTAATTGTTCTTCTGCTATTTTATATATTGCTCTAAAAAATAAAACTTTATTTTTATTAACAGGAATTTCCTCATATATCCCATAATGATTATATAACCCTTTAATCACATTTTCGGTTTTTAGATTATCATACTTCCACATTGTAATTGATTTTCCATAAGTTTGTCTTATATCAAATAAATACACTTTTTTACCATTTTTGTATGTTAATATTCCATGTTCACCTTTTTTTATTCTTCTTTCAATTCCGTTCCAATTTTCAAATGTTCCATAATAACTACCTTTAGGATCGCTATCAAATAATGTAAATATTGTATCTAAATCTTGCTTATATAAATTACTAGCATATTTAACATAATTATTAAAATTATTTTGATTTTCTATAATATTTCTTATTACATCATTCATAATATTTTTCTCCTACGATTATCAACCTATATCTATTATTTCCTTTTTTACAAGTTATTAAAGTTATAATACTCTTATCATCTTTTCTCATTAATGGTTCTTTACTATTCTCTTTTACATAATATTTATCAATAACTTTATATGAATATTTAATTTCATCATAATAAATAAAAATTACATCATCTTTTTCTAATCTATCAATATTTCTAAAATAAGATACCTTACTTGTTCCATTATGTGCAAATAATATTGTATTTCCATACTTATAATTAGGCATATCAGAAGTAGGATAAATGCTTACATTTCTATTCATAGTAGAATAGTCTTTGCTAGACATTACTACTCCTGTTTTTAAATCGATTTTAGGTATTTCTAAAACTGCTAAATATCCTGTATAATCTTCTACTATTTCTTCCTCTATTTCAGTTTCTTCTTTTTCATCTGCAAATTCTTGTTCCATAAATTGCTCCACAAAATTTTCATCTTCTTTTTGAACTCTATAATTAAAATAACAATTTACTGCATATATAATAAAACCACTTATAATAAATGTTAGTCCTATGATTAACATTATTTTTTTATTTATCATTACTATTTTCAACCCCCATTTCTTTTCCATCTAAAAATATTTCTATTTTTGCAGGATATTTTTCTGTTTTATCACTAATATGAATATTAAAAGCAAATTTATCTTGATCCACCTGTTTCAACATCTTGTTTACTATATGATTTGGAATTATTCTTTCAAATTCGATAACTGCTACTACTGTATTATCACTTTCATAAAAAGAAACATTTTTCTTAACTGATTTAATCAATGGTAATAATTTATTTAATAATTCATCCAAAGTCTGTTTTTGTTTTTCTTTTGTCATATCAATAATATTTCCATTACTTTTATTTGGTTTAACATTAGTTAAAGTATTTATTTGTTCTACGGTATAGTAAGTATTATTCAATTTTTGTAATGGTCTTTCTGTTCTTTCTATTCTTCCTTCTTTAAAACATTTAAACTTTTTATAAAAGATTGTATCTCTAAAAATTGGATAACCTACAATAGGAAATATAATAGTCTTGTAATGTAACTGTTTTATTTCATCAGCAGTCAAAAGAGGTCGTCCCATTAAGTTTGAACTTTTACTTCCACTAGCATTGGTTAGACTAATTGAATAATTTACTGAACCACTTTCAATTGTTTTATTTCCTAGTCTTTTTGATATTGCCTCCGCTGTTTCTTGTGTATTTGTTTTTAAATATGTTAATGCACAGTTATCTAATATTATTTGTGCTGTATCTTTTCCATAAACATTATCAAGTTGAGCAAAAGACTGTATGTAAAAATGAAATCTCATTCCTCTACTTCTTGCTACTGATACAATTGTTTCTATATCAGGAAGAGGAGGACAATTTGCAAATTCATCAAGTATAAAATCAATTCCTACTTCTACTCTCTTATCTTCCCTACTATTTGCTAGTTTTACAAGTTCTCTATATAAAAGTCCAATTATTATTGAAATTAAAGTAAAGTAAATTTTATCTTCATCAGGAACTATAAAAAATAATACTGATGCTTTTTTCCCTAATATATCAAAATCAAAATCACTAGAAGAAGTTATATTTTCTACATTAACATCATCAAATAAACTCATCTTTTCATTAAATACACTTGTAATAGATTTATAGGTATTTTCACTTGTTGATAGAATAGATATTAACTTATCTTTACTAGCACTTCCATAAGGTTTCTTTTCAATGTATATTTTAAACCTTTTAAAATTACTTTCAGTCATAGAACTATTTTGAAATTTTTTTACTGATGATAATGTTATTTGCTCTCTTTTAATTTTTCCATCTTTGTAATCTTCAAGAAACATCCCTATTATACCTTCAAGTAAATTTTTAGCACTATTATTCCAAAAAGGATCTTTAGTTTCTTTTTCCTGCATTATCATCAATGAAAGTGATGCAACTAATCTATTGCTTTCAGCATAATGACTCATTGCTTGATTATTTAATATTAATTGTTTATTGGGAATAGACAAAATTTCTTTTTGTTTCTGTTCTATCAATACTGGTATTTCATAAAACCTTTTACCCCTTTTACCTCGTTTTTTACTCAACAAATCTTTTTCTTGTTCTAAATTAATTATTTCTTGATTTAAGTTTTCTACCAAAATATCTAAATCTTGTGTTTGTTTTAATAATTCCATATACTTTTCATACTCAATAATACTGGGTTCTAATAAATTAATTTTATTTGATAACTCAGGATTACGAAAATCCAATGTTATTATTTCAAATCCATTATCTTGAAACATTTTACTTGCTTTATTAAATATCTCTGCTTTAGGATCAGTAATAAATACACTTCTTTTTTCACTGGAAGTAGCAATAAAAGAACATAAAGGCAAAACACTAGTGGAACTTTTTCCACTACCTGAACTTCCTAAATAGGTATGATGTGGGCTTTCATAATCCCACCAAACATATTTTAAATCTTTACTAAACCAAACTGGGTATCCTACACTTTTAATATTATCAAGAGAGTTTCTTTTAAAATTATTTTTTATTTCATTAAAAGTTGACCATCTAGCACTTCCATGTTCATTTTTGTTTGCTAGTTTTTGTTTTGAAATTCTTGGTTCTATGTAATACATGAATAAAATGAGTATTAAGATAATCACTAATATTATTACTAACTTTAATGTCATAACTATTCCTGTTTTAATAGTTCGTTCATTGTTGTATTACCATTTACTAATTCAAAAGCACTAATTTCAAGAACTTCACAAATATTTAATAACACAAAAAAACTAGGAGTTATATTTTTCCCAGTTTCTATATCAATTAAATCATCTATTTCTATGTGAGATAATTTTGCTAATCTTCTACGACTCATTCCCCAACTTTTTCTTTCATATTTTAATATTTTTCCAAATCCCCTTTTATACATTTCTTCCCCCTTATATTTCTATATCACTAATTTCTTGTTTTTTATTTTGATTACAAAATATTTCTAATTCCTTATCTGGACAAAAAGTCATATAATCATAATCATATTTATCACATATTTCTAACAAATAGTCTTTTTGTTCATCATTTAAACAAGCATTACTAAAAGCTAAACATTCCTCCATTAAAAACTCTATTGCATCTTTATTACTATAATTAGGATTTTCAACACACATATCATATAATTTTATTCCTTTATAATAACTACTAAAATACATATCATAGATTTTCATATTAATTAATAAAGAGTTTAAAAATTTTATTTCATTTTTATCATAGGTTGTATATATTCTCATTTACTAACCTCCTGTTTTTCATTTGTTTCAACTAAAGATTTCAATATACTAATAATTTCATTGTTATTTATTAATAATAATTCATAATACTTTTTTAAATAATTGTTTTTTTCATTTTTTGTTTTGTCTTTAATTCTTAATAGTTCCTTTTCTATTCTTTTAATATTTTGATTAATCTTATTTTTAATTACATCATAATCTTGTAATTTTTTTTGTATTTCTGCAAATTCGTTATTCAACTTTGTTAAATCCATCATCATTTTCCTCCATTTCTTCATCAATTTTCTTTGCAATAAACATTGCACAAAATAAAAATAGTATTAGTAGTATAAATATACTAAATACTATTACCCCTATTATTTTCATAACTTCTCCTTTTTATTGTCTTGTATTTTCAATGTCATAATTAAATAACTCACTGAACTTTTCAGCAGCTTCATCCATTTCATTATTGATATTCTTTAATGCTTTTTCCATTTCGTATTTATATTTATATTTTTTTGTTTTATTACTATTATTAAAATAATTCAATAAAACATTTTTTTTAATATCAGATAGAGAATTATTTTTAAGTTTTTTTGTTTTTGTAAGTGCAATTTCTTGAATAACATTATCAAGAGTTATTAAAGATTTTTTATTACCATTTAAAGCATAATTAACAATAGAATTAAGAATATAATTATTTATATAATCTTGTTTTTGTTCTATTAACTTATTAGATTTAATTTCTTCCTTTATATTGTTTTCTTTATTAAGAATATTATAATAATCATTTAATTTTTTTATGTTCTCTAAAACTGTTTCTTTCTGCTTATATAAAGTAGATTCTTTATTTTGAAATAAGTCTTTTTTTATATCATTAGTTAAAATTTTTATGTCTTTTCCTAATTGATTATTTTTAATCGAATTGTATTTCACATTTTTACTTTTATTATTGTTTAAACTACGATATTGTTTTAGCAATTTACCTAAAGTTATTATTTTTTCTTCTATTTCAATATTCTTAATATTAGATAGCATAAAGTTTTTTTCATTAGGATTAAAAAAAGTTTTTAATTCATCAATATCTTTATTAGTTTTAGTTAAAAGAGGTGCATATACACTTTCCCTTTCTATTGCTAAAGCCACTTGTCTTTTAAAAAAGTTTTTTTCATCTGTACTTAATTTACCTTTTCTTCTATATGAAATATTCCCTCTTTTACTAACATAGTTAGCTTCCTTTTCCATAAATGCAAAATGCAAGTGATAATTATCAGTATCACAATGAAGTGATATACTCCATGTCATTTTATCAATATCTTTAAATCCGCAATATTTTAAAAATCTCGGCATAACTTCAGTAGCAACTTTTTTTTCTAAATCTCTTAATGAAATTTTGCTATCAATATAATCATTGTTAAAACTTAATACACATTTCCATAAATTAGAATTATCAATATAATTTTTATATTCTTCTTTTCTTTTTTCAAATTCATATTTAGTTGCATATCTACCATTTTCTAAAACTAAATTAATTCTTTTATCTTTATATTTTCCAGTAAAATAATCTAACATACCAACTGCTATTTTTTCTTCATTTGAATAATAATTTAGCATTTTATTTATACTATTATTTCTTGACTCTTTATATAATCCAGTTTTATTTTGATTATCAATATTATTTATTCCTAAATTAAACTTACATACTAAAACAATGTTAGGACTATTTTTATTCATTTACTTTTTTGTTTCTTTGATTAAGAAACTCATTCCAAACTTCATCATCTTTTTCTTTTACATTTTCACCAAAACAACTATTTAAAAATATTTGAACAATTACATCAGACAACCAATAATTTTTTTTAATCAATTTTTCAAGTTGCTGTTCCATACTATTTATTTTATCTAACAGTTCTTTATTTATTTCAGTAGTGGTTTTTTCAGTAATTGCTTTAGTAATTATTTCACTTGATAAGGCATTTGCTGATAATTTATTTTCTAATGCTTTAATTCTTAATTCTTCATAAATAATAATTGGAAGTCTTATAGTAAACTTTTTATTGTTCATACTTATCAACCTCTTTTTCTATTGCTTTGTATGTTGATTTATTTTTGTAATCGTAAAAATATTCATTACCAAACATTTTATATTTTTTAATCCAACTATTTAATCTTCGTTGAGGTGTTTTTTCATCAAGTATAGTCATATCAAAATCTCTTTCCACAAATATTTCTCTTGCTGTTTTATTAGGATATTTTATTTTTTCTTGAACAGCCCATAATTTAAAATTAGGATCATATTCTATTTCTTTATTATATTTAATACTTAAAATATTTTTATTTTTTAATAAAGTCTTTATTTCTAATTCGTTAAATATTCTTATTTTATTCATACTATTTTAATTCCTTTATTTCTTTTAGTAATAATAATATTTCATCTAACTTTTCAGAAATATTTTCTTCTTCCTTTTTTTTAATTTCAATTATTCCTAATTCTAACAATTCAACATAAGTATCATTTAGGTTTTTATTTATTTTTTCACTAATTATTTTTATTTCTCTTTTCAAATAATTATTTGTTCTAATACCAATCATTATTTCTTCCATAATTAATTCCCCCTTTATATTTTTTAGTATTTTGAGTAGCCACTTTACCTCATAATTAGTGCTTTTTTTATCATTTTTAACAACTATTTAGATAAGGGCATAAGATGGTGTTAACAAAATAATATTAAATCCTTATAAATAAAGGGTTTATATTGTTAACTATCAATTTTTGCACTTGCAAAAATGACCACTTTAAATCGGTAAAGTGGCTACTCTGTATTTTTAATTCCTTATAAACACTAATGTTCTCCTTTGGTAAAGTGGCTACTTGTTTTTTAATTATGACTACTTCTAACTTTTAGACTAAAAATATATGACCACTCTTGTTTTTTAATTTATCTATTTAAACTTGGTAATTCATATCCTGGTTTGAAAATATTATGTTCAAGTGTTTGAGTAAAATCTATATAGTTAAACAAATCCACTCTGTTTCCATCTTGTGATAATGCTATGTGAAGATGGTCGCCCGTTGAATATCCCGTGGTGGATACACCTGCTAATTCTTGAAAAGAACTAACCGTATCTCCAACTTTTACTTTTGATGAATTAGGATAAAGATGTCCATATATTGCAACATAAATTTTATCATTTACTTCATATTCAACTTCAATATAATTTCCTGCACCACCATTAATATTTGTTACTGGTTGAGAATAATTAAAACTAACTGTTTTAACTTTACCATCACCAATTGAATAAACTGGTGTTTGACTAGGTGATGCTAAATCCCAAGCAAAATGAATATCTGCATTACCAAAAACTATTCGTTCTTGACCATAATAACTTGTGATAGTAGATAAAGACAAATCTATTGGTATAGTAAACGGTTTCATAATTTCTTCATTGTCTTGTTCACTATCTTCTATCTCACTTTGATTACAAACATCAAAATCTTTGTATTTATTTTCTGCACATACTTCTGAAATTGGTATTAAACTTTTTGTGTCCTTATCCAAGTTATCAACATATATTTCATCCCAAGATAATGTTTCATCTTCTAAAGAAAAATATAATATTCTTGACAATGGAACATATCCTAATGGATTTTTAACAGTTAAATATTTATTTAAAACTCTTTGATACTCTTCTGCATAATAACTATTTCCTTCAACATATCCATCTGATGTTACCTCTGCTCCAAAGAAATCAAGTAGCATTAAAAGTGGTATCAAGACTATTCCAAAAGCTATTATTGTAAGAGTGCTACTACCTAAAATTATTTTTAAAACTTTACTTTTTTTAGATAAGTATTTTTTAATCATTATACTTCTCTTTCATCAAGTTCTTTTGTTACTTCATCTTCAACAAAATAATATTTATCATCAACTTGAACTAAGTTATAATCTTCTACAAAAGCATCAAGCATTTTTTCCTCGTCAATAAAATCTTGTAACCTTTCCACATATTCATAATCATAATCAAAACCATGATGTTCATCAAAAAATTCTAAAATATTATCTTTATTAATTTCTTGAAAATCAAAAAAATAATTTATGTGTTCATCTAATCGTTTCAAAATTGAATTAACACTTTTATAATTATCTTTTAATTCTACAACGATTTTTTTATCACCATAACCATCACCTATAACATAATCATCAAATAATATATCTCTTAAATTATCTTCAATATCATCTTTAATAATATTTAAATATTTAATAGTTTCTTTTACTGATTTAAAATTAGTTAATTCCGTTAATTGCTCTGAATATGCCTGTTCTTCATCATCAACCGAATCAATAAATTCATAATAATCATATCTTTTTGCAAATTGTACCATATCATCTGCTAATTTTCTTGTATCTAAACTCATTTATTTTCACCCATTAATTCTCTTTCTTTTTCAGTTGCTCTTACCCATAATCTAACTCTTTTTTTATTGTTTATATTTAGTAAAAACTCCCCCTGTTTAGCACTTAATAAAAATGCTTTTTGAGTATCTGTTAAAGGATTTTGTTTAAACAATTCCATAAATGCTGTTAAATCATCTTCTTTTAACATACCAATACATTGATACTGACAATTATTGAATATTGCTGTTGCATTTCTTAATATGTTTGCACTTCCTATAAAATCTCTTATAGACTGTGTAGCACATACAAAAGATGAAGAATATTTACGAAGCCTTCTTGCCATTTGTCCAAAATTTCTTAATAATTCAGGATTTTCTTCATCAATAAATAAATGGAATTCATCTACTACGACCATTATGTGCTTTTTTTCATTACTATTTTTAACACTATCATTTTTTATTTTATTACCAACTATTGCATTATTTAAAAATGTTAAAACATTTAAAACTTGAGTATTTATTATTCTTTGGTTACCACTATAAAGTAGTTCTTGTAAATTAAATGCTATTAAATCACTTTTATTAAGATCGAAGTTGGTATATCCATCAAATAAAAACTTATCTGTTCCTACTAAAAATCTATTTAACAATAACTCTACTTGTTCTAACACAATTAATTTTTCTTTTGATTTTATTTTGTTTTTTCTTGTTTCAATATGTTGCTTTAAATCAGTAAATGTTGGAAAATCTTTAGCACTATATTTTTCTATTCTTGAAATTGTTGTATTTTTATCTATTCCAAATTTCTTATATAGTCCTTCAACTTCTTCAAGCAAAACAACTAATTCTTTTTCACTTATTTCTTCAAAAGCACATTTAAAAAATGCCTCTAAAAATCCTAAATGTTTAGGAAGTGGACAATTTAAAATATCATCTTTTTCTGTTTCATCATTTTCACTAGGTAAAAACCTAACTTGTAATGGATTAATTATTCCACCAGATTTTGAATATAAATCAATATATTCTCCATTATTACTTTCAACCAATTTTTTATATTCAGCCTCAGCATCAAATATAAAGCATTTTACTCCACCTGTGTTTATTGCATTGGTTATAATTTTTTTCAAAGTATAGCTTTTTCCACCTCCAGTAGAGGATATTACTGCCATATTATGACTAGTTCTACTTGAATCTAAATAAAACATATCAAAGAAAACAGGTAATGCTGTATGAATATCTAACCCCATCATAATTCCTTTTTCATCATTAAAATCAGTTGTTGTCAAAGGAAAACCTGCACTTAATGTAAGCGTTGGTAAATATATTGAATAATCTTTTAAACTTGTAGAACTAATATCAAAACTTTGCCAAGCTTCATATTGCCTTAATCTCGCAACATCTATTTTAATTCTATAAATATCTGCAAGTTTCTTTATTTCTTTTATAAGTTCTTCTCTTTGGGTTTTAGTTCCACTTACTGCAATTATAAAGTTTACTTCTTTTATCTTTTCATCACCATTTTTTATTTGATTCATTAAATATTGAAAATTATCTTTTTGTGTATCTAGTTCAGTTGCATTGGATAATTTTTTTGTTGTATTTCTATCCGACAATAAGAACTGATATGAACTATCTAATACCCTAACTAAATCTTCAGTATTAATCGTATCTTTAATATGGATACAAGTTTTTGTATTTGGAATATTAAATATTTGTTCAAAAAACAATTCATCAATAAATGGTGGAACATTTTTAATAGATAAAAGTTGAACTTCCTTATCTTCAAATTTAATATAATTATTTTTTTCACTTATAGAAAGTGGTGCTAATAGTTCTGTTAAATCAGTCCATAATAATTGATCCAATGTTGAATCACTAAAATATAAATTCACTAAAAATTTATATATCTCTAATCTATTTACAATATCATCAATTACTAATTTTGGAACAATACTTGAGCAACAATTCTTAACTTCATTAATTTGATGTTCTAATACTTTTTCATTTTTTGCTACTATTACAAAATAATATCCACTTGTAACTGTAAACTCATCATTTTCAAGTGTTTCCAATAATGAATATCTTTCCTGTAAAAATTCTAATTTTACTGGATCATTTTGATACTGTTCTATTTTTTCTAATAAATAATCTTTATTAGCATTAAGATTGATTTTATCATCCAATTTATATATTCTTAAATCTAAATCTTTTATTTGATATAAATATTTTAATTGTTCAAAAAAAGATACTTTTTGTTCATTACTATTAAGTGATAAATCTATTGCTTGTACCGAAAAAAGTTTAGCAACTTCAGTAGATTTTAAATATATTGTCCCATCATCTCTAACTTCATCAGTATTTAAAAACGAAGTAGAAGATTTTATTCTTTTATTTAATCTTTGTTTTGTAATTAGTTTCTTGGGCTTTTTCTTTAATTTGTTTTTTGTTTTTTCAATTATTTTTTCTTCTTTCGTTTTTTTATATTTTAATCGTTTTTCTAATGATTTCATTTAATCCTCCTTTATCTTTTTTATCTTCTTTGAAATATATATACTCCTTTTTTCTTTTCAAATAATCAATAACAAGTTTCATTATTTTATACATTCTATTTTTTTGACTTACTGTTATAGGAATTAATAAAAATAATCCAATTACCAGAATAGCTAGTCCTATTAATTTAATTTTTGTAAAACAAAATAATATAAGAAAAAGTGCAACAAAAGGAAAAGCAATAAGTAAATCACTTATTTCTAATCCTTTAAATCCTAGATTTCTTTTTATCGTTTTAACTGTTATATACATTTATTTAATCACCCCTTTATATCTTGTTTCTATTTGAATATGGATTATTAAAGTTTCTTCTAATTGGTCTTGTTGACATTGCACTTGTAATGTTAGAAACACCACTTTTCATCATATTACTGCTACTTCTATTAAGCTTACTATTAATACCAAAACCTTTTTTATTTGCAATATTAGTTTGTGCTTTTGAAGATATTCCAGCTCCAAATGAATTAATTTTATCTCCAGTAGAGTGCATTAATCTTGATAAAGCATTACCACTTGAATTATCACTACCTGGTGGTGTTCCAAATGATGCTCCAAAAGTTGATATTCCCTGACCTGCTTGTGATACAAGAGAATTAACTGGTTTTGCAAGTGCTTGTCCTAAATGTGTTTTGTCAGCAACCTTACTTAACCCTTTCATTCCTGCTCCACCTGCTAGTAAACCAGCACCTATTCCTGCATTTCCTACTCTACCAGCAATTCCTCCAACTACATTGCCATATCCCATTAAACTCATTAGTTGTTCTCTACCACTAGCTGCACTCACATTAGCACCTATAAATCTATTTATCATTTGTGAACCAGTAAGTAAGAAACTAGCACATCCAATATAGAGTAATGATTTTAAAACAACATCTTGAAAATCTCCAGTAAAGAAAGTGGTATTGTTTATTTCCATCATAATTACTGCTGTAATATTTATTATCAACATTACTACTGCAGACTGAAGGGTTAAAGATACTAATTGTTCAATTACTGCACCTCTTCTTTGTTTATTTCCAACTGATGTTGCAAATATTACTGGTGATATAACAAATAGAAATAAAAATTCTATTTGCCTTCTACCTAACATCATTCCTGCAAATACAAGGGTATATAAGTAAAAACCACCGCACAGTATTGCCATTATCCAATTTATGTCATATTTGTATGCTTTTTTATCTGGAATTATAAACCTATCACTAGTTACAAATTTATCATTATATTTTTCTGCATCTGTAAATGTGTTATCCTTAATTGTAGAAACATAATTTTCGTTTTTAAATTCATCACTATCAACATAAGCATCATTAAAGCCAACATACATAGTAAGCATACTAGTTCCAAGACCAGAACTTGTTTCCGAGGTAAATATATTTGAAGTATAACCTGCAAGTTTTATTGAAAAAGTTGCTACTTGTGAAAACAAAAAAGTTGTAAGAACTATAAACAGACCACATTTTGCTATTTCTAAACATATTTGTTTTACACTTTGTCCTTCTTCTGGATCTATTATTTTATTTACAAACTGCCATATTACAAATAATCCAAACAAAGTTAAAGCTATTGTGATTATTCCCGAATAAAACTTTGTAAATATTGTATTTTCAGATAAGGTATTAATAATATCTATACTATTTAATTCTTGCATTATTTCGTATAATGAATCAATTAAATCAAAAATAAAATGAATAATTCCCCATCCAATTGTACGGAGTAAATCCAATGCTTTTAATAACATATTTTACCTCCTATGAAAATAAATCTATTACTATATTTACAAGTGATATTGCTAATATAATTCCTGCAATTCCAAGCAAAGTTTGTATTATTCTTTGTTTTATTCTAGGTTTTTGATCTACATCTACAACAGCATACATTACAAATCCAATTACAAGTGATACACCTGCAAGAGCAATCCCTATTCTTAATGCCCAGTCATTAACTGTTTTTATTGCTTGAATTATTGTATCTATTGTATATGTTCCACCCTCTAATTTTTCTATTGCCAGTAAATATACTTTATTTAACATTCTTTATTCCCCCTTTTCATAAAAAAAATTGAAACATTACATTTCAAATTCTTTTTCATTATCCAAATTTTCTTCAATATATTCAAGTGATGGAATTATTTTATTAACCATATTATTATAACACTCACTATTAAATACACTTTTTTCAATTAAACCAAACAATTCATCACTGTCTTTTAAATCTTTAAAATAATCAAGCAATTTATCTAAATCATCACTATAAACTATTTCTTCTATTTTATCCTCATCAAAAGATTCTTTTGTATCCATATCAAAGGATTTTTTTAATTTATAATTAAAATCATAATTATCAAGTTCATCCAATAATTCACTAATTTCTTCAAACAAATCTTCATCTGCTAATCTGAACTTTGACTCATCAAATATTTCTACTAAATTTTCATTAATAAACTTCATATCATCATTATCTAAATATTCTTCATAAGTTCTTTCTATTGCATATTCTTCAAGTGGAGTTATTGACTCTCTATGTCCTTTAATAATTTCTCCACGAGAATATAAAAGAAATGTTTTTGTAATCGTAGTGCTATCATATCCTAACATTATATTATACAATTCTACTATTTTGTCTTTGTTCATAATTCCCCCTTAAATGTTCATTTCATATTCATCTTTTGTATTATATTTATTAATATCATAATTATTTTCTTTTATCCATTTATTAATATCATTTTGATTAACTAATACTTCTTCTACACACATATAGTCTTTAGAATTTCTGTTATAAAACTTTTTATTAGTAAAATCATTAGTATCAAATGGATAGAAAAAAGTTTTTGGTGCATAAATATTGCAATTAGAATGATATATAGCATAAAATCCAATGTTTTTTTCTAAACTTTCATTATCCTTAAAAGTTTCAGTTTCTATTAAAAATCCTATTGTTTCATAAAATTGATTATATTGTTCAAAATAAGATATTCCTTTTACTAAACTGCCTATTTTACTAATTCTAAAATCAATATTATCAACTATTAATTCTTCTTCCCAGTCATTTGTATCATTTTGAAAATTAGATAAACATCTGTCGAGTTTCTCTTCCAAAGTTGAGTTATCAAGTTCTTCTTTACAATTGAAATACCAAGTATAGTTTTTTACATAGTCATTATATTCACTTTTTATTTCTTCTACTATATCTATATCATTTAGCATAATTTCTTCATCATCTTCAAAATTAAGATTAGTATAATATATTGATTTATCGGTTTTATATCCTAGAAATACATATAAATTACCATTTTGTGCTTGAAATATTTGTCCCTTATTTATTTTCAACATATTATCTCTCCAAATCCTCTAATACCTTTTCTTTTTCAATATAAAATAATTTATATTTATTTAAGGTATTTTCAATTAAAGCATAGTCATTAACATTATGGTATCTTTCTAATATCATTTCTTTCTTTTCTTTTGGAGTTAATTTGCTTATTTCTTCAAAATTATCACAGGAATTAAAAGTATTATTAAATTCGTGTTTAATCATTTCATCATCACTTAAATCAATTTCACCATAATCAATATATTTATTATCATCAATTAGTTCATCTAACTCATAGACAATTTCATTTTCATTAAGAAAACTTTCATAATCTTTAAAATTATGTACATTAAATATTATTGGTTTATCAGTTATAATTGATCCAATTTTATTTACATATACTTGTTTTTCAATTGTTGCAGGTTCATTACAAAAATCATCAGCTCTTATGTCGTAACTATATAAACCTATTTTCTCTAATTCTTTTTTTGTAAATAAATCCAAATAACTTGTTTCATAGTATTTCATCTTTTCCCTCCTTTAATTTAATTGTAATTTGTTTAGACATTACTAATTATCTTTTTTTCAATTATGCTAATATCTATATGATTAGAGTTATATTTTCCATTTTGATATAACAAGAAATCCGTTTCACTTTGACTATAAATCCAACAACCATCAAAATTATCATAATTTAACTCATTACTGTCTTTTATAGCATTTAGTTCTTCAAATTTTATTTCTTCTTTTGTTTTCTTTACATATTTGTTCAACAATTGTTTTGCAATATCTTTATCTCTAGTTATCCCTACAATATTTACATAACCATCATAATTCCATACACAATCATCAACTATAATAAATATTTTGTCCCCCATAGATCTCCTTTCATATATTTTTAAAGGAACTCTTACGAGTTCCCTTAAAATGGCATATCATTTTCTTGCTCTTCTGTTTGATCTTGTGTTTTTGTTTTTTCTAATTCTTCAATTTCAAATGCTTTAACATATAAAACATTTTCTTTATCTTCGTTAACATAAGATTCAAGTTTTCCTGAAACATAAATTCTTTGCCCAACTGTCAAATCTTTATTCATATCTAATGTTTCTCCCTCTAAAAAAATTGGATAGAACTTACCTTTATCATTAAAACTATCATTTTGAGCAATATTAATATATCTATATTCTTTACCATTTGATTTAGTTTTAATATCTCCTATTGAAGATATATTTCCAATTAAGCTAGAACTGTTTCTTCTTAATTGTCTTTCTTCCATTTTATTTTCCCCCTTTCTTTTTTATTGCATAACTTATTAAAATAACACACCCAATACCTAATAGTGATAATGCAATTTTCATAACACTATCATCTAAATATGTTTTAGGTAATACTGTTTCTTCATTTGTTATTTCTAATTCAATTATTTTTTCATTTTCAGTAATTTCAAAATAATATTTTTGATTATCTATTTCATATCCAATTGGTGCTAGTTTTTCTATTAAATAATACTTACCATAAGGAATATTATTTAACTCTATCACACCTAAATTATTTGTTTTAAAAGTACCTACTAAAGTTCCATCTTCCATATAGATTTCAAAAATTGCATCAGATAGAAGTTTTCCATCAGTAGAAGATTTCTTTGTTAAAACAATGCCCCCTTTTATTAAATTATTTTTAATATTTTCTTCTTTATCTAAAATATCAATTACTAAATTATTTGTATCGGTATTTATAAATTCAAACTCATAAATATTATCACTCATAATATATCCTATTGGAGCTTTTAGTTCTTTAATGTAATAACTACCAAATGGAAGTGAAACATTTAATTTTGCAATTCCATTTTCGTTTGAAATTATTGTATCTATTAAAGTGTTTTCTTCTAATAATAAATTACCTAAATAGTCATATATATTATTTTTAGTATATACTCCAAAAATTGCACCTTTTAAAACATCATAAGAATAAATAATATTATTATCTTCAAATTTATAAGTTTCTCCATATTTAACTAAATTAAGTTCAACAGTTTTTCTATTATTTAACATTTCTTTAGTTTTTATTACAACACTTGCATTTTGATTTTCATATTCTAAAGATATATTATACTTTGTTTCATCAAGTATATATCCTTCTGGTGCTGTTTGCTCTAAAATATAATATTTTCCTAAATGTAGTTTGCTTGTTATAGCATACCCTAATTCATTACTTTTTAAAGTTTCTACTAATTCATCTTTTGAATATATCAAATTTCCTGTCATATCATAAATATCTTCATTTGCATATATATTAAATACTGCACCTGACAAAACTATATTTTTATAGATAAAATTATATCCTTTTTCAGTATTTTCTATATTTGTTAAAGCCTCACCCTTTTTATATATTTCTATCTGACCTTTTACTGCTTTATTTAAAACACTTATTGAAAATATTTTCCCATATAATTCATCAGTAATAATATTACTATTTTCATCTATTGTAAAAGTAATATTTGATCCATCTAAATAATATCCATATGGTGCAGATATTTCTTCTAACTCATAATTTCCTGCATCAAGTGGATAAGGTGTTATAAGCATTCCTTTTTCATCAGTTTCATAAACTTCATAAGTAATTCTTGTAGGATAAGTAACAGTTTGTTTTACATATTCATTAGTATCAGTATTTTTTATTTTGAATTTAACACCTGCTTGTAAAATAGTATCCCCCGTTTCACTATCAACCTTTGTTATTTTTAATTTTGCTGATACCATTGCATTTGAAATAACTATATTTTCTTTTTCCCCCATTGAAGTAATTGTTATTTTAAAATCTTTCATTTTCTCATAACCTTTAGGAGCTGTAATTTGTTTTACATTATAAGTTCCATAAGGTAAATTTATATTAATTTTTCCATCTTTATTAGTTGTAA
Source organism: bacterium (assembly GCA_030539175.1). Taxonomy (GTDB): domain Bacteria; phylum Bacillota_I; class Bacilli_A; order RF39; family UBA660; genus JAUNSN01. The sequence continues at coordinate 24,340 of JAUNSN010000005.1, read as the reverse complement.
GTGTATCAACCAAAACTCCTTTATTATTATAAAATTCAAACTTTGAACCAACTTCTGGTATCATTATTCCTGTTTCATTACTTGCAACTACTTTAGTTATTTCAACATCTCTATTGATAACATTTTCATAGACTGTTATACTCGGATGTAATTCACCAATAACACTTTCAAAATAATACTTCGTAGTATCTAATTGATACCCAGTGCTAGGACTAATTTCTTGTATATAAAATGTTCCAGTTGATGGTAAGGGTGAACTTATTGCCAACCCATTTTCATTAGTTGTTATTCTTTCAATTAAAACATTATTATTATCATAAACTCCATATATTGCTTTATTTAAACTCGCCTCCCCTGATGGTGTTATAGTTTTTGTTATGCTATCTTTTTTATTAAGTTCAACTGTTCCTCCTAAACTATTTACGTTTAAAATAGTATATACAGGATCAAGTGTTCCAGATGATAACATTTTTTGTGATGCTCCAGAAGTATAAACGACTGATACTCGATTTTGATATTGCTTTTTAACAAATGATAACTTTATATCCCCTACCGTTTGAGGTGTAAAAGATAAATTATTTCCTTCAATTGTTACATTTGCAATATTTTCACCATAAACTTCAAAATTGCTTAATACCCCATTAGTATCAGTTATTGTTGTAGTTTTACCAACTTCTGTTGTTACGGTTGTTCCGTTAAAAGATGGTCTTTTATAATGATTTGCAACCAAATTAGATATTTCATTAATTTCAGGTGATAAATTTATATAACTTCCATTTCCATATCTTTCTGTATAATATTCAAAATGAAAATCGGAAACCGATTCCCATAGCATTTTTTGCGTTGCCACCCTAAATTTTGTTGTTTGATGACCAGGAAATTCAAAACCATAATAAGCAATTAATTTTGCTTTATTTAATTGTTCTTGAGTAAGACCTGATACATTTAAATCAGTATGTACATTATAATTAGAATAAATTATATCTACACCTGGTTCGATACAATACGCTACTCTACCATTGAAGGTATAAAATGAATGTTGATATGAAAAATAATAATTTGGTCTTGTTCTTTCATAATAGTAATTAGCAACTTTATCTCTAGTTAATGTTGATGTTTCAGCCTTTACTTCTGTACTGCCTATAAACATATATCCCATTGCTACTACTAATAAAAATAAATATTTTATTATTTTCTTTTGCATAATTCTCCTTTCTTGCATAAAAAAAATACCACTTAAGGTATTTAAATGTTTTTTAATTTTCTATTGTATGCCAATCAATTAAACTAGAATTGTCATCAAATAGTTTTAACATATAATAATAGTCTCCACAGTCATCTTGATAAGAATCACATTGAAATCCATATTCAGGTGTGAATGTATTTCCTTTTGCTACACAACTTTCTTCAGAAGTAAATTCAGGAACTACCCAACTCCATACAAATTTTTTTGGAGTACAAGTAGGAGTTTGCACAGCTTCTTCTTTCTTATCTTCAACGACTGGAATAGTTTCTTCCTTAATCGGTTTCTCTATTGCATTATTATCATTATTTTTTTCTTTTTCTTTTGTAGATTTTTCTTCTACTTTTTTTGTTTCTTTTTCTTCAATTTGTTTTTCTTCCTTTACTTCATCTTCTATAATATCTTTTGTTTGTTCTTTCTTTTCTTCAACAATTGTTTCTTGCTTATTTATAGTTTTGTTATTTGATTTTAATTCTGTTTTATCTTTATTATTTATAACTATAAATATGCCACTTATAACAATTAAAAACAGCACTACTATAAGACATTTCTTTTTGATACTCACTGGTCATCAACACCTTTCCTTAATCTTCTTAAATAAGAAATTAATCAGGAATAATCAATGATTTCTTCCATATTATTAATCACTCAAAAGTAAAGAAAAGTCAATACTTTTTATAAAATTAAATCATATTTACATCACCCCCTACAAAATAAATATTTATTCTTCTAACATCATTTCATTATTTTACTCTATTCGACCGAGTCAGTCTAAATGTGTTAAAAGAATAATTTAGTTTTTTGACAATGAGATCACTATAAACTCATAAAAAAAGTATAGAGTTAACTATACAATTTTTATCATAATTTTTTAGCAACATCTAATGATTTTGCTAACTTTAAAATACAACTATTTTTGATGTGTCCAAAAAGGAATCTTGTTGTATCCATCAATGTAATTACATAATTTTCTGATTTTTTGTAATATAAACATTGAAGAAAATAATTGAATTCATCTTTACTTAAACTTTCTAAAGCAGTTGCTATATCACTATAAAGTCTTACTATTTCTATTTCTTTATCAACTTTATTAATAACATAAGAACCTACTTTGTCAGTTTTTCTTGGAACATAGCATTCATATCTTACTTCATAATTAGAAGTAATAGTCGGTCTTTTTATATTTGGAAAATCACATTGGGCAGTAATATAATTGTCTATTTTTTCCTCAACTTTTTCAAAGCAATAATTTATATCATACTTTAATATTTCTTTTTTTGGTATTAAAGCATTATCAATAAATTCATCACCTATTTTAAATTCTAATACAATTGATTCATTCATAAATTGCTCCCCCTGAAATCCTAATTATGAAAAAAGAGGGAAATACACCCTAGGGTACTTCTCTCTTTTCCAATGAATAACAACATCAAAACACAGACCAACCGAAACTAATAATTGTTTGAAATTTAGATATAAAATCTCCTTTTTCATTGTTTCACCACCTAACTTATCCTCCTAAAATAAGCAGCTATAGAAACTTCTCGCTTTTTTAAATTAGGTTATCTATGCTACTTTATTTTCCAGTATTTGTCAATAATTTTTTATTATTTTGTTTTAAAATCATATAAAAAAGACTATAATTCGTTGTTTTTATAGTCTTTTAAGATTAAAAACATATATTAACTTGAAAAAGCAATTGCTTATTTGCATAATTTTTTCAAGTTTACTATATTCTACCACTTGACAATTAAATTGCAACAAAATAATGATATAACTTTGTTTGTTTTTGTATAAATTTTGTTTGTTTATGTATAAATCAATTAATTTTATACATTTTCTAGGGTTTTATTTAATATTTTAAAAATATCACTAACTGTTTTAGCATTAAATATAATATCATGTAATTTATTATATTCATTTTGTGCTTCAATTTTGGTTTTTTTACTTGAATAAAACAAATCGGAAATAGTATGATCTACGTTTTTCTCCTTATCATGATATATAATTATTAACGAAGTGTCATATCCAAGTTCACTAATAGGCATATTAACCTTCCCTTGTTTTAAAATTATTTCTTCCAAAGAAATTGTAGGATGTTCTACCTCTAAAGTAACAACGCCAAAATTAAAATCTTCTAAAATTCTTTCCTCGAAAAATATTATTTTTTCTCTAGCCTTTTCTATATTTTCTTTTGGAATGTCATTATTATCTTGTTGTAAAACAGTGCTATTAAGTTTAACTTTTATATTAGATAAAAAAAGTTCAAAATCAGAGTTCATACCGTATATTCCTCCTTTTGTGTTAGTATATTATTATACAACATTTTAACCAATACAACAATGTTTTTATATTTATTTATTTATTACCATAAGTTAACTTATGTGATACAAATTAACCATTTATGCAAAAAAATGAACATTTCAGACAATTTAAACTAAAATATTTTCCATTTCTGTTATAATTATTTTAGGAGGGTAAAATTTTATGGATAAATTCACAAATATAATTGAAACATTTGTGAATAAAATGGGGTATCTAAATAATGAACAACTAGAAGGCATCATATTTTATGGAAGTAATCAAACTGGATTTAGTAATTCATATTCGGATTTAGATTTACATATTATATTTAGTAATGATTTAGAACAGGAAGTTAGAGGATCTATTCTTATTGATAACATAAGAATAGAATATTTTGAAAAAAGTTTAAAAAGTATGTATGACAAATCTTTAAATGAATTTAAAAATCAAGGTAATGCAGTGGTTTCTATGATAGTATTTGGAAATGTAATTGTAGATATTAACGGTAATATTGCTAAATTACAGGACTATATTAGTCAATTATATTCATTACCTATGCCAAGCATAGATATAGAAACTGCCAAAGAGCAAATTGCAATAATTAATAATTTTTTTGATGATTTAATTAATTTAATTTCAATCAATGATATTTATTCCACACATATATTTCACTTAACATTAGAAAGAATCAAAGATTTTTACTTTTCTTATAATGCTCTCCCTGGAGTTTCAAGAACAAAAGCATTAAAGGTAATGCAAAATGACGATTACAGAAATGCTATAAAAAAAGAAAAACCACCACAAGAATTTATAGAATTATATCTAAAATGTTTAGATGAAAAATTATCAATAAGAGAACGATTACCAATATTATGTGAACTATTTAAATATTCAACTAATGATATAAACTTTGACAAAAACAATCATAGAATTATTTTAAATAAGAAAAAACAATAACAACTTTATCTGTTATTGTTTTTTTTAAAATATTTTTTCATAATATTATTTACATCAGATTTCTTTATTGGTTTTATAAGGTAATCATCAAATCCAGATTTTAAATATTTTTCTTCGTATGAATTTTTATTAGGAGTTACCATTATAATTAGTGGAATATCATATTTTGCTCTTGTTATTAAATCTTTTGTTTTCTTTTTAATAGAGTATGAATATTCTAAAACATCCCCATAAGCATCAACATCATCCATTGGTTCTGGAATAATATCATCTACCATTACTAGATCATAAACCTTATTACTCTCTACTGCTGATTTCAATTCATCTACATTTCTTGCAATATCAATTTTTACCTTATAAGGTCTTAATATTCTAATTAATTCTTTTATTTTAGTATTATTATCATCTACAACAAGAATTCTCTTATCACTTACATCAAAGTATTTTATTTTAATATTTTCTTCCGTAACTACTTCTGGTTCTATATCATACTCAGGGACTACCCTTTGCTTTAAAGACACAATTACTTCGGTATAATTATCCTCTGTTTTAAAATCTATCTCCCCATTTAATAAACCTAATAATTTACCAACTATCTTTTGATTTAATTCAAATTCATTTATGTTTTTCTTTATAAAATTTCCATTATTATCTGAAATTTCAAAAGCATCTTTAAAAGTATGTGAATCATCAAATTCTATATAATCTTTAATTATGGGATTATCTACATGAAAATTAAATTTTAATTTACAAAATCTTCCTACTGTCATATTATCAATTGTAATATTAACTGTTCCTGTTTTCATCATTTCAACAATAATACCAGTAACATATAATACTACCTTCTTAACTTTTTCATCATCACCATATAATATCTTATTTATATTATCACTAATATCTGTTGTAATAGTAATTTTCTTATTGCCTTTTTTATAATTTATAAGTTCTTTTAAATCATTCAACATTTCATAAGTATCATATTTATTGTTAGTTTCTATATAATCACTACTTTCAATTTTTGCAATATCTATTAAACTTGAAATTCTATCAGCTAAAGTAAGTGAAAATTTTTGAAAATAATTTATTTCTTTATTTACTTCTTCTAAATTATTTTTATTTATTTTCTTATAACCAAAAGATATAAGTTTATCTAATGATGTTTTTAAATATTTAGACATATCATTTAAAATATTGATAGTTTCATTTTTTGATCTTTCCGCTACTTCTTTCGAGTAAGTCAATTCTTTAATCATTTTAATATCTGGATTTTCTATTGTAAAATACATTAAAAATATAATTAAAGAATCCTTTGCAGTTATTAATTGTATATAAGGATATTTAAATTGAATTAATGTTGTAACCAATCCTAAAAGAAAATATAAAAATAAAGGATAGTATTTTTTATCTAATGCATTATTCAAATTTCTTAAAAGAAAAATTACATTCAAAAATATCACTGCAAAACCAACTAAATATACCACAGTAACAGACTTGCCATAAGAGTACATTTTTCCAATTTCATTATGAAATTCAATTGGTAAGTAACAAATAATAAATGATAACAAAATTATTATTATTAATGAACAAATCATCAACAATTTGTATTTTTTTTCTATATTTGTTTTGTTTTTCATAGAAATAATGAAAACATATCCTGTAAATAGTATCATATAAGTTATTAAATAAATTAAATAAACTTTTGATACGACAATCGTATAAACATTATTTGTTCCAAAAAACGACATTAAACAATATAATGATAAATGCAAAATCAAACCTATTACATTTGAAATTATTATTTTGCTAAAGATTTTATTTTCATAAGAATCTATTTTTTTCTTTTTAAAATATACAATTCCAAGTATAATTACATAAAGTAAACTGCATATTGTTAGTAAAACACCAGTACCCATTTTCTCACTCCTTTTGTAAAATTAACTTTTTAACAGGGCTTTCTTTTTGATTAACCATATCTTCTAAAGAACGAAAATCAATTTTTCCTGCTGATGTAAACGGCATAGAGTCAATCATCATGTAATTATAAGGAAGTGAATAGTCAGGAAGTTCCCTACAACATAAATTTTGAATATCTGCAATAACTCTGTCTAAATCTTGCTTATATTCTTCTTTAACCGTATAACAAGCAACAGGAACACTTACTAAATCAGGATGTTCCATTCCGATTACTGCAACTGAATCAATGAATTTACTTTGCATAATAATATTCTCAATAGCAAGAGGATAAATATTCATTCCTCTTCTTACAATAACTCTTTTATATCTTCCCTCAACAAAGAGATTTCCGTTTTCATCCATTCTTCCACAATCACCAGTATGAACCCATTTTTCACCATCACTATGAGTTCTTATTAACTCATTAGTAGCAAGTTCATTATCTTTATATCCATACATTGTACATGGACCACTTATACATATTTCACCTTTTTCATCAGATAAGTATGACAATTCACGATCGGTATCTTTATCAAATATAGAAACATTATTACATATAAGTGGGATACCAACACTTCCTATTTCGTTGCAATTATCAGTACAAGTTACTGCAGCCGCTGAAACTTCTGTCATACCATAACCTTTCATTACTTTTGATGTTGATTTATGTGCTTTCAAAAAATTATTTATTTGGGTTTCTAATTCTGCATTCATACCATCTCCACCACAACCAGCACTTTTTATAAAAGATAAATCTGTTTTTTTATTAGTATGACCTTTCATCAATGCTTCCCAATATTTAGGTACTCCTGTAACATGATTTGGTTTATATTCCATCATTAACTCTGGAAATATACTTGCATCAAATTTCGGAACTATGATTGTTTCTAGCCCTAATGCAATTGGTACATAAGTGGAAACACATATCCCGTATGGGAAAAATGGTGGAATAATACTTAAAAAAGTATCTCCCCTTTTCATATTTAATTTTAACTTAGAATATTGAATAGCCATTGCCACAAAATTTTTGTTAGATAGCATAACAGATTTAGGTTCTCCAGTTGTTCCTCCTGTATAAACTATACAAGCAACATCATTTTGTTTATTTGTTAGATTATCTTTCAATACTGCTTTTTTTAATACTTCATCACTGTTTATAACATTTCCCTTAAAATTAAAAGGTTTTATTTGTTTTTTCATTTTCATTGACAATAAAAATTCTTTTATTTTTGGTAATGAATCCCCTAATGAAAAACTAATAATATTTTCAAGAGTTGTATCATTTATAAATTCATTTAATTTTGAACTAAAAACATCTAAAGTAATTAAAAACTTGCTATTATTTTCATTAATATGTTTTTTTAATCCTTCAATACCAGTACGAGGATCAAGCATATTTGCAATAGCTCCAATATTATTTAATGCAAAAAAACTATATAACATTTCTGGTGTTGTCAAACTACAAATTGGAACAACATCTCCAGGTTTAATTCCTAATTTTAAATAATTAGCTGTTAGTTTTTCCACATTACTAAATAATTCACGATATGTTATTTTTTTGTGATAATAATTTATAGCAACATCATCAAGATGTGCTTTATTATTCTCATAAATAAATTGGTATAATTTTTGATTAGGTATTTCCACACTTTCTGGAGTTACATCATAATACTGTAGCCATGGTCTATCAATGGAAGCATATCCAGTTATTTTTTTACTAGTATCTCTATCGATTTTTAGACTATTAGAATTATTTTGAAAAAACTCATTATTAATTCTCAAATTTTTCATTGTATTTCCTCACTTTTTAATTATATATAAATTATAACATATTTTCCTCGATTTTTTATATATAATACTTATTGTATCATGAATTATACTTAATGATTTTTATACATTTAGTATCATTTTCAGTATCTAATAGACAATCTCTTAACCAATAACTAAACATTTCATCTTCATCTTTTTTGTCTTTTAATACATAATAACCCTCTTTAGATAAAGTATAAATTCTATGCTTTTTACCTAATATTAACTCGACTTCTATAGGTGCATTATTATTTTTCAATAATTCCACTAATTTTTCATAACTTATTGTTGTTCCCTCTTTGTTAAGTGCTTGTTGTAATTTAAAAATCATATCAACTTCATTACCTAAATTTTCATAATACTTATAAATTTGATTTTCTAGTTCTTCCACCTGTTTTTTATGTTCTTCTAATTTTTTCTTTTGAAACCAAAATGGCTTATTTTCCTCTAAAAATTTTAATTGCATTTGGCAACTCTCTATTTGCAAATTAATTATATCCATCCATCTATGAGAATCTTCTATTTGATACCATAAACATAAATCAATAATTTTATCAGATAATTTTTTATCATCATTATTGTCAATATTAATAGTTTTTGTTTTTTTCATTTTTCCTCCTAATATTTTATTTTTAATAATCAATTATATCTCCTATGAATTCAAAAAAATCATGATTATATCTTTCAGAAGTATAATCGACTACTAATGCCCCAACATTATCATCATTTTCTCTTATAGGAAAAATATATAAATTTCCTCTAATCACTTCATTTTCACAAATGTGTAACGAATATACTCTTTTCATAAAAAACGCTGAGCTTTCAAGATTTTTTATTATTTCTTTTGAAATATGCTCATTATTTAAATTTTTATATTTTTGTGTTGTACATATAATAAAATCTCTATTAGTTACTATGCAATCATATTTAAATCGATTATTTATAGAATTAACAATTACTTTTGATACATAATCTAATTTAAGTTCCTGTTGACCTTTCTCGATAAATAATTTAGTTCCAGTTTCATCAATTTTCATTTTGAGTTTACTATTCTTTTTCAATCCTAATGAATCCCTAACTGGAGCGGGAATAACTACTCTTCCTAGTTCATCCATTCTTACATTCATTTACTTTTAATCCTCTCCTAATTATATTTACTACGATTTACTACACAACTATTATAACATAATTTTATTATTTTAGCCCACACTTTTTTGTAAATTTGTACATAATAAAAAAAACTTTTATAAAGTTAATTTTTTTGTTTTATTTTTACTTTTATTAAAATTTAAATCTTGTAATTCATCAATAACGAAAATTCCATCTTTTTGAATTAATGTGTCATCAAAATATATTGCACTATTATCTCTCATATCCACAATCAAATCCCAATGAATCAGGCTTTCATTACCATTATCAGTTTGATAATGTGGATAACCTACAGCAAAATGAACAGTTCCAGCCATTTTTTCATTAAATAAATTATCATTATAATTTCTTTTAATAAATGGGTTTAATCCAAAAGCAAATTCTCCAAAATATCTAACACCTGCATCGGAATCCAATATTTTTTTAAACTCTTCACTAATATTACAAGAAGAATTAATTATTTTACCATCTTTCACTTCAACAATAATATTTTTATATACATTCCCTCTGAAGAAAGAATCAACATTGAAATTAATTATACCATTCATTGAATGCTTTTCAGGAGCTGTAAAAACTTCTCCATCTGGTAAATTTAATTTTCCACAGCAAACTTCAGAAGAAATACCAGATTTAGAAAATTCAACATTTGTTAAGCCTTGAACAACACGGATTTTATTAGTAGTATCTAATTTATTTTTCAAAAGTGTTGCTGATTTTGACAAACTACTATAATCAAAATTAGATACATCTTCTAATAATTTCACATGATCTTCATAACTTAATCCATAAAGTTCTGCTAACTCTTTTTGTGGATATCTTAAATATACCCATCTTTTAAAATTCATAATTTTTTTAAATATTTTTAAATAATACTTATTTTTAAAATTCAACAAATCATCTGAACTAATTCCATGTTCACAATAAGTTTCCAAATTATTATCAAGCATAATTGCAACATCACATAAATCAATCATTGGTTCATACATTGTATATAATTCTCTTAAAACTTTATCATTTTTATAATTTATTAATGATTCATTAAATGTGAAGTCATTCCATAAAACGAACGGAATTGCACCCATACCAACAATTTTATCACATAACAAATTGCAATAATCCTTTGATTTATCATCTGCAAATATAAAAATTTTTTCACCAGGTTTAATATTCAAAGAATAATTTAATATTCCATCTACTTTCATTTTTTCCTCCTTAATTTTATAAATGTCTTCTTTCAAAAAAATATGAATCATGATAATCACATAAACTATCTCTAGTATCTATATTTAAATTGCTTGAATATGAAATTGCACCCATTCTGTCATAACATATTAAATCATGATTTTTTTGTCCATCACTATATGTTTCTTGTGATTCAATTGTTCCATCTTCATAATATGTTCTAACATATCCATTCTTTTTCCCATCCGTATAATCAACTTCACATTTAATAATTCCAGATTCATAATACAATTTACTTCTGCCAGTCTTTAATCCATTAACATAAGGTATTTCTTTTTTAACTTTGCCATCTTTATAATAAATTTTTTTAACATTATTCATTATTTTTCCCCCTAACTTTTACAAATACATCTTCACTTTCATCATTATACTTTTCTAATTGACAATTGCCATATACTTCATCAATTTCTAAACCAACCTCATTTGCTAATAATGTAAAATCTTCTACTGTAACAAATCGATTATTCCATAAATATTCTTCAGAAGATATATATTGATTATTTTTATAGTATTTAAAAAGTCTATTTTGTGTTATTGTTCTACTATTAAAATCTAATTTTGTTATTCTGTAGTAATCATAATATGAATTATTATCAACACTAATTCTTTTAACAAAAGTAAAATCACTCGATTGGTTAGTATCTAAAAAAGTTTTTTTTGATAGTAATTCTATAATTGCAAAACCACTGCTAGATAATGCTTGTCTTACTGATTTAAGACAAGCTAATTGTTCCTCCTTAGTCAATAAATAATTAAAAGAAGTCAATGGAATAATAACAGCATCATATTTTATATTAGATTGATAACTACACATATTAGCTAAAACAGGTTTTATATTTTTAAATAATAACGGATCACTTGATATTTTTTCTTTTAAGCCTGTTAACATTTCTTTTGATAAATCAACAGCACAAATATTGTGTCCATCTTTTGCTAATGGAATTGTAATTCTTCCTGTTCCAGCTCCAAATTCTAAAATATTTGCACTTTCCTTTAATATTCCTCTATACATTTCAATATCTTCCCTAATATCTAAATAAAGCAAATCATATAAACTTGGATTTTCTACAATAGTTTTCATTTCCTATCCCCCTAACAATTGATTATTATTTTATTTTCAACAAATGTATCTATACGACATTTTCCTCCTATCGGAATAGTAGCCATTGGTGTAGTATGACCAAAATTAGTATTTATAATAATTGGTATTTTTTTTAATTCTTTTTTTGATTTTAATATCTTTTTCCATTTTGTTATATTCATTTCAGTTGCATCTTGTGTCCGCCCAATTATTATTGCTTTTACTTTATTAAAATTAGGTTGTTGAATTAACGATTGTAAATTTCTATCAAATTCATATGGATACTCTTTACCAACTAATGAATCATCTTCTAAAAACAAAATTTTATCTGTCAAATCTGGCATATATTTTGTGCCTTGTAATAAATTAAAAGTACATAGATTACCTCCAACTATTAATCCTTCTGCTTGTCCTTCATTTATAATATACATCCCATTATTTTTTATAAATTTTCTATTTTCTTGGTCATCATACCATTTGTCACTACTATAAAATTCAGGATCACTTAAAACATACTCATTACCATTAATTACAGTTTGAAATGATTCTATTGTTCCATCCAAGCCTTCTTTCATTGCAAAACTATGAAAATTTGGACCTAAATAAGTAATAATACCAGTTTGAGAATATATAGCATTCAATAGTGCAGTAATATCTGAATATCCACAAATCTTTTTCGGATTTTTTTTAATCAAATCATAATCTATATAATCTAATAATTGATTACTATTATAGCCTCCCAAAACAGAAAGAATAATATCAATATTATTATCACAAATTGCATCATTTAAATCCGATACTCTTGAACTTATACTGGAAGAAATAAACAAATCACACACACTTGAATTTTTAGAAAATGATACATTATATCCTAAAGATTCGAGCTTGTTTTTAGATAAATTTATATTTTTATCACATATCATTTTTAAACTTCTTGAAAATGCAATTACTCTTATATTTTTCATCTTTTATCACCAACTATATATCTTGGTATCCTATCAGATAATGAACTTAATATTTCATAATTACATAAATCTTTACACCAATCAGTTATTTGTTCAACAGTAATATTCTTATTATCCCATATATATACTTCTGTATTATAATCAACATCTGGAATATCAGTAATGTCTAACATCATATTATCCATACAAATTCCAATTATTGGAGCTTTTTTATTATTAATTAAAACATAAGCTTGTCCAGTTTCAAGACTTATAAATCCATCTCCAAAACCAAATGGAATAGTAGCTACTATTGTATCTCGTTTTGCTACAAAATTTTTGTTATATCCAACAGTATCTCCAGGTTCTATTTTTTTTATAAAACTAATGCTAGTTTTTAATGTCATTGAAGGATATAGTTTTATAATATCTTTAAATTTTGGATTAGGATAATAACCATATATCATAATTCCTATACGTACCATATTATATAGATATTCTTTATAATTAAAAATCGCACCGCTATTACAAATATGAATGAATTTTGGATAAAGATTATTTTCATTTATAATTTTTAGGGCTTTTTCAAATCTAAATATTTGAACTTTTGAAAATTCTTCATCTTTACTACTTGATGAGAAGTGAGTAAATAGTCCTTCCAATTCAATTTTATCTAATGTTTTCATTTCTTTTAAATATTCATTTAGTTTGGATATTAATACACCAGTTCTTCCCATTCCTGTTTCTATTTCTAAATGAATTTTAATTTTTCTATTTAACTTATTATTAAGTAATTTTAAAAAAGAAAAATTACATCCATTTATTGTTAAATCATATTTTATAATATCTTCAATTTCTGACTCTACTGGTGGATATAAAATTAAAATATCACCTTTATAACCACACTTTCTTATCTCTATTGCCTCATCTACTAAAGATACACCTACAATATTGAACTTTTCTATTATATCCAACTCTTTGTTTATATAAGTTCCATACGCATTTGCTTTCAGAATCGGCATTATTTCCACATTATTGCCTAAATATTTTTGTATATTTTCTATATTTTTTAATATACATTTTTTTTCAATAATCAATTTTGTAGCACGACAACTATTACTCATTATTGCACCTCAAAAACATAATATTGAAATATGGCATTTCTCTCTTCATCATAACCATTACATATTATACTTTTCAAACCATTTTTTTCAAACCATTCTTTAGTTATTAATACTGGGGTATGTCCAAAACAAACAATTAAAGAACCTTTTTTCATTTTTGACAACAATTTTTTCATAATTCTATATGCTAGACGAGTTGTAACTACTTCTGAATTTAAAAATCTTAAAAACATAATATCCACACTATTATCTTTTAATGGTGAATCGATTGCATTACAACATAATGCCTCATCTACATAATCTTTTGCATAATCTATCATCTCTTTGCTTAAATCATGTCCTATTGTATAACAGTTTTTATGATAACTTTTAAATTCATTCAAGAATTCTCCTGTTGAACAAGCAGGATCATAAACTATTTTATTATCTAAAGATTTATTTTTAAAATAAGTAGTTGTGAAATTTCTTAAATGTACCTCACCATATCCCAAATATTCTTTTTTATCAGGATTGAAAGACCACCCAGTTTCTGGAGAGTTTTCTTCTTTTTCTGTATAAAAATCACGATATTTATATGGATAATAAATATCAAAGGTCCTATCATTTTTTATTTTGTCAAAAACATATTTTTTTTCAGAATCGGAAAAAGGATAATATTCAATTCTTATTTTACGATTAGTTTTTGCTCTTTTTACTAAAACTCCCAAAATCATAGGGGCAGTTATCATACTACAATTTATTGCGTTAATTTTATTTTCAATACGTAAAACTGATCTAATTTTTCTACCAACAATAATCTTACCTTCAAAATTTTTTATAATAAAAATATTTTGTGGTTGATTATAATCATAATCTTCAAAAACATTTATTGTTTTTTCTTTTAAAGTATTGTAATTTATTTTTTCAACACTATTTATACTTGAACTATCAAAATACAATTGATTGTATATATCAATTTCTAACTTTTCTAGTTCTTCATAATAGTCGTATGGTTTTTTATTACAAAATGATTTCATTATAGCCCCCTATCTTTTAATGCCATAATCCTTTTCTTTTTGCTGTCTAGCAAATTTAGAACGGCTTTCTTTTTTCTTTTTCATCAAAGTCTTATCTAACGGTTCCATACTTGCTTTCATATCATTAATAACAAAAGTTGTTTCGTTTCTTGGATCTGCTCCTATAAATTCTATTGAAGCATCTTGATTTCTACTTATCTCATACCTTGATATAGATGATGTATATGTACCCCTACCACTAGTTGACATTGATAACTCAAGAGGAAAATTCATCATATTAGATGCTGGGGCCTCTCCTTCAATAGTAATTACTCCATCAAAATGTTTTGCAATTTCATATGTACTATTTTTAGATGACAATAATTTTATAACTCCACTCAAATCTTTCTCTGGTGTAGTCAATATAAATTGTGAAATTGGTTCAAGCAATTTCATTTTTGCTTGCTTTAAACATCTAAATAAAGCCAATGGGGTAATAATATTAAAGTGCATTGGATCACTTCCCATCGAATCAAATTGTCCATCTACCAAAGCTACTTCCATATCAGTTAATTCCCATCCATTTAATCCTTGCTGAGAATAATAATTTATTAATCTTTCAACTTGTCTTTGATATTTTAAATGTAAAAAGTCAGTTGATACTTTTGAAACATATCTAAACCCACTTCCTCTTTCAAGCGGTGTAACTTCCAATCCTATTCCAGATACGGTTGTATATGTTGCCTTTGCATTAGCAGAAACTGTTGGAACTTCTTTATGAATAATAACAGGATTTTCTATATTAACCTGAATTCCAAATCTTTCTTCTAATAAAGTCTTTACAATTTGTGCTTGAACTTCACCCATCAAACTACAATATATAGAACTAGTTCTTTCATTATATCTAACATTTAAATATGGATCTTCCTCATTTAATATTCTTAAAGCATTCATAAGTTCAATAGTTTCATTTTTATTTATAGGATTAACTTCCATTGTCAGTAAAGGTTTAACAAAACTTATATATTTATCCATACCTGTTGAATTTCCAATTATTTGACCACATTTTACATCAAGACCATTAATAACCGCAATATCTCCACTATAAACTCTATCTGTTGGAACTAATTTTGTTCCGTCTGCAATATACAAACTTTTTATTTTATTAGTAGTATCAGTTCCAGTAGTTATAACATCTCTTAATCCAATGCTACCATTAAGAACTTTAACATAGGCATTTTTACCATTTTCATCAACTCTTATAGTAAACACATAAGCTGATAAATCTTTTTCCAAATCCTTTTTTGTGGCTGGAATATATCTTGAAATAGAAGAAACTAAATCTTCAATTCCAACATCAATTAAAGCACTACCTCCAATTACTGGAAATAATTTACAAGTATGAGATAACTCAATTATTTTTTTTGCAAGTTTATCTGTATCTAAATCTTCACCATTAATATACATTCCAAGTATATCATCATCTACCATTGACACTTCTTCAACTATATCCTCAAGTTTTGATTGTTGAATAGTTAATGATGAATCACTATTTTGAATAACGTTCATAAGTGTGATTGTATTAACATTTAAATTGTTTTGTAGTTCAGCAACTACTCTTGAAAAATCTGCTCCTTTTCTATCCATTTTATTAATGAATATAATTACTGGAACATTTTTTTCTTTTAAAGCTCTCCAAATTGTATAAGTTTGTGCTTCTAACCCCTCAACCCCAGAAATAACTAAAACTGCTCCATCTAAAACACTTATAGCTCTTTCAACTTCTGCTGAAAAATCAACATGACCTGGAGTGTCTATTAGTTGAATAGTTTTATCTCCTAGTTCAAAAGAAACTAGAGAGTCCCTTACTGTTATTCCTCTTTCCTGTTCAACTTTCATATTATCAGTTACTGTATTTCCAGTATCTACTCTACCAACATTATCAATAACATCAGTATGATACAGTAAATGTTCAGTAATAGTAGTCTTACCTGCATTTGCGTGTGCAAAAATTCCTAAAGTAAGTACCTTTTTTTCTTTTCTATCCAATTTAATCACCTCCATTTATTATACTATATTTTATTTAATTCTTTTTAATTTTTCTAACATAATTGTTTTTATTAATTCATTATATTCAACACAACTAGGTGAAGTAATATCCATTTTATCATCACTCATATGTTTAGCAGCAGGACATCCAGTTCCACAAATATATCTATATTTACAATTTTTACATTTGTCTAAAACTTTAACACTTCTATTAAACCATTGATTAATTATTTCATCATCTATTTCATATTTAGGATAAAATGTTCCCACTCTATAACCGTTATTTCCTATACCATGCCAACATTTATATACATTTGATTTGCAATCTAAAATAAATTGATTTTTTGCTGCACCACAATGTCTCAAAACGGGTTGATAAGGAACATCATTGAAAATACTTTCAATAAAATCTGCTGGATGAAATTTTTTTCTAAATATTGCCATGTTAGGATTTTTATCTTCTAATTCAAATATCTTTTCAATTCCCACTTTTTCATTTACAATATTTGATTCTCCAGAACATCCACCATCTTGTAATAAATATAAATATGGTAATAAATTCTTATCGTAATTAAACTCTTTTATTAATGTATCAGCTAAATCAGATAATTCATTAATGTTGGTTGAATCAACATTAACTCTTAACACTATTTGAATATTATTCTGAAGTGATAATTTAATATTATTCATTATTAAATCAAAACTTCCTCTACCATCATGGAAAATTCTTCTTTTATCATGAATATCTTTTACACCATCAACGGTAATTTGTATATGTTTAAGGGTGTCTTTATACTCATTAAATAATTCAATATAGTAATTTAAATCAACTCCATTAGAAACAATATCTAATGAATAATTTCTTTTCTTTGTTTGTTCAAAAATATATGCTATTGTTTTAATATTACACCTTAACAATGGTTCTCCCCCCATTATTGTAATACGTATATCTTCTTTTGTTTTTCCATATTTAGTTTCATATTGTTTCATTATTTTATCAATACGTTCAAACTGCAAATCAACCATTTTTAAGGGATCAATATCAGTAGTACCCTTTATCATATATGTTTGCTCATAACAATAAATACAATGCAAATTACAAGCATAACTAGGAACAACTAAAAAGTTCGGAGTAGCTCTTTTTTCCAAGTCTTCTAACTTTGTATCAATACTTTCAATAAATTTATTATATTCATTCTCATCAGAAAACAAATACTTTCTTTCAAGCAAATTATCAATGACATCTTGATTTAAATTATCAAATTCTTTATTAATGATTTTTTCATATATACTCTTTTCAATAATATCTGTTGCACCATTAATTAAATTAATCATTATATATTCTGAATTTTCATATTCGATAAATTCAACTTCTCTTACAAAAAACATAAAAACACCTCTTATTTCAAATTTTATATAGGGGAATTAGGATTCCCCTATATCCTTAGACCAGTTAAATTATCAATGTTATTAGATATGGTAATGACAAGAAGCATTACTTGTTGTAACATTTTCAGATTTAACAACAACTTTTTTATTTAAAGATTTCATTGCACACCCTCCTCTCGAATAATATTATACAATAACATTTACAAGTCTTTTTATACAAATTTCTCATATTCATTATAACAAAAAGTTATGGATAAAGCAATTTTTGAACTAAAATAGTTGGTTAAAATAATATTTTTTGGTATAATTATAACTGGAGGACGTATTATATGAATATAAATTTTGAATTATATCGTGTTTTTTATGTTGTAGCAAATTGCAATAGTATAACAGAAGCATCAAAAAAATTATCAATATCCCAACCTGCAGTTACTAAAACAATTAAAAACTTAGAAAATCAATTAAATGGTAATCTGTTTTTCAGAAGTAAAAAAGGCATTAGTTTAACTGAAGAAGGTAAAAATTTTTATAACTATATTCGACCTGCTGTTGAACAAATATATGAGGCAGAAAATCAATTTTCAAACATAACCAAACTTGATATTGGAGAAATTAAAATAGGAACAAGTAATACAATTTTGAAATATTTTTTAATGGATTACTTAAAAAAATATTCTCTATCATTTCCAAACATCAATATATCTATTGAAGAAAGTTATACACCTAATTTAATTAATATGGTAAAAAACGGAGCAATAGATATAGCAATTATATATGCTGGTGATGATGATAAAAAATTGGAAGGGTTAAAAGTTTATAACTTCAAAAAACTACATTATTGTTTAATTGGAAACGAAAAGTACAAAAAATATTCTACACATAAAATTGAATTTAAAGATATTGAAAATGAAAAATTAATATTAAATACAATTAATCCTATTCAAACTAACTTTGTGTTTTCAGATAAAAATCAATATAGAGCCTACATTAATCTTGCTAGCCATTCTCTAGTATATGAATTTGTAAAAGAAGGATTTGGAATAGGGATTGCAATTAAAGAGTTTATTCAAGATAATTTAGAAAAAAAAGAACTTTATGAAATAAAACTGAAAGATGAATTTCAGCCAGTAAACTTAATAATGATAACTAATAAGAATAATTTTCCAAATTATGCTACATCAGAATTAATTCATTTAATTGAAAATCAAAAATAATATAATATTCTGAAAAAGTTGCAAATTAGCAACTTTTTTTGTTTGCAAACAAAATTACAATAGACCACACATCACGGTATTTCTTATTTTAAATGAGAAAATTATCTTGGTGATATTAATATGTATATGGATTTAGATAATGCTTTTTCCAGATTGAAAAATATGAGAGAAGATTTAGAATTAACACAAAAAGAAATTGCTAAAATCTTAGATGTAAAAAGATCTACTTATGCTGGATGGGAATGTGGAAAAGATATTATTCCTTTAAGACAATTGAATAAACTTTCAAACTACTACAATATAAGCATTGATTATTTACTAGGATTTTCAAACACTAAATTTTATAATCCAATTAATTACGAAATTAATAGTATGGAAGTTTCAAAAAAATTAAAAGAAATCAGAGAAAGTTTGCAATTAACACAAGCAGAATTTGCTGAAGTAGTTGGATTTAGTCAATCAAATTGCCATAAATATGAAAGTAACAAAGCTTTAATAACAACATCATATATATCAAATATAGCAAAAAGATATGGTATATCAATTGATTGGATTTTATCAAAAACAAAAAATCGAAATATAAGTTAATTATATTTCCTTTTTTTATTACACATTTTGTTCTATTTTCATAATTTTATTTTCGTTTTGTATAATAGTTTCGTTATATATTAAATAACTATTTAATAACTCATCAATAGAATCATATTTGATTTGTTTTTTATCATATATGATTGGATAAATAATAACACCATTATCTGTTTTTGTTATAACATAATCCAAACTATATAATCTAAATTTGACTTCTCCTGCATCCAAAAATATTTTTTTTAATTCCTCTATACTCATTAAATATCACCACTATTAACATAAGTATAACATATATAATTAATTTCAAAAATGGTTTTTGTTATTAAAATTGTTACGAATATTCTGTTCTTAGTTTAATTATGTAAATATATTCTACATCAACTTTCTTGATTCCATTATGCTTTTTAAACTTAAATGTTTCTCTTGCTATATACCTTGACCAAAGGCAGTAGTGGCTAATTCTAAAGGACCAACTTTGGATAATGGAAACAGTATACCATTAGCTTCACCATTTAAGTCAACATTGGTTTTTGCACCGAATCCAAAATTCTTTATGTAAGAAAATAATGTTTCTTTCCCTAGTCGATTTCCTAATTCTACAAACCCTGGGTTGCTAGGCACTGATTTTTCCTCTAAAAAAAATTATTCGACATAATATTTAATTTTCATAATAAATATTTTTTATTTCTCCGCTTCTAAAATGAATATCTAAATTCATTTTAAATCTAGTATTTAATTTACTTATTTCTATTTTTTCAATTAACAAATCTATATAGATTTTCAGATTATCTTTTATACTTGACAACTTATCTATTTCTAAATCTATGCATTTTAATCTATCATAATAATTATTATTTAAATCCATATTATTTAATAAATCTTGTGCCTTGTTTATTTCTTTATCATTTTTTAACAGTCTTTTTTTTAATTCATCGCTTGATATAATATTTGATAAATTAAGATCAATTAATTTATCTCTATTTGACCTTAAATCTTTTATTTTTTCAACAATTTCTATTTTTAGTTTATTATTAGCTTTAAAAAATATTTCATTATATAAATCAATAATTTCATTTTTCGTAATAAATAATTTATCTTTAATATATTCTTCTATAATATTAGCAAGAAAGATATTTAAGCATTTCTCTCTTATTATAGGCGAGTTGCATTCTAATACTCCCTTGTTTTTATATTTTTTGCATACCCATGAAGGATTACTTTTTCTATTACTTCCAGCGCATCTTATAAAATATTCATTGTGATTTTTACATATTAGTTTATTAGTATAAATTGATTCATCAATTACTTTTTGTGAAGTAACAACATTAATGTTCCTTAAACTACGTTTTTTTCTATATAATTCATTTGCTTTATTCCATAATTCTTCAGACACTATCGGTTCAATTAACTTGCTTTTATAAATTATTTGCTCTTCTTTGGGAATATCTATTTTCTTATGGGTTTTATAGCTTTCTACTCTAGACATATTTGCAGTATAATATCCTTTATATCTTGGATTTAAAATGAATTTTTTTAATGTTGTACCTGAATATGGATTGCCTTTTTTATTTTTATAACCCTTTTTATAAAGAATATCTGAAATTTTTTCAAAAGAATACTTTCCTGTTGCATATAAATTAAATAATATTTCTATAATTGGCTTTTCTTCTTCATTTATTATCATTTTTCCATCTTTACGATAATATCCAGTAAGATTTCCACCAATAATTTTTCCATCTTTAATCATTCTTTTGATTCCAAATTTAACTCTTTCACTTAATTTTCTTACCTCATCTTGAGCTAAAGATGACATAAGTGCTAACCTAAATTCACTGTCTGGATATATCGTATTAATATTATCACTTATAAAAAAAACTACCGTTCCATTATTTAATAATTCCTCTGTATATTTAATACTATCTACGACATTTCTAGAAAATCTTGATATTTCTTTTGTAACTATTAAATCTAACTTACCTGAAGCAGAATCATCAATCATTTTTAAAAATTTCTCTCTATTTTTTACACTTGTTCCACTTATTCCTTCATCAATGTATTCACCTACTAAAGTACAATTTTAAGTTTCCATAATCATATCTTTAAAATTATTAGACTTATTCTCTAAACTATTTAATTGATCATCTTTTTCAGTTGATACTCTTGCATAATAACCAACATTAAGATTCATATCAAAAATTGTTTTACCTCTTAGTAATTCATTTCTAACTTGTAATACATTCATCACATTGCTCCTTTAGTAGTTCTTCGTTCATTAATTTAAATTCTTCAAAACTAATAATTTTCTTTTGGTATAATTCTTTGTTAATTATTAATTTTAATTCTTTGATTATTTCTTTCATGATTACCTCCTCTAAATTTTATTATAAAGGTTTTTTAAATATGAAAAAAATATTCTTATAAACTATTTTTCCATAAAAAAAGCTAAACATTTCTGTTTAGTTTTATAACTGTTTTTATGTTTTTGTTAATCACTAACTCTAACATTAACTCCATCAATATTCTTATAAACCCTTTTAGAATTTTTGTTAACTTTATATTCTATTTGCTCTTCTAAATCAAAACCAAGCATTTCAGATAATCCCATCAAGTATATAGCAATATCAGCAAGTTCTTCACCCAAATCATCTTTCTTTTTTCTATAGGCCTCATAAGCCTCTGCAACTTCACCATATAACAAACAAAATTCCTTATTTACATCCATAGTATTAAATCCTTTATTAACTTTATTTTGCCATATTTCCTTTTGAACCTTTTTTAAATTCATTTTTTTCATCCTCCTTAAATTCATTATAATATTTTATAACTTCATTAACATTATAAAACATAAATTTATTTAAATCAATTTTTGATAAATTTTTATTGTTTATAATATTATATACAGGATATTCTTTATTATTTATAATGATATATCCATTATTATTCTTTGTTTTTGTATAATAGAATAAATCAGTGCCATATACACTATCCATTGTTTCTTCAGATACATAATGTCCGCCATTATTGAATCTAATTATGTTTCTTTCTTTTCTAGTTTTAAGGTCTGAAGTCAAATTTATAATAATAAGATTTTGGTTAATTTTACTAATAAAAGATGATAAGCTTCTAACATAGGGATTATCTTTATATTCTTTGGTATAATTAACATCATAACCTCGTGAAAATTGGATTATGTTATTATTATTACATTTTGCTACAGCAAATTTTATAATATAATCCCATAATATAGGCCTAATAATATCATGTCCTTTACCACTTTTGGAAGGTTTGGTATAATGCAATACATTATTTAAATCTCTATTATATTCCTCCCATATGAATGAAGAATAAATTAAATGCTCTTTAATATTTAAAAAATCTTCTATTTTATTTTCATATAAAAGGTCATCCAATTTAAACACTTCCAATAAAGGTTCTAAATCATCAATATCAGAAAATATATTATATTTTTCTTTAAAACAGTCAATAAACGTTGTTTTACCAGCACACGAATTACCAATTACAATAATATTATTAGGAAGCTCATATTCTTTTATTAAAATGTTATTTTTCCAATTAACTTCATTGTATAACGGACCAAAATGTTTTAGTTTTTCTCTTGAATTAACTATTCCTTGTTTGACTGATAATTTAATGTTTTTATTTTTAATATATTTTGCTAAAAAGCCTCCAATAAAAGTATCGCCAGCTCCAGTAAATGAAACTATATTATTTATTTTTTTAATTTCAAAAAAAGTAATACTTTCTTTATTAATTACTATAACTGGTTTATCCTCATTAGTAATTATTTTTAATGGTATATCCTCAATATATTCTTTTATAAGTGAATACTCTTTCATATTACAAAAAATAATATCAATTTTATTTATATATTTTACTATTTTGGGAATAAACTCTTTAACACTATGAATCATTACATCAATTGAAAGAGATTTATATTTTAAATATGGATTATTTAAAATGGCATCGATATCAACACCTTTTCTAAAAGAAATGTGTAAATGCTTAATTATGATTTTATCTGTTAATATAAATTTATTGTTTTCGTATTTCGTTGAAACACAAGTATCTAATGATTCATTTATAATAAATGACGTCATTTTTTTATTTGTTTTGCCAATATGAGTAATTTTTTTCATAATTAATTTTTTATTTGTTTCTTTATTCATATTACCAATTACTGCAATTGTTCCATCATAACAACTTCTAGCTGAAAAACTAGAATATATCGCACTTCCACCTAATGTAATCACTTTATCATTGTTCTTTATGATTGTATCA
>JAUNSN010000073.1 GCA_030539175.1 bacterium | reverse complement strand
TTTTTTTAACTTTATTTTTAAAATAAAGTAAAAAAAAGACAAATTAATGTTATAATAATAATTACAATGAGGTGATTTATGTGGACTTAATAAGAGTAAAAAATGTTGAAAAACAATATAAAAATGGGGTATTAGCCCTATATGACTTTAGCATAAGCATTTCTAAAGGTGACTTTGTTTTTGTCATCGGACCATCTGGCTCTGGTAAAAGCACCTTTATAAAAATGTTATACCGAGAAGAAAAACCTGATAAAGGAGAAATAATTGTTGGCGGAATTAATGTTGCTAAATTGAAAAATAGAAAAGTTTATAAATTAAGAAAGAAACTAGGAGTAGTGTTCCAAGATTATAAATTATTACCCAAATTAACAGTATATGAAAATGTAGCTTTTGCTTTAGAAGTTTTTGCTCTTGATAAAAAATTTATTCATAAACAAGTTATGAAAGTATTAGAATTAGTCGGACTTACAAACAAAGTTAAACAATATCCCAACCAACTATCTGGAGGAGAACAACAAAGAGTTGCTATTGCAAGAGCAATTGTTAATGGACCAAAAATTTTAATATGTGATGAACCAACTGGTAATTTAGACCCAGATACAAGTATGGAAATTATGAAAGTATTAGAAAATATTAATAAATTAGGTACAACTATTGTTATGGCAACTCATGATAGAGATATTGTAGATAAAATGAAAAAAAGAGTAATATTAATAGATGAAGGAAGACTAGTAAAAGACTATGAGAAAGGATCATATTATGATAAAGCTAATTAGAACAATTAATAGAAATATAAGAGATGCTTTAAAAAGCATTATAAGAAATTTTAGTTTATCACTAGCTTCAATATCATGTATTACTATTACTTTAATAGTTGTATCTGTATCTATGCTTTTATCATATAATGTAGAAAATTTTGCTAAAGTTATTAAAAAAGATGTAACAGTAGTAATATTTTTAGATAATAAAATAAAGCAAGAAAGAATTGAAGAAATAGAAGAAGAAATATATAAAACTGATAATGTTGCTGAATTAGAATTTCGTTCTAAACAAGAAGCAATAGAAAGTGTTAAAGCAGAGAATCAAGAATTAGAAAGCATTATTAATGAATGGGACGAAGAGACTAATCCCCTACTAGATAGTTTTTTATTAAAAGTTAAAGACATTGAAGAATTAAAGAATACAGCGAATACTATTAAAGAATTAGATGGTGTAAATACAGTAAGTTATGGAGAAGATATGATTAATCAATTAGTCGTTATCTTTAAAGTAGTTGAAAAAGTATGTATTATCATGGTAGTAGCATTAATACTTGTTACATCTTTCTTAATTGCTAATACTATTAAATTAACAATATTTTCAAGAAAAACAGAAATAGAAATAATGAGGCTTGTTGGTGCTTCTAACTCATCAATTAAATTTCCATTTATTATAGAAGGCTTATTTCTTGGCATATTAGGAGCAATTATCCCGATTATAATAACTATTTATGGTTATAATTCATTTTATGGATTCTTTAATGGCAATGTATTAAACTCTTCACTAGCTCAATTAATTAAACCATATCCCTTTGTAATAACTTTATCATTAGTGTTATTATTAATAGGTGTCTTAGTAGGAATGATTGGTAGTTGGAGAGCAGTTAGAAAATATTTAAAAATATAAATATCTACTTACTTAAGTAGGTATTTTTTTAGACATATATAAATATAATATAAAAAAAAAGAGAGAATCTCTTTAATAATTAATCTTTCTAATTTCAAAGTAACTTTGTGGATGAGCACATACTGGACATTCTTTAGGAGCATCCTTATCAGTATGAATATGACCACAATTACGACAAATCCATACTTCTTCAATACTCTTTGCAAAAACTTCGTTTTCTTTTATATTATTAAGTAAAGTTCTATATCTATCTTCATGTTCTTTTTCTATTTTAGCAACACCTTCAAATAACAAAGCAATATCATCAAATCCCTCTTCTTTTGCAATCTTAGCAAAATCAGCATACATAGTAGTCCACTCATAATTTTCCCCAGATGCTGCATCTTCTAAATTAGTCATAGTATCAGGAACTGCTCCATCATGAAGAATTTTAAACCATAATTTAGCATGTTCTTTTTCATTGTTTGCAGTCTCCTCAAAAATTGCCGCAATTTGTTCGAAACCATCTTTTTTAGCCTTTGAACTATAGTAAGAATACTTATTTCTTGCTTGGCTTTCTCCAGCAAATGCTGTCATCAAATTTTCTTTAGTCTTAGTACCATCTAATTTACTCATTTTTTCCTCCTTCTTCAATACTAAAGTATTGCATATTTATTATAACTTTTTTATTTTTAACAGTCAATTGTTTTTTAAGAAGAGAGTACAAAGGATGAGACACGAGAGGCATTGTCACATTCGTTTGAACCATGGATTGGTGTAAATGGTAATATGGAATTGAACAGTTTTGTCCAAAAAAAGATTAACATTTACAGCAAACTTGTTGACCATCCAAACAACTTACCACACCTACACATAAAAAGTTCTTGCTTATTTAAAATTTTCATGTATAATAGTT
>JAUNSN010000042.1 GCA_030539175.1 bacterium | reverse complement strand
ACATTATTGGTATCATTCCATCAGCTAATACTGGTGCATTTGCTCCACTATTATCTAAATTAGGCAATACTATGGGTCCTGTATATAAATTAACTGTACCTGCTAAGGTTTGTCCTTGTATACCAGTTGGGTTTTCTACTGTACCATCTAACCAGAATATTACTTTATAGTATGTTGTACCAGTTGCTATGGTAACATTAGGTGCTAAAGAGTAATCATTACCTACTACAGCACTACTTAAGTTACCTTCGGCAACAGTAGTCGGATAACTACCATTACTAGTACCACTTAATACTTTATATTTTAAAGATTCTGGTATTGCTCCACTTACATTAGGAATAGATGTTGCATTAAATTTAATATGTAAGTAATCTGTACTACTAGGATTAGTTTTAGTTACTGAGAATGTTAAATATTCTCCGTTATCAGATGATAAAACTGGTCCAATGTTATTCGCACTTATACTACTACCACTATCAAAATAAAATTCAGCAACACTAGTTGTAAGAGTGGCACTAGTGTTAGTTGAACTAGTCCAACTAAACCAAGCATACGTTGTCCCTGCTAGTACTAATAAGAGACTAAACATTGATATTAATAATATTTTTTTATTTTTAAATACTTCTTTCATATAACATCCTCCTTGAATATCCTACCATAATATTATCACATATTAGAGGCTCTATCAAGAATTTTTGAAAAAAAATATAAAATAGACGTTAGATATTATAAAATTCCATCATTAATTAATTTATATTAATTAATGATGGAATTATTATGATAGATATAATTTTTTACTTAGTAGTTAATGTGGTTGAATTAAAGCTAATAAAGTCATTATCTTCTGATAATTGTAAATAGGTAGAATTAGGAGAAACAGAAGATATTGCTTCTAGTATTTGATTAAATTCTATTGCATTGTATTCTCCATTATTAATTATATCAGTAATAAGTGAAGAAGTATCATTAATTTTAGTATAAACTAAGTAATAAGTATCACCATTTCTAGTACAATCAAATATTAACATATCTTTTTTATTAATAGTTTTTTCTTCTTCTTTGTTAATATGAAAATTATTATTATTTATTTTCTCTTTTAATGCAGTTTTATCATTAATAATACTGCTATAACTAATAGATATAGGGGTAGTTTTAATACTCCATTTATTATATTTCATATATATAACTGCATTAACTAATTCATAGATCCAAGTTTGTGGTATATTTATATCATAAGCTCCAAAATGAACTAAACTTATTTCTTCGGTGTTTTTAGTTTTATTTTCTTGATAAGTTTTCCATATAAACCAGCTTCCTACAATTATTAAAATAACGATAATAAAACCAATAATTATTTTACTTATAGGTGGATCATTCTTAGGTTTTTCTATAGTTATAATATCTTCTTTTTTTTCTTCTTTAACATCTATAGTTGGTTTAACAACCTCAACTTTGTTTGATATTTCCAAAGGAATACTTTCTTCTTTCTTACTATCACCAACTTTATCTTCATTCGGCTTATCTACTTTTATTTCGCCATTATCTACTTTTTTCACAATATCTTCTTCCCTTTGTTCAATTTCTTTTTTTACTTCCTTAGTTTCTTCTACTAACATATGACCACATTTTGGACAAAATGATGTCCCATCAGCAACATAAGTTTGACACTTTTCACATATCACACTAAACCAAATCCTTTCTTTACTTATAAATCTAAATTATGATATACATTTTGAACATCATCTATATTTTCTAATGCCTCAAGTAATTTTAAAAACTTTAATTGTTTTTCTTCATCTAATGAAATATAACTATTAGGTAATAGAGTAATTTCACTAGTAATAAACTTGTTATATCCTAAATTCTCTAATTTATCTTTAATTTCAATGAAATTATCATAACTACATTCAATACTATAACCATCTTCTTCTTTAACAAAATCAATTATATCTAAGTCTAAAACATCTTCCATCAATTTATCTTCTTCATAACAACTATCTAATATTAATAATCCTTTTCTTTCAAAAAGATAAGCAACAGAATTACTAGTTCCTAAATTTCCGCCACTTTTAGTTAATGCAGTTCTTACAAAACTAGCAGTCCTATTCTTGTTATCAGTAAGACAGTCTACTATTATTGCAACTCCTCCTGGTCCATATCCCTCATATCTAACAAAATCATAATTTTCCATATCATTCTTAGAACTTGCTTTATTAATTGCATTTTCTATCTTATCCTTAGGCATATTCTCTGCTTTAGCTTTCTCAATTACCATCCGTAAGTTAGCATTAAGAGCTGGATCTTTATCACCATTTTTCGCCGCAACATAAAGTTCTTTTGCTAGTTTTTGAAAGATTTTACTTCTTTGTTCATCTATAGCCCCCTTTTTTCTTTTTATTGTTGACCACTTTGAATGACCTGACATGATTATATCTCCCTTCTTTAAGTAATATATGTTAATAAGACAGGTGCAAGTATAATGAGAAGAATTAAAGGTACAAAGAATAAAACAGAAATAATACTAACTTTTATAGGTACTTTAGAAATTGCTGCTTTTACTTCCATCTTTTTCTTTTCACGTAAATATTCTATCTGGTTATACATGTTGTCTATAATACTATTACCAAATAAATCAGTCTGTGTCAAGGTTAAAATGATATTATTTATTGGAACTGATGGCATTTTATCATTAATATCAATTAAAGCCTCACTAAGTGATTTTCCAAATTTTACTTCTCTTAATGCTTCCTTAAACTCATCAGATATTTCTGAGTTAACACTTTTAATAGTTATTTGTAATGCTTCTGATAAATTTCTACCAGTTTCTAATGACAATGTTAGTACTTCAAAGAAGTACATAGCTTCTGCTTCCAACTTACTTGAACGTTTTTTTATTTTATTTTCTATCATAATGTAATAAATAAAATAATAATAACTAATTGTTAGTAAAGGAGCAATAACATAACCAAAATCAAAGATATAAACACTAATTACAAATACAATAATAGAAGTAAATAATCTTATATTAAGAAATGTTATTGCATTCATTTTATTATATACACCAAGAAGTTTTATTCTATTATCTACTTTATCAACTGTTTTTTTATTATATATTTTCCTTGTTAATTCTTTTTTCTTTGCCATAACTACACCCTAACTTTCATTATCTTTTGCAAGAAAAACACGTATAAACCAAAAGTTATTAATATTGTAAAAAATACTAAAATACCTGGTGCGGATGAAAATAAGGGGTCAAAATAATTAGGATTAAATAAGCATATAATAAATACAAAAACAAATGGTATAAACATTAATACTTTAACAATCATATTAGAACTAACTGTCATATTTTTTAATTCTTCACGCATCTTCTTTTTATCAAATAAAGTTTTTTCAATAAAAGAAAATACTTCAACTATATTACCGCCAGTTTTATTTAATATTGTTAAAGAAGAAGATAAATATCTTGCTTCTTCGATATTTACTCTTTTAGCAAATCTTTCAAATACTGTATCAACTGATAACCCATAAGCCATATCTTGATATATTTTCTTAAATTCCCCATTAATTGGTTCAGGTAATTGATCGGATGCGATTTCAACGGCTTGTAATGTAGATTTACCTGCTTTAAAAGCATTATTCATAATAATAACTGCTCGCAACATTTCATTTTCAATAAGTTTTATATTTCTTCTTTCTTGATAGAATAAATATATATCGTAAATAAAGTATCCAATACAAATATTAATTATTAATTCTACTAATGTTAATACACGAGTTTGAAGTACTGATGAAAATATTGTTAATAACATAAAAGATAAACTAATAAAAAATTTTCTGATTATAAAATCAATAGTTTCAATATCTTTATCTTTAGTATAAGAAATATATTTATTATATCTTCTACTAGCTTTAACAAGTATTTTAGATTTAATAAAATACTTTCGGGCTCTTTTAATTAAATCATTCCATTTATCACTAAAAACATCAAAAAATGATATTTCTACATCATTAATAGGATTAATACTATAACGGCCAATTCTTCTTTCAAAATTAATAGCCTTTTTCTGACGAATAAGTGCAACAATAACAATCATTAATATAACAATAAAAATAATTTGTATAAATAGTAATTTGAAATGTTCGGCCATTATATCACCTTCCTTTATTTAAAAATATTATCTAATGAAGTAATACCATATCTTTTTATTTTATTTAATACCTTTGGTATATATTTATTTTGTCTAAACTCCCCAATTACCATTCCATCATCGGCAACAGAATCTTGTATAAAAGAAAATATCTCTTTTAAGGCAATATCTTCTTTATTAAAGCCATCTACTTCACATATACTAGTTACTTTACGCCGACCATCACTTAATCTTTCTATATTAATAATAATATTAATAGCGCTTTCTATATAACCTCTTATTGCACTAACAGGTAGTTCCATATCATTCATTAAAAGCATTGTTTCTAATCTATTTATAGCATCACTTGGTGAATTAGCATGTAATGTTGTTAGAGATCCCTCATGTCCTGTATTCATAGCTTGTAGCATATCAAATGCTTCTTTACCTCTTACTTCACCAACTATTATTCTATCTGGTCGCATTCTAAGTGAATTCCTAACTAAATCTCTGATTGTTACTTCTCCTTCACCCTCATAGTTAATTAATCGTGTTTCTAAAGAAATAACATGACTTTGGCGAAGTCTTAACTCAGCCGCATCTTCGATAGTAATTATTCTTTCATCGTTGTGAATAAAACTACTTAATATATTAAGAAGTGATGTCTTACCAGTTCCTGTTCCTCCACATATAATAACATTTAGTTTTGCTAAAACACAAGCCTCTAAGAATAAAGCCATATCTGTTGTCATTGTTCCTTTACGTAATAAATCTTCAATACTGTCTAAATCTTTAGCAAACTTACGAATAGTTAAGACAGGCCCTTTTAAAGACAATGGCGGAATAATAGCATTAAGTCGTGATCCATCGCGCAACCGAGCATCTACCATTGGATTAGAAGCATCTATCGTTCGACCAAGAGGTTGGACAATTCTTTGAATTGTTCTTATTATATGAGTATCATTAATAAATGATATGGTTTCATCTCTAACAATCTTTCCATCCATTTCAACATATACTTCATTTGGACCATTAACCATAATTTCAGTAATACTATTATCATCTAATAACTCTGTAATTGGCCCATACCCACTTACTTCATTTTGGATTAAATTAAAAATATGATTTCTTGCTAGTGGATCTAAATCATATCCCTCAATAGCAATATCTATTTCATCATTAATATATTGTTCTAATAATTTATCTTCTGGGATATCATTATCAATTAAACTTTGAATAATTTTATTTCTAAGAGCATCTAGTAAAACCTTATCTGGAAACATTTCATAATCACTTTTCCCAATAATGCCCTTTTTTTCAGCCTTAATATTAAAAGCTTCAACTAAACTTTTCTTAGCCATTGTCTTCTTCCCCCTTATTATCTGCAATTAGTTTTAAAGCAATATTCTTTAATACTTTAATATCTTTATAATGGGAATTATGAATTTTTCTACTTAATGTAAGTATTTCACCATTTAACATATATTTCTCAATACTTTTTATAAAGAAACTTTTTGATATTTCAAAATCAATTGAATTACCTATAACATTTTTTATATCAAATAAAGTTAAATACTCTTTTTTATTATTAATAGAGTTATTTAATACTATATAGTAGTTAGACTTATCAGCATCTTTAAAAATACTCATTAAAGACTTCATATTCTTTAAATCAACTATATCATTTGAAAGAACAAACAAAGTATTATAAGAATTATCTAAAATAGTTAAGTTTATTTCATCTAATACATGATTAGTATCTACTAAAACAACATCATAATTATATTTTGCTTTTTCAAAAATAATTGGTAAATATTTACTCTCTAGTTGATTTGCCAATCTTGGATCTTTAGGACAACTAATAACATCAATATAATCATTATATTTAACTACATAATCAGCAAATTCAGTATATCTATTATTATGTAATCCATCAACCATAATAAAAATATCTTTTTCATTACTAATATTTAAACTAGTTGCAATTCCCCCACTATATAAATCTAAATCAATAATTAAAACTTTCTTCTTTAACAAACTATAAATACCAGCTAAATTTAAAGCCATTGTTGATTTACCAACACCACCTTTAGTTGATGAAATAGATACAATCTTACCCACTATATTACCTCCTTCGTATAATCTTTTTATCTGTATTATCTATAATCCCCTTATAATGCGAAACAACTTGAAAAGCCTTTATATTTATCGAAGAAGCTAAATAAGCAACCTCATATTTTTCTAAATAAATTTCCACCGTATTACCTTCAATATTAATAAGTATTTCTCCAATTTCTTTATCATTTAACAAAATTAAATCATTAACTTCTTGTTTTAAGTTATCACTATTTAAATTATCTAGGGCATAACTAATTGCCATTTTGTTAATACCATCTAATTTTTCTCTTTCTCCATATATATTAGTAATATCAATTACTAATATAGAAATTAAAAGAATAATTGGTAATAAACAAACAAATAATACTAAGACCTGGCCTTTATTATCTAACTTAATCATTATATATTACCCTTTTTGTCTCTATTTTATAGGGATTTTCTAATATTTTATCTAACCCTATAGTCATAAGTTCAACATCGGTAGAAAAAAGTAATATTTGGTATTTGCCATTTTCATTTAACGTTAGTGTAAATTCATCTTTATAAAGTAGAGAAATATTATCAATAGTATCTCCACTTTCTAACATATCAACTACTTCGGTCGCCCTACTCTCTAAGGTGCTTTTAGCAAAAAATATTTTACCAAAATCAATAATAGCAAATAATATAATAAGAAAAATAGGAACAATAAGAACAAATTCAACAAGTGCTTGGCCTTTATTATTCAACAAACATCACCTATCTTTCTATCATATATCAATTATAACAAAAAAATAAAAAAAAGAAAATATTAATGTAACAATATTTTTCTTTTTATTTTTTTATTGTCCTTTATAAACTTGTTCTAAATATGAATAGGTACTTTTAACTTCTTCTGTTGTCATCCCCTCATAAGCAGCAGGTTTCATCTTTACAATAATATGCCGTCCATTTTGAGTAACACTTTCTACTTGATCATCACTTGTTAAATTAGCATTAATAGCTGCTAAAGATACGGTCGCTACTTCAACACTATCATAGGTATAATACCATTCTAATCCAGTAATAGTATTACCGCTATAATAATATACTATTTTGTAAGTATCATAAAAATTAAATACTAACTTAGTATCATCAGAATATAACTCAACATCCTCAGATACATTTTCTGTTTGATTTAAACTCTTTTCACTTGTAGTTGACCCACTTTCATTAGCAGTGTTATTATTAGTCGTTTGGCCACAACCAACCAACAATAAAGATATAAAAGATAAGACTGCTAACATTTTAATTTTCTTCATAATAAGATCCATTCCTTTCTCTTCGTTCAAGGTACATATAGCCACAAATAATATAATTATATTTTCAGGTTATACTCCTCTTATGTGATAAATATACCATATAATAACAAAAAAGTATAGTTAGTTATTAAATTTTTGGAAGACTAAGTACAAATATATTTATTATTTGATATTATATAATTTATAAATATATTTAAAATAGAAAGGTTATTTAATTAATCCCTAACTACCATCTTACATAAACTATTTTAGATAGAAAGGAGTGAAGAAAATGGAAGAAACATTTAATAATAATTGTATAAATAATAATGGTTGGGAAAGTGCCTTAAAAAAAATACAGCACGATTCGAAAAACCGGCCAGTTGGGTGCTGCTATCCTAATTTAACTGGGCCGACTGGACCAACTGGACGTACTGGACATACTGGACCAGCGGGAGTAACAGGAACATCAACATTGATATTAGGAAGATAATATAGTATTAATGAACTTTTACGAGAGCATCCAACAGCAACATTAGGAGATGCTTATATAGTAACAACGGATTTATTTGTTTGGTCTAATCCTGGCGAATGGAGAAATCTTGGACCTATACAAGGGCCAATTGGACCGACTGGACCACAAGGAAGAAGCGTAAATATTTTAGGATCATATAACACATTAGAAGAATTAAGAATAGCCCAACCCAATCCTAATTTTGGCGATGCTTATATAATTTCACCAAATTTATATGTATGGTATGGAATTTGGGAAAATGTAGGTACAATAGTTGGGCCAACTGGGCCTTCTGGGAATGATGGAGTAAGCGTAACATTAAAAGGATCGTATGATACATTAGAAGAATTAAAAAACAATCATCCAGTAGGATTAGAGGGAGATAGTTATATTGTCGGTTCTGACTTATACACATGGGATCCAGAATTAAATGATTGGCGAAGAATTGGAACAATAGTTGGACCTACTGGACCAATTGGACCAATCGGACCTGCTGGTAGAGATGGAACAAGTGTAACAATTATGGGGTCTTATAATACCATAGATGAACTTAGGACCGCACATCCTGCTGGAGCTGCTGGTGATGGATATTTAGTAGGAACAGATTTATATGTGTGGTCAGTTACAGCAAACGATTGGATAAATGTAGGTACAATTAAAGGGCCACAAGGAGAAATCGGACCTACTGGACCGACTGGACCTGCTGGAGAAAGAGGAGAAATTGGACCTACTGGGCCAACTGGAGAAGAAGGAGCAATTGGACCACAAGGATTAAGAGGTCCTGCTGGACCAGAAAAAATTAATTCTATTTATATAGTTACTTTAAATCAAGACATAAATGGAGCAGGAATAGAAATCCTTCCAAATGAAAGATTACCACTTCAAAGAAAAGAAGTAGATACTGGTAACATTTGTGTCCTTAATTCGGCTGAAAATACACTTCAATTTAATAAAACTGGTGCATATAAAATTAATATAGCAATCAATGCCTATACACCACATGAAAATAATATTTTTAATCCTGATACTGACTTAATTTCATTTGGATTTAAAAAAGTAGGAGACCCAATAATATATAGTGGAAATAGTTCTTTTTGTTATAATGAAATAGGTATAGAAAGCATATCACAAGGTATATTTATAGTTAATAATATAACCGATCCATTTGAATTAATTAATTTAGCAAAAAGAAATATGTATTTAACATCACCAAGTATAGTTAATTTAAATACTGACTCATATTTTGCCAATACATTAATATCCATTACAATTGAATATTTAGGTTAAAAAACTGTCTTAAATTGTCTAAGACAGTTTTTTTATAATGAAAGTGTTTTTAACACTAAAAAACATACTAAGTAAAGATAGGTATATAGTATTAGCATTTATTTTAACAATACATAAAATAAATAGAAAGGAGGTAACATATTATGAATAATGATTCTTCGCTAGAAAAAGCAATGCAAAAAATAAATGACTTTAAAAAATATCATCAATATAAAATGTGTTATGGACCAACGGGACCAACTGGGGCTACTGGAGAAACTGGGCCAACTGGGGCTACTGGACCTATTGGAATAATTGGGCCAACTGGACCGATCGGACCTACTGGGGCGACTGGACCAGCCAATTCGACAGTAACGGTAGGCGATACAGTGACAGGTGAACCTGGAACAAATGCTTTAGTAATAAATTCTGGAACAGAACAAAATGTTATATTAAATTTTGTAATACCTCAAGGAGTAACTGGTCCATCAGGTATTGATGGAATAACGCCTGTTATTTTAGGATCTTATGATACCATTGAAGCACTACTAAATGATCACCCTTTAGGGAATGTTGGTGATTGTTACATTGTTGGTACAGATTTATATACTTGGAATGAATCATCTAGCGAATGGCATGATGTTGGTTTAATCAAAGGTCCAATTGGGGAAACGGGGGCGACTGGGCCAACTGGACCTACTGGAGCAATCGGACCACAAGGAATACAAGGAAATACTGGACCAATTGGGGAAACGGGCGCTACTGGGCCAACTGGGGCTACTGGTTCACAAGGGGAATCAGGACCAACCGGACCTACTGGGACTACTGGACCTATTGG
>JAUNSN010000004.1 GCA_030539175.1 bacterium | reverse complement strand
TGATTTATATTATTATAGGATTCTTTTATTAATTGCTCTATTCTGTCATAAGTAGATTTAGCATAGTTAAAATATATGTCTCCTAAATTATACTTTGCAAAATCATCGTATTTTACTTTGAACTCTTTTGCCGATTTTATGACTTCGTTACTAATTTCTCCATTGTAATTATTAAGATTAATTTGTTCGATAATTTGTTGGCACTCTTTTTTTAATGATTCTAAACTATCTTTTAAAAGATTGCTTTTTGTTTGATAGTTAGTTATAAAAATTTCTTTTTCCGTACTTCTAATTTGGTCATACTCATCAATTTTTTTCGATGTCTTTTCATAATATTCAAAGTTTTTATTAATTTCGTTGATGATATTATCTAAATAATATCTAATTTCTTCATTATTCAATTATATCACCTCTAAAATTCTCTTTTATTCTTTGTGCTAACTTATTTTGAAATATTGGTATTAATACTGTTACTGTATCATTGTTTGATACTGCCTCTAATTCGTTTTCCCCTTTAGGACTAAATATGTGATATTGTTCTGTTGGCTCTTCTTCTTGCGTTAATTTGTTCATAAAATAATATTCTTTTTCATTATAAATTTCAGTTTCTAAAACAATATACTTTTCGCCCGCTATTGATATTACTTCTTCAATTTCTAATTTCATTAAAGTGACCTCCTTTTCTTCAGTATATCACAAAAAATTAATATTACCAGTTATTTTACATTGTTTTTGGCATTTTACATATCGTTTTTTTACTTATGATAAGTCTCATTATTATTTATTTTATAACTACGATATAATTGTTCTAGGAATATTAATCTAAATAATTGATGGGGAAATGTCAATTTTGAAAAAGATAGTGAAAAATTAGCTAACTCTTTTATAGTTTGATGCAATCCAAGCGATGATCCAATTATAAAAGTAATGTTAGAATTATATTGAAGTATTTTATTCATTTTATTAGCTAATTCAATTGAAGTTAAATTATTCCCCGCAATATCTAGCGTAATAATGTAATCCCTTTTATTTATAACTTTCAGGATGCTTTCTTTTTCTTCTTCTATATTTGTGTCTTTTATTTCTATTATTTCTATTTTAGTATATTTTTTAATTCGTTGTAGATAATCATCTATACCATCTTTTATGTAGCGCTCTTTTATTTTACCTACTGCTATTAATTTTATCATATTTCTATCGTTTCCGTTTCTTTATTCTGTGTAGCTATAAAAATATTATTAATGTTTTTATTTATTAATCTAGTACTTATTGTTTCATATGCTAAATGCGGGTTATTATTTTCTTCAGATAGATGAGCTAGAATAATATATTTGGTATTTAGCCCGATTAACTGTTCTAAGTATTTTGCGCTATCTATATTGGATAAATGTCCTTTATCTCCTAATATTCTTTGTTTTAATGGAAATTGATATCTTCCATTCATAAGCATTTCCACATCATGATTACTTTCCATTATATATATAGTTTTATTTTTTAATAAAGGAAAATATTTTTGGTTAATATACCCTGTATCAGTAATATAAACTAACGACTTTTCTTCATATGAAATTATATACCCTCTTGACTCTACATCATGAGATGTATTGATGATATCTATATTAATATTGTTAATTGTTAAGACATTAGTTGGTAAATATTTATACTTATTTAAATATGGAAGTTTTTCATGCATAGTTTTAGTAAGAAATACCGTTGGATTGTTTTTTTTAAGAAAAACTTCTAACCCTTTTATATGATCGTTATGAGTATGGGTTAAAAATACATAATCTATTTCACTCGGACTTACTTCTAACTTTGCTAGCTTATCACATACATACTTATTACTATTTCCGAAATCAATAAGTATCTTGATATTATTTATTTCAATATAAGTTGTATTCCCTCGACTTCCACTTGATAATACTACTACTCTCATTAGTATATACTTAAAGGATTAATAGAATATCCCCCTCCATATGGTGGGCCACCAACGTATACTCCAAAGTGAAGATGAGTTCCAGCATAAGGATTTGATGCGGATGGTCTAGGAGAAACATTACCAGTATTACCAACACTACCAATTACTTGTCCTCGTGATACTATTTGCCCTGTTTTTACATATATATCTTTCAAATGCATGTAGATTGTGTATTTTCCAGTATTGTGATTTAATATTATGTAATTGCCCATACTTGAATGGCCATATTCAGTTTTATATACTGTAGCATTATTGGCCGCATATGCTGGTGAACCATATCCAACACCAGCAATATCTATAGCATCATGAAAACTTCCCCAACGATATGCATATCCACTAGTTATTTGGTATGGGGTTATAGTTGGCCAAGCCCAGAAACTTTCATCAGCAATATGAGGAATAATTTTTTCTCCTTTGACAATTATTTTATTTACTGCTGGTTTTAATTCTGTGGAGTTAACAATATAAACTTGAACTAATTGACCGTTTATATATTGAACTTTTTCTGTAACTTTATATAATCCATCTTCTCCAGCTCGGATTTCATTTTCTATTCCAACTGCCAGATTACTATCGTATTGCACTTCAGTCGTGTAATTTTTAACTTTTGTTTCGATAACGTGTTCCTCAGAAACTATATTAATAATAGGATTTATTAATCCTACTACAACTTCTTGCGAAGTGTAGAGTAGGTTATTAACACTATTAAATTTAGGATTAGCAATTAAA
Organism: bacterium; assembly: GCA_030539175.1. Taxonomy (GTDB): domain Bacteria; phylum Bacillota_I; class Bacilli_A; order RF39; family UBA660; genus JAUNSN01. Next base: position 50,635 of record JAUNSN010000004.1, on the reverse strand, counting down.
AACTCTTCAACACTTAATTTATTTTTATTTGCGACTGTTTCTATAGTATCTCCTTCTTCAATGATATATTTACTTTGTTCTTCAGTAGTACCAAAAAGCAGGTACTTAGCAAGTTCATCTTCTTGAGTAAATATTGTTGAATCTGTTGATATTAAATCTTCTTTATATGTTACTGTTTCTTGCATGTAAATATTTTCTATTATTGATCCAACATCTTTTATTTCTTCCTGAGTTGCAGATAGGAACTTTTCGTAATTTTCCGCTCCCACAAATCCTTTGATTGTTTTGGTTAATGCATCATCAAATATTTCTTTATCTAATACATTAATGTATTGTTCTTCAACTTGACTATCATCTTCAGTTTTAGGCTTTTTTATAGTAATTACAGTTCCCTTAACAGTAAATGGTTTTTTTTGTTTTAATTGTTGATATAAAGTTATTTCATCTATTAACTTAGGATTATAAGTGACTAATTTTTTTATTTCAACTCCCTTAGGAGCATATATAGCATCTACTTGATATTTTTCTTTTAGGGTTGCTTGCTCATTATTAATATAGTTTTCAAATTTTTCTTTAGACTTAATTGTTCCAATAACTTCTCCGTCTAAATATACTTGATATACTTCTTCTGGATATGTTGCACTTGCATTGTTAAATCCTAGTAAGAATATTGATGCGGATAATAGAATGACGGTAAATATAATAGATATCGAAACTTTATTTTTCATATTTTTTCATCTTCTTTCTTAAATGATAAAAATGTTGATGTGTTTTTTTTAAATAACAAGTCAATTGTCTTCGTCGGACCATTTCTATGTTTTAATATAATTAATTGGGTTAAATTAGGTGATTCATCTTGTTTTACTTCTGTTTCAGCAGAGTGAAGGGCAGCGACTAAGTCTGCATCTTGCTCAATAGATCCCGATTCTCTTAAGTCGCTTAAAACTGGTTTTTTGTCTTCTCTTTTTTCAACATTTCTCGATAATTGTGATAAAGCTATAACAGGGACATTTAATTCCATTGCCATAGTTTTTAGTCCCCTTGATATTTCTGATACTTCTTGTTGACGATTACTTTTATTTGAACCATCTACTAATTGTAAATAATCAATAATTACTAAGCCTAAACCATCGTTTTTAGTAGAAAGTCGCCGACATTTTGCCTTTATTTCACTAACAGTTATACCTCCAGCATCGTGAAAGTAAATATTTGTATCTGCTAATTGACTAATAGCTTCATTAACTCGTCTCCAGTCATCGTTTTCCAAATTTCCTGTTTGTAATGTTCTTCCGTTGATTTGTCCTAATGAACTTATCATTCTGGAAAGAAGTTGTTCGGCAGGCATTTCTAACGAAAATATTACTATTGATTTTTTAGTAGCTTTAGCTGCATTTACGGCAAAATTTAAAGCAAGTGCTGTTTTCCCAACAGCTGGGCGAGCAGCTATAATAATTAATTGGTTAGGATGAAATCCAGTTGTTAATTTATCTAAATCATATAGTCCAGATGTTAAACCAGTTACATTTCCTTTAGTTTTAGTTAATGATTCTAAATCGTGTTGAACTTTTGTTAATACTTCACTTATTTCTCTAAAGGAACTTGTTTTACGAATTTTTGAAATTGCTAAAACACTATTTTCTGCATATTCGATAACACTTGTTATATCATTTTTATTATCTTGTGATTTGCTAACAATACTAGTAGATACTTCTATTAATTTTCTTCTTGTGTATTGCTCAACTACTTCTTTGATATAATAATTAATATTGGCAGAAGTGGCAACTGAATCTGTAACTTCTTTAATATACATTGCTCCACCAATTTTATCATATACTTCTCTTTTCACTAATTCTGTTACGACTGTCTGATTAGAAACAGGTTGTTTTATATTGTGGAGATATTGTAATACTTCAAATATTGTCGCATTACTAGGATGCGAAAAAACTTCTTTTTCTAATTCTTCGCATGCGAGTTCTAAAGCATCTGAAGACATAAATATTGATCCTAGTAATGCTTTTTCTGCTTCTAAATTTGTTTTTATTTGTTTATCTATCATGTTTGTCACTATCTTTTATTAAGGTTATTGTTAAGGAAGCAATGACTTTTTTATATATTATAATATCTATTTTATGATTACCTAAACAATTGATTGGAGTAGCAATATTGATATTTTTTTTATCCACGTTATATTTTTTTTCTTTTAAAATATCAATAATTTGTTTAGTAGAAATAGTTCCAAATATTTTATCATTTTTTCCAGCTTTAACTTTAATTATTATTCTTTCTTTTTCTAGTTTTTCCTTTATTTTTGTTGCTTCCGTTATTTTATTTTCTTCCTCTATTTTACTAATTGTTTTTTGATGTTCTAAAACATCTAAAGATGTTTTTGTATATTTTACCGCGTATTTGTTCTTTATCAGATAATTATTTGCATATCCGTCACTTACTTCTTTTATTTCATCTTTTTTCCCTTGCCCTTTTACATCTCTAATAAATATTACTTTCATCAAATCCTCCTTATTGTACTAAATTTATAATTTGTTCCTTTACTTCTTCTATAGTCTTATCTCTTACTTGGCTGGCCGCATCTGTTTTATGTCCACCTCCACCAAATTTTTCCATAAGAGTTGAGGCAGGTATATTACCAATACTTCGTGTACTTATTCCGATAATTTCTTCTGTTATTTTACCGATTCCAAATGCGACTTCGATATTTTCAAATGTTATAGCTATTGATGCTATTTTAGCTAAAAATTCTTTAGTATATATTTTATTATCACATGTACATATAGCATAATTTTTATTTATGATTATGATATTTTGCAATATCTCTTGAAGAGTAAAATATTCACTTAAGTCTTCTTTTAATAAATATTTAATTTCTGTTGAAGAAGCTCCTAATTTAGTAAGATAAGATGCTACTGAATATGTTTTATATGTTGTTTTCATTGTAAAATTATTTGTATCTATTGATATTCCCCCTAAAATGATAGTTGCTACATATCTAGGAATTTCAATATTTTCTTTTTGTAATAATAAAGTTATCATTTCACAAGTCGATGAAGCATTTTCATCTATATATGTTTGTTCGGCTAAAACTATATCATCAGATATAATATGATGATCTATTATTACTTTATCTTTTATTTGGTCTATTATTTCTGGTATAGGAGATAATTTTTGTAAGTGAAAATCAACTAATATAAGTAGAGCATTATTATATGTTAATGATATTGCTTCTTCTTTTGTTATATATGAAATAGCAATATTTTCTTTTTGTAAATTTTCTAATGACTTTGTTATTGGATGTTCTGGCTCTTTTTCTTCAAAAATGATTAATGTTTTTTTATTAATTGTTTTAGAAAAAAAATAAAGTCCTAGAGCTGCTCCAAAAGCATCTAAATCTGTATCTTTATGAGGCATGATAATTATTTGTTTATGATTGGTTATTATTTCTTTTAATTTTGATACTTTTATCATTATATCACTCCTCGAATAGATTGTTTAATTATTTTTTCATTCATATTATCACGTCCATGTTTATTATACTAAAAAAAAAAGAAGTTGTCATTAATATTTGTTGTTTTAGTTTTCTTTTTATAATTAATTCGTGATAACATCTTAGTCATTAGTCCGACTTTCCGTTCAGCCTTTAAGAGCATTATTTCAATCGTTTATGACTTATACAAATCTACACCTAATTCACCAGTAATTGTTTGATTCATCATGGCATTTTGATTGTATGCTGAAGCATTAGAACAAACATCATAATCGCTACAAGAATCTTCTATCCATATCCAAAGGGAATATGAATCAGCCGTCCCACTTGAGGCTGGTAATGTTAATCTACTTGGACTAATTACCAATCTTAATGGATTGCTCGCAATTGCTTGATCTGATGTAATAGAAGCGAAAGTACCTGAATTAATTAAACTGTCAGATTTGTATAATCGCCATTTTACATATTGCCCATATGTTGAACCTTTTAAATTAGTACTTATAACTAAATCTCTTAAAACTACTTCATATATCCCTGTTACAGTATTAGTTGCTTTTGCCTTTACGGTGAAATCAAATTTTTGGGCTTTTGTTGCTATGTCACTAGATAATATCGGTGTTAGACTATTGATTGTTAAAGTTGAGGTTCCTGTATAGGTGACATCCAGTGGTGCAACAGTAAGATTACCAACAGATACTGTTCCTAAGGTTGTTAAAACTGCATAAGTTATTCCAATTGTTGCCAAAACTACAATACTTATTTGTAAAAATAATGTTGTTTTAGTTTTTTTACTCATGGCAACACCTCTTTCTTATTTTTATGCTTTTATAATATCATATTATAAAAATTAATTCAATTAATTTGTTTATATTTACAATATTTTTTGTTTCTGTTCCCTCAAAAAGATAAATAAATATTATGATTTGGTTTATCCATTGGTGTGATAATTGACTGTTATAGAGATATTAATTGGTAATATAAATATATCTTGCTATTAGTAATTATTTTTTATTTAAAAAAGAAAAAACGTTATCAAAATAACGTTTAACAATAGGGAATAAGTCCCATGAATCTTGCTCGTTTTATTTGAAGCGCTACTTGTCTTTGGTGTTTAGCACATGTTCCAGTAAATCTTCTTGGTAATATTTTTCCATTATCACCAATATATTTTTTTATGATATTAACATCTTTATAATTAACTGATTTTCCAGCACACATGTGACAGATTTTTTTTCTTTTAGGTTTCTTATAATCGTTCATAATATTTCCCTCCTTTTAAAATGGTAAGTCAGAATCACTTACTTCAGTTTGTTTACCAAAACTTTCGAATGGATCAACTTCTGGTGCAATATCTAAAGTTGCTGGTGCTTCATTAGATGGTTTTTGAAAGTTATAAGGGCTTACTTGCTCGTTGGGTTGTTGGTTAGAAGTAGCTTGTGATACTTGACTTCTACTTTCTAAAAACTTAACATTATTAGCAACAACTTCTGTTACATATACTTTTTTACCATCTTGTCCATCATAATTTCTAGTTTGAATCCTTCCCTCTACGGCAACTAATCTTCCTTTTGATAAATACTTACATACGTTTTCTGCTTGTTTATCGAATACTACACAATTGATAAAATCAGCTGTATTTTCTTGTTGTTGACGCGAATAACGATCAACCGCAACTGTAATAGTTGTCAAAGCCATGTTACTTTGACTATATCTTAATTCTGGATCTCTCGTTAATCTTCCAATTAAAATTACTCTATTCATTATTTACTCCTTAATTTTCTTTAATGATTAAATGTCTTATTACATTTTCATTAATTCTTGCAATACGATCAAATTCTTTAACAGCATCATTAGTTTTTGTTTCTATGTTGTATAAATAATAATAACCTGTCTTATGTTTGTTAATTTCGTAAGCAAATTCTTTTTGTCCTAATTCTTTTGATAAAGTAATAGTTGCTTTATTATCTGTTAGAGACTTTTCTAATACTTTAACAATCTTCTTTAAATTGTCATTATCTAAATTAGGATTTAATATGAACATTATTTCATATTGTTTCATTTTTACACCTCCCTTTGGACTAAGGCTTACTTTATATAGTAAGCAAGGAGCTTTTCGCTCATTACTGTATTATAGCAAATGTGAATAAATAAGTAAAGAATTTTTTATTTTCCTAAACAAAAATTTGCAAATATATTATCTATCATTTCTGTTGTATAGTATTCTCCTGTTATCTCTCCTAATACTTGCCATGCTTCTTTTATATCTATTTCTACTATATCTATTGGAGTTGCTTCTTTGATTGCGTGTTTACTTTTTAACAATAAATTTTTTGCTTTTTCTATTAAACCAAGTGTTCTTGATGTTGTTAAATATGTTGGATTTTCTGTTTTAATATTATCACTATTAAACATATTATTTATTGTTTGTTTTAGTTCTTCTAACCCTTGTTTATTTTCTATACTTATATATATTGCTTTATATATAGATGGCAATATTAATTTTTGTTCTAAATCTATCTTATTAATAATGATAATATGCGGTTTATCTTTTATACTTTCTATTAATAATTCATCTTCTTTGGTAAATTCTTCATTGTTGTTTAAAACTAATAATATTAATTCACTTGAATGGATTATTTGTTTGCTTTTTTCTACCCCTAATTCTTCTATCTTATTAGTACTTTCTCTTATACCTGCCGTATCTGTTATTTGTAATAGTAAATCATTTATTTTAATATTCCCCTCTACTATATCAGTAGTAGTTCCAGGAATACTAGTCACTATAGCTTTATCTTCGTTTAACAAAGCGTTTAATAAACTAGATTTTCCAACATTGGGTTTTCCAACTATTCCAACTTTTATTCCATTTGTATATATTCTTGCTGTATGAGAAATTTTTAAAATATCATCTAATTTTTTGATTATGTTATTTATTTGTGGTAAAAGTTCTTCATTTGTTAATACACTAATATCTTCATATTCTGGATAATCAATATTAACTTCTATAAGAGATATTATATCGAGAATTTCTTGGCGCAACAACTTTATATTAGCAGATGCTGTTCCTGATAATTGACTAATCGATATATCCCTGGCTTTATTAGTTGTTGAGGATATTAAAGACATAATACTTTCAGCTTCTACTAAATCTATTCTACCATTTAAAAATGCTCGTTTCGTAAACTCTCCTGGTTCAGCTAGTCTGGTCCCGTTTTTTATTAATAATTGTAGGATACTTTCACAAGTTGAAATTGAACCATGACAATTTATTTCTACTATATCTTCTGTTGTATAACTCTTTGGTTTTCTCATAACAGTTACTAGAACTTCATCAATTATTTTTTCATTATCTTTTATATAACCATAATGAATAGTATGAGTATTAACTTTATTTAAGTCCTTATTAAATATTTTGTTAGTGATGCTAATGGCTTCTTCTCCACTTACTCTTATTATGCTTATCGCACCAACTCCTTTTGAGGTTGCTATACCAGCAATTGTATCATTCATTTTAACATCTCCTTTAAGAAAAAGAAGTTTACACTTCTTTTGGTTTTATAACTACATAACGATTTGGTTCTTCTCCCTCACTTGAAGTGGTTACATACTTATTATTGCTTAAAATATTGTGGACAATTCTTCTTTCATATGAGTTCATACTATATAATTTTGTTTCTATTTTAGTACGGCCAACTTCTCGAGCAGTTCTTTTCGCCAATGATTCTATTGACCTTTGGCGTTTTTCTTTGTAATTTTCTATATCAATATTAATATTAATCATATCAGTTATATTATTAGTTATAATTTTTTTCATTATATTTTGTAAAGCAGTTATAGTTCGACCATTTTTACCAATTAAAATAGAATTGTTAGAAGAGAAGATATGGATATTTATATTATATCCACGTCGTCTTACTTCTTGTTTTAAAGTTATATTCATTAAGGTAATTATTTCTTCTAAAGATTCTTTAATATAATTTACTATTTCGTTAATATCATATACTTCAATTGTTATTTTTTTAAATAATCCTGTCTTTTCTTCAACTACTTTTATTATTAAATCTGATTCATTAACTTTAAGTTCTTTTATTGCTAATTCTATCGCTTCTTCTTTGGTTTTGGCTTCAAATCTATAAGACTTCATGTTTCTTTTTCTTCCTTTTTACTAATTCATTTTGGAATATTGTAAATACTGAAGACGTTACCCAATATATTGCCGTTGCGGCTGGAAATGATAAAGAAGCAATAAGAATAAATATCATCATGAAATACATAGTAAATTTCATTTGTTTTCCATTTGTACTAGCTTGATCTTTTAAAGTATTTTGAAATGAGAAATAAGTAGTAATTACAATAAGAATAATAAGAATAATGTATTGATAATTACCATTTTGCATACCTACTAATGGGGTTGTTCCCATTTGAAATGTTACAAAAGTATTTTCAAATATTGCTGGTACACGATTAATAGCTTCTAAAAAAGCAAAAAATAGTGGTAATTGAATTAACGCAAGGAAACATCCAGCTAAAGGATTTATATTATATTTTTTATATATAACCATCATTTCTTGAGTTTTTTTCATTTGTTCTTCTTGATTTGTTTTATCTTTATATTTCTTTTCTAATTTATCTAATTCTGGTTTAGCGAGTTTTATATTTTCAGATTGAACTGCTGTTTTTTTAGTTATTGGCATTACTAATAATCTAATTAATAATGTAGTAATAATTATTGATAAACCATAACTATTAATTACTTCACCAATTTGAATAATAAGCCATGCTAAAGGTTTTACAAATATATTAGTCCATATACCTTCATAACCTCCACTTGTTACTTTGAAAGATGCACATTTAGGTAATTTATCTATATCAACTTGATTTTCTGTATAAATATTTCTTACTGTATCATTTTCTGGTTGACATAAAATGTTTTTAGTTATCGATTGACCTGTTTCAGGATTTACTACAGTTTTGTTATTTTCATCTTTTAATATTGTTGTGCATCCTGTTAAAGTAAAAGCTAATAAGACTACAATAATTATAAACTTATTTTTTTTCATAACATTCTCCTTTGATTTTTTTAAAAGCATTTAATAATTCTATTTTTATTTCTTGATATTTTTTATTTAATATCTCTTTTCTGGCAATTATTATATAATCTTTTTTATCAGGAATCAATATCATATTTTTATCAATTATATCTTTTATTTGCCGTCTTATTTTGTTTCTATTAACTGCATTTGTTACCTTTTTAGGAACAGATACTCCAAAATGTATTTGTTCAGATGGCTGGTAAAAAATAGTGAAATACTTATTTTTAATAAATTGTTTTTGATATATTATATAAGTAAATTCTTGTTTCTTGCGAACTATATTAATCTTTTTTATACTAAACACCATCCTTATTAGCAAAAAACCACATTATAGTGGATAATTATTTAGATAATTGTTTTCTTTTTTTACTTCTTCTTTTATTTAGAATATTGCCTTTTCCATTTTTACGTGCAAAAAAACCATGTTTTTTCTTTTTCTTGCGATTATTTGGTTGAAATGTTCTTTTCATTGTTTTCACCTCCAAAAGTAAATAATTAATAAATGCTCCTTAATTATATAAGTTTAGTTGGAAAATGTCAACATTCTTAAGTGGTAAAGTTAAAAAAGATTGACTAATTTGTAATAATGTCTTAAGTTAGATTGGCAAAATATAGTGGCTACTAAAATTTTTTGATAATAAAACTTTATATTTAGTTAATTATTACTATTTTTAATTTCCTTAAAAAAAATGTTTCTTTTATTTATTTTTTTTGTTATAATGTTTTTATGAATAGAGAGGTGTTTTTTATGTTTGGTAAAATCATAGCAATTAGTAAAAATTTTGCTTTAGTTTCTTTAGGTAATAATGCTGTTGCAGATGATTTATTAAATTACAATGTGATATTTGAAGATGGGACTAAGAGAATATTAGGTGAGATAAAAGAGGTTAATAATAATCAAATAGTTATTAGTTTTTTAGGCGAATTTGTTGATGATAAGTTTTTAAGTGGAATTATTCGCAAACCTAGTTTAAGTGCGACAATACGAATTATTAATGATAACGAGTTATCTATTTTAGTTGGTAACGAAAAGCATGGAAATATGCTACTGGGAAAGGCACCACTTTATAATGACTTTCCTATTAAGGTTGATATTAACGAATTTTTTAGTAATCATTCAGCTTTTTTTGGCAATACTGGTAGTGGGAAAACTTATGGAGTTGCTAGAGTAGTACAAAACTTATTTTCTATGGGAAATATTATTCCTTTTAATAGTAATCTATTTATCTTTAATTCTACTAGTGAATATCATAATTCTTTTAAAGATATAAATAAGATTAATCCTAATTTTAATTATAAATTATATTCAACTAATATCGAACAATTAGAAGCTAATTCTGAAATACTTAGAATCCCTCTTTGGTTAATGTCAGTAGATGATTTTGCTAATATGTTTGATGTTACTTCTTATTTTCAACTTAGCGTTATTGAACAAACTCTTAGTTATGTTTCAATTTTTGCTAAAAAAGATGAAGAATCTAATATTTATCAGAATCATTTAATTGCTTCAGCTATTTTATCAGTAATGTATAGTAATCAAGTTACTGCTAGAATTAGAGATCAAATATTTTCTATTTTAACTACTTGTAATACTAATGAATTAAATTTTAATGTTGAAATACCTGGTATTGGTTATACAAGACAATTAAGAAAGTGTTTTGATATTGATAGCGAAGGATACTTTGTTGAGCAAATATTAGTTACTAAATATATTGAACAATTTATTATTAAAGACAAAAAGTGGAAATCAGATTATGTACCTGTTTATTTTACATTAGAAGATTTAGCTGTTGCTTTGAATTTTACTTTAATATCAGAAGGCCTTTTATTAAATGATAAGAGTTACGGGGAAGCTACTGCATTAAAAGTTAAACTTAATTCTATTATTAATGGAAATTACGGTAAATATTTTCAATATGATACTTTCGTTACTTTAAATCAATATATTACTAATTTAATTATGGTTGATTCTCAAAGACGAGCGCAAATAATTAATTTTACTTTAGAAGATGTTGATGATAGATTTGCTAAAGCGATTGTTAAAATTTATTCGAGAATTTTATTTAAATTCACTAAAGAAATGCCAGAGCGAGGTGTTATGCCTATTAATATTATGATTGAAGAAGCCCATAGGTTTGTGCAAAAAGATATTGATTTAGAAATACTTGGTTATAATATTTTCGAGCGAATCGCTAAAGAAGGGAGAAAGTTTGGACTAGTACTTGATTTAATTACTCAACGACCAACTGAATTATCAGAAACCGTTATTTCTCAATGTTCTAATTTTATGATTTTTAAACTAAATCATCCAACCGATTTAGAATATGTTCGAAAAATGGTTCCTAATATTAGTGAAGAGATTGTGGAAAAACAAAAAACACTACAAGCTGGTACTTGTGTTGCTTTTGGAAAAATGATGAAAATACCTATGATAGTTAAAATGGATTTACCTAATCCAGAACCTCATAGTGCTAATCCAGATGTTTATGCTAGATGGATGGTTGAATTACCACAGCAAAATAATACATAAAGACGCGTTGAGCGTCTTTTTCTTGTTTTTAAAGAGAAAATTGAGTTTTACACAGATATTAACAGGTTGTGGATAACAGTTTTACACATTGGGGAAAAGAAATTTGTTGATTTTTGGGGATAAATGTCGATTTCTGTTTGTTAATGGTAGTTTTCGTTGTGGAAAAACTGTGGATAATTTGTGGAAATGCTGGGGAAATTAAAAAAAGTACTTCACAACTTGGAAAAAGTAAGGTAAAATGTAGTTGTGGATAACATGGGTATAGGGAGGTATATAATGAATACAGACGCATTATGGGGAAATTTTTTAAATCAAATTAAAGAACAGATTTCTTCTTTAGCTTATGAGACTTGGTTTAAAGATACGAAATTGGCTAAATTAGAAAAGAATAATGCTACTATTGTTGTACCTCTTAATTTGCATAAAAAACATTTACAGGAGAATTATGATAATGTTATTTCTACTACTTTTAATAATTTAACTGGAACTAATTTTAATTTTACTTATTTGTCTGAGGACGAAGTAAAACAGGAAGTTGTTGTTAAAGAAGTTGATATTGGTGTTCCTCATGTAAGTAGTAGTGATGCTAATTTAAGTGCTAATTATACCTTTGCTTCTTTTATGGTTGGTACAAGTAATAAGTTTGCTTATACGGCAGCTATGTCAGTTGCTGAAAAACCAGGTAAAGCTTATAATCCACTGTTTTTATATGGGAAAAGTGGGCTGGGGAAAACTCACTTAATGCATGCAATAGGTAATTATATTATTGAAAATTCTAATCAAAAAGTTTTATATGTTACTAGTGATATGTTTGTTACAGATTTTATTTCCACAGTTAGGAGTAAAGAAAAAGATAATTATGAATTAATTGAAAGTTTTAAAAAAAAATATCGTAATGTTGATGTTTTGTTAATTGATGATATTCAGTTTTTGGAAGGGGCTATTCAATCTCAACAAGAGTTCTTTCATACTTTTAATGAATTATATACATCTAATAAGCAAATTATTATTGCATCTGATAGATCTGTGGATGATTTAAAACTTTTAGAGGAACGTCTTAGAACTAGGTTTTCTTGGGGATTAACCGCTAATTTGTTTCCACCTGATTTTGATTTACGGGTGAGTATTATAAATAGAAAGATTATTCATCAAGAGGGCGCTGATGATGTTCCACAAGAGGTTATTGAATATATCGCTAATAATTTTGATAGTGATATTAGACAATTAGAGGGAGCTATTACTAGGGTATTTGCTTTTGCCTTAATGATGAATAGTGGAAAAATGACATTAGATGTAGCAGTTGATGCATTAAAAGATCAATTAACTAGTAAAGTAATGTTTAAAAACGATATTGCTAGAATTCAAAAGGTAGTCGCGGAATATTTTCATGTTTCTGTGGATGATTTAAAAGGAAAAAAAAGAAACAAGACTATTACTGTTCCTAGGCAGGTGGCTATTTATTATTGTCGGATATTAACTAATGAATCTTTTCCTCGAATTGCTTCTAATTTTGGTGGAAGAGATCATTCAACTATTATGCATTCCTATGAAAAGATTAAAAAAGAAAGCAAAACTAATGAACAGATAAAATTTATTTTAAAAGATTTAAAGAAAAATCTAGGTTGTTGATAAATAAACACTTTTCAACAATTTATCCACATGTGAAAAATGTAATTTTCACCTTATTTTAAAAGTGTTTATAATAGTTATCCACAGTTTCCACAATGTTATTATTATTAATATAAAGAAAGAATATAATAAAAAAAATATTTATATTGTTTATGGCTATATGAGCTTTGAACAAAGTGAAAGGAATGATACTTAATATGAAATTTGTTATTTTAAAAAATAAGTTATTAGATAATTTAAATTATGTTTCTAAAGCTTTATCTAGTAAAACTTTGATTCCTGTTTTAATGGGAATAAAGTTTGAATTAAATGAGAAGGGTTTAACTTTGCTTGCTAGTGATACAGATATTTCTATTCAAGCATTTATTGATAAAAAGGATATTGCTAGTATTAATAATGCTGGTAGTATTGTTATACAGGGAAAATACATTGTTGAGATTATAAAGAAGATGCCTAATACCTTAATTGAATTAGAGGTTGTGGATAATTATAATTTAGTTATTAGTGCAGAAGATTCTAATTTTAATTTACATGGGATGAATCCTAATGAATTTCCTGATTTATATATGGAAAAGACTAAAGAACCTTTGGTTTTATCTTGTAATACATTAAAAGAGATAATAAATCAAACTTTATTTGCTTCTTCTGTTGATGAATCACGTCCGATTTTAACAGGTTTAAATTTAAAGATTAGTAACGGTGTGATAGATGCGATTGCGACTGACTCTTATCGTTTAGCTAAAAAAGAAATAAATATAGATATTGACAGTAGTGTGAATATTAATATTGTTATTCCAGCTCGTAATTTATTAGAATTGTGTAAAATTATTGGGGATGAAGAAAATTTGGAATTACATTTGTTTAATAATAAAATATTGTTTCATTGGGAAAATATTTTATTTCAATCTAGGCTATTAAGTGGGAAGTATCCTGCAACTAGCGATATTATTCCTAATGATTTTGCTATTTCTTTAGAGGTAAGTTATACAAAACTTTATGAAATGATAGATAGAGTATCATTATTAACTTCAGAAAAGGATAAAAATATTATCAATATGAAATTAAATAATGGTGAGTTAAATATTTCTTCTAATTCACCTGAAATTGGTCGAGCATTAGAAAAATTAGATGTGGATAATGATAATTCTATAAATATTAGTTTTAGTTCTAAATATATGCTGGATGCGATTAAAAGTTTTGGAACGGAAAAAATATTATTATTAATGAATACAGACGTAACACCAATAATACTAAAGTCTGAGCAAGATTCTAGTTTAACTCAATTAATCTTACCAATAAAAACATATTAACGACAATATTCGACATATATCGACAAATATATGTGCTTTAATAAGGAGCATGTATATTTTTTATACAAATTTTTTGTGAAGGGGGTGTGTTATGATAAAGGAATATGAAATTGGTCGAGATACTTTAGCAATATTTCCCATTGATAATAATTCTAGCTATGTGTATGAAGGAAATGATAAAATTTTAATCAATGCAACAGCTAAGTCTATAATTAATCATAGTTGTAAATTTTATGGTAGTTCTTTAGAGGGAAGAAAAGAAGGTATTACATCAATTATATCTTCCAATGTAAAACCACCAATTATTATTGAGGAAACTAACAATATTATATTTTTTCCAACAGCATCTTCAAGAAATTATCTTGGTTGTAAGTGGATATCTTATAATAATATTTTGAAGTATTATAGTGATGATGGTGGGACGGTTATTGTATTTGTTAATAACGTTAGTTTAAAATTAGATGTATCTTATCGTATTATTGATAATCAAATTACTAGGATTATGAAGCTTATTAATGAATTATCAAAGCGAAGAAACATTTCTTTTGGGAAAGATAAATAATCTTTTCTTTTTTTATTAAATCCCGTAAAATAAAAGAGAAATATTGTTTTTTTTATGTTTATTTAATGATTTTGTGTTATAATTATTATGCATATTAATTAAAGAAATGTGATAGGTGATGACAATGATTGAGTTGTAAATAATATGACTTTAAAACAATTATCTCTTTTAAATTATCGTAATTATAAATACCAAGATATTTCTTTTTGTGATAATTTAAATATATTAATAGGCGATAACGCGCAAGGGAAAACTAATATTTTAGAGGCTATTTTTGTTTTAGCTTTTACTAAAAAACTTTATGGTAATCATGATAGGGCTTTTATCAAGTATGATGAGGAATTTTGTCGGATTAAAGGGTTATTAAAATTTGCCGATGGTGTGGATAAGTTTGAATGTGCTCTTTCGAAGCAGACAAAGAAATTAAAAATTAATGGTAATGAAGTGATAAAAGTTGCTAATTATGTTTCTTTAATTAATGTTATTATGTTTAGTCCAATGGATATGAATTTAATTAAAAATGGGCCTTCTTTTCGAAGAAAATTTTTAAATATGGAAATATCTCAATTAGATAATAAATATGTTAATTTAGTTAATAATTTTAATGTTATTTTAAAAATTAGGAATGAGTTATTAAGAAACTATTCTATTAGTTTTGATAAAAGTTATTTTGAGGTAATAACAGATAAATTTATTTCTTTATCTAATGATATTTATAAATATCGTAGTAATTTTATAAATAATATTAATAGTTATATTTCTTCGATATTTTCATCTATTGTTGGTACTGGTGATTTATCATTAGAATATTTATCTTCTGTTATTATTGGGGATAATTATTCGGATAATTTACGGGAAAAATTAATAGCTAATTTTGATAAAGAATTATTATATAAAAGTTCTTTATATGGCCCACATAGGGATGACTTTTCCTTTTTATTAAATAAACGTAATTTAGCTAATTATGGTTCACAAGGTCAACAGAAATCGGCTATATTGTCATTAAAATTAGCAGAAATTGAATTGTTTAGTCAGATGAAAAAGGAAAGACCTATTGTATTATTAGATGATATATTTAGTGAATTGGATGATAAAAGAAATAATAGTTTAATTAATTATTTGCAAAGTGATATGCAAATAATTATGACTACTACATCAATTAATTCTATAAAAAAGGAATTATTGAAAAATGCAAAAGTTTTTGAAGTTGAAAATGGTAACGTGAAGGAGATGATATAATGGATAATAATGTGCATTATGAAGCGGATGATATTCAAGTATTAGAAGGATTAGAGGCGGTAAGGAAACGTCCAGGAATGTATATAGGATCAACTAGTTCGCGAGGATTACATCATTTGGTGTGGGAAATAGTTGATAATGCTATAGATGAGGCTTTAGCTGGTTATTGTGATGATATTGAGATTATTATTAATAAAGATAATTCTGTTACAGTAAAAGATGATGGACGTGGGATACCTGTTGGAATACATAAAAAGACTGGTTTATCGACGGTAGAGACAGTGTATACTGTTTTGCATGCTGGTGGTAAATTTGGTGGTGGAGGATATAAAGTATCAGGTGGATTACATGGAGTTGGTGCTAGTGTTGTAAATGCTTTAAGTAAGAAAGTTGATGTTACAGTATATAAAGATGGCAAAATTTATAATATTAAGTTTGCTGATGGTGGAAAAACAGTTCAACCACTTATTGTTGTAGGTGATTGTAGTATTGATAGAACAGGGACGGTAGTTACTTTTTTGCCAGATTCAGATATTTTTACTGATACAATTATTTTTGATTATGAAGAATTAAAAACTAGAGTTAGAGAATTAGCATTTTTAAATAAAGGTCTTCGTTTAATATTGATAGATGATCGAAATGATAAAAAAGATATTTTTCTTTATAATGGTGGTTTAAGAGAATATGTATCGATGTTAAATAAAGCTAGGGGTGTAATTCATGATGATGTTATTTATATTGAAGGTGTTTCTAATAATGTTTCTTTGGAAATTGCTTTACAATATAATGATGGATATAGTAGTTCTATATATTCTTTTGTTAATAATATAAAGACACCAGAGGGGGGAACACATGAAGATGGAGTTAAGCAAAGTTTAACTAGAGTTATTAATAATTATGCTAAAACTAGTAAAATGCTTAAAGAAAATGATGAGGCCTTAACTGGTGAGGATACTCGTGAGGGATTAACAATGATAGTATCTGCTAAAGTTCCCGAACCACAATTTGAGGGGCAAACAAAAACTAAGTTAGGTAATAGCGAAGTTAGAAAAATTGCCTCAACTTTATTTTCAAATGGCTTTGAGCGTTTTTTAATGGAAAATCCTAGTTCAGCTAAAATAATTATTGAGAAAGTAATGACGGCGGCACGTGCTAGAATGGCTGCTAAAAAGGCGAGAGAAATAACTAGAAGAAAAACGATTTTAGAAGTTGGTAATTTGCCAGGTAAATTAGCAGATTGTTCTTCTAAGGATGCGTCTATTTCGGAAATTTACATAGTAGAAGGTGATTCGGCTGGTGGGTCGGCTAAACAAGGTAGAGATAGTAAGCGGCAAGCTATTTTACCACTTCGGGGAAAAATATTAAATGTGGAAAAAGCTAGAATAGATAGAATATTTTCTAATAATGAAATTAGGTCAATGATTACTGCTTTTGGTACTGGTATTGGTGATGAATTCAATATTAATAAATTACGTTATCATAAAATAATAATAATGACGGATGCTGATGTAGATGGTGCTCATATTAGAATATTGTTGTTAACATTCTTTTATCGTTATTTTAAGCCACTTGTAGAAAATGGGTATATATATGCTGCTCAACCACCATTATATAAAATTAGTCATGGTAAAAATGTTAAATATGCTTATTCTGATGAAGAAAAAGAAGAATATGTTAATAGTCTTGGTGGTAATATTAAATTTGATTTGCAAAGATATAAAGGGTTGGGAGAAATGAATGCTGATCAGTTATGGGAAACAACAATGAATTATGATAATCGGACATTACTTAGAATTACTATTGATGATGTGATGAAAGCTGATCAAGTTTTTTCTGAGTTGATGGGCGAAGAAGTTGAACCAAGGCGTGTCTTTATTGAACAATTTGCTAAAGATGTTGAAAACTTGGATATATAGGAGGATGATAAAATGGCAGAAAAATTAATTGATATTAATTTATCAAATGAAGTACAAACTTCTTTTTTGAACTATGCAATGAGTGTTATAGTCGCACGTGCTTTACCAGATGTAAGAGATGGGTTTAAGCCAGTACATAGAAGAATTATTTACTCTATGCACGAGCTTGGTTTAACAGCCGACAAACCTCATCGAAAATGTGCAAGAATAGTTGGTGATGTTTTAGGTAAGTATCATCCTCATGGAGATTCTTCGGTTTATGATGCATTAGTAAGATTAGCTCAAGATTTTTCAATTAGGTATTTACTTGTTGATGGTCATGGAAATTTTGGAAGTGTTGATGGAGATGGCGCGGCGGCAATGCGTTATACGGAAGCAAGAATGGCAAAAATAACTTCAGAATTGATTCGTGATATAGGTAAGAATACTGTTGATTTTATGGATAATTTTGATGCAAGTGAAAAAGAACCAGTCGTATTACCAGCAAGATTTCCTAATTTATTAGTTAACGGTTCGACTGGTATTGCCGTTGGAATGGCGACTAATATTCCCCCACATAACTTACGAGAAGTTATTGATGGAATAGTTATGTTAATTGATAATCCCGATGTAGATATTATGGATATTATATCAGTTATAAAAGGTCCGGACTTTCCAACAGGTGCTTCTATTTTGGGTAATGCTGGAATTGTTAAAGCATATACTACAGGTAAGGGTACTATTACTATAAGATCTAAAGTAAATATTGATACTACTGGAAATAAAGATAAAATAATTATCACTGAGATTCCCTATCAAGTGAATAAAGCTAATTTAATTAGTCGTATTGCTGATTTGGTAAAAGAAAAAACTATTGATGGTATAGCAACAATAGTTGATGAATCTAATCGTAATGGTATGAAAGTAGTTATAGATGTTAAAAGAGATGCTAATGCTAATGTGGTATTAAATAA
Source organism: bacterium (assembly GCA_030539175.1). Lineage (GTDB taxonomy): Bacteria > Bacillota_I > Bacilli_A > RF39 > UBA660 > JAUNSN01. The sequence goes on along the minus strand of JAUNSN010000004.1, from coordinate 31,904 downwards.
TTTATATAAACATACATCATTGCAAACATCGTATGGGATTAATATGTTAGCTTTAGTTGATGGACAGCCACGTATTTTAAATATTAAGGAAATACTTGAGAAGTATTTAGAGCATCAAAGAATAGTTATTGTTAGAAGAACTAAGTATGATTTAGAAAAGGCTTTAAATCGTGCCCATATATTAGAGGGGTTAAAGATAGCTCTTGATAATATTGATGAAATAGTACAAATATTAAAAAGTTCAAAGACTGATGTAGATGCAATGAATGAAATGATTAATAGATTTTCTTTGACAGAGATTCAAGCAAAAGCGATATTAGATATGAGAATGAGGCGATTAACTGGTTTAGAACGTGATAAAATACTTGGTGAATTAAAAGAATTAGAATTGTTAATAAAAGATTTAAAAGATATATTGTCAAGTGATGAGAGGGTATTAACGATTATAAAAGAAGAATTATTAGAAATAAAAAATAAGTATGGTGATGATAGAAAAACAATTATAGATATGACTGCTATTGATTATATAGAAGATGAGTCTTTGATACCTGTTGCAAATATTGTTTTAACTTTAACTGATAAAGGGTATATAAAGCGGTTGCCTTTAAATACTTATAAAACTCAAAATCGTGGTGGTGTAGGAATTAAAGGTATGAGTACAAATGATGAAGATTATGTTGAGTTAATGACTAATGCTACTACTCATGATTATATATTATTCTTTAGTAGTTGTGGAAAAGTTTATCGAATTAAAGGATATGAAATACCTGAGTTTTCTAGACAATCGAAAGGATTACCTATTATTAATTTATTATCTTTGGATAATAACGAAAAAATAATGGCTATATTGCGAATATCGCATAATGATGTGGAAAAATATTTAATTTTTGGAACTAAGTTAGGTTATGTTAAACGTACAGATATATCAGAATTTGAAAACATTAGAACTACTGGTAAGAAATTTATAACTTTACGTGACGATGATGAATTAATTGCTGTTAAGAAAACTACAGGTAATTGTGATATTTTGATGGCTGGTTCAAACGGTCGAATGGTTAGATTTAACGAGGATTCTATTAGAGTAATGGGAAGAGTCGCAGCTGGTGTTAAAGGTATTACATTGGGTGATTCTTGTAACTTAGTGGGCTTAGAAGTAGTTAATGAAAATCAAGATGTGTTGGTTCTTACAACTCGTGGTTATGGAAAAAGAACTCCAATAGGTGAATATCGAATAACTAATCGTGGTGGTAAAGGAGTAAAAACTTTAAATATTACTGAAAAAAATGGAGATATAATTTCATTTAAAACAGTTAATGGGGATGAAGATTTGATGATTATTACCAATGAAGGAATTGTTATAAGATTGGATGTTAATCAAATATCTGTATTAAACCGAGTTACTCAAGGAGTAAAATTAATTAATTTACGTGATAATCAATTCGTTTCATCCGCATCCCTAATCGATAAAACAGACGCTGAAGATGAAGTTGTGGAAAATGATTTGAATGCACACGATATTTAACAAACAAATGTATGTGTAGGTTGTATTTGGTAATATAACCTACATTTTTTTGTAATACTGTGGATATTTTTGTTAATTATAATTTGTTATTGAATAAATGTTGCAACTTTTTAAATACTGTGTATTAACAGTAGCAGAAAAACAATAACTGCATTTAAATTAGTGCTAAAAATGATTTTTTACATCATGTTCCACGTGGAACATAGATTAGGTATTTTGTTCAAAATTCATGAAGTATTAAGAAAACTTTATGTTACACCTCTAACATGAAAAAGTTAAAGTAATGTTAGAGGTGTAACATGACGAAAAAATGGAAGCTATTAAATTCTGTGTTCTCATGTTCCACGTGGAACATAGACTCTTTTTTTGCAGTGATGTTTGTTAAAATTTATTGCAATTTTTTAATAACTGCAAGGTATATATGTCAGAAATATAAAAATTACAATAACAAGGTTGCAGAAAATAAAATTCTACGCTATGTTTCACGTGGAACATAAATCAAGTTTTTATAAAAAAATTATGATGTATTCAAAAAAATTCATGTTACACCTCTAACATAACAAAGTTAAAACAATGTTAGAGGTGTAACATAATGAAAAAGATAGGGGGTATTAATTATAATGGTTTCATGTTCCACGTGAAACATGAAATATGAAATAGGAACTTTAGTTATATAATATGGTAGCATTTTTGTTTGTTTTGTAATATTTTTGCTGTAGAAATTTAAAAATTACAATAACAATGTTGCAGAAAATAAATTTCTGCGTTATGTTTCACGTGGAACATAAATCAAGTTTTTATAAAAAATTTATGATGTATTCAAAAAAAACATGTTACACCTCTAACATGAAATAGTTAAAACAATGTTAGAGGTGTAACATAATGAAAGAGATAGGGGGTATTAATTATAATGGTTTCATGTTCCACGTGAAACATGGACTTTTTTGGAGCAATGTTCGTTGAAATTTACTGCAGTTTTTTAATAACTGCAAGGTTATATATGTCAGAAAATTAATAATTGTATTATATATATGAACAAAAAATTCAAAATTGCAATATGTTTGTGTAAAATTGAAGTAGTTGCGGTTGGTGATGAATAAATATGTGGAAAACTCATGTTAAATACTTGATTAAAATAAAATAAAGTGTTATAGTGTAGTTGATGCAACAATAATAGTGGAACCAAGTCAGGACCGGAAGGTAGCAGCTTTAACACTTAATTATTGTGTGCATCTTTTATTTGTAATAATATTGGAGATGATTGTTGTGGTTAATAAATATATGAAAGAAGCTTATAAATTAGCTTGTAAAGCTTTTAACAATGATGAAGTGCCAGTTGGTGCTGTTATTGTTAAAAATGATAAAATAATTGGTAGGGGATATAATCAAAAGGAGAATAAGGGATGTGCTATTATGCATGCAGAAATAATCGCAATTATTTCTGCATCGCGAAAAATAAAAGATTGGAGATTAGATGATACAACTATGTATGTGACTTTAATGCCTTGTGATATGTGTATGGCTGCTATTAAAGCTGCTAGAATTTCTCGTGTTGTATATGGTGTGGAAAAAATGAGCAACTATAATCTTGAACATAAATTACTTGTGGAAAAATCAGATGATGATACTGCAGCATGTGGACAAATTTTGAAATCTTTTTTTATCAATAAACGATAATGGGGCTTGGTGTGGATAAAATATTGTGTTACAATTATGTGAGGGAGTGATTGTATGGGGTATTTAGCATTGTATCGTAAGTATCGTCCTAAAACTTTTTTTGATGTTGTTGGACAAGATAATATAGTACGAGTTTTAAAGAATTCAGTAATTAATAATCGTGTTTCACATGCTTATTTATTTGCGGGTCAACGTGGTACAGGTAAAACAACTTTGGCAAAAATACTGGCAAATGTGGTTAATTGCGAAGCTAATAGTAAAGGAGAGGCCTGTGGAAAGTGTGCGACTTGTTTATTGGGGGTTAATGAAGATATTGTAGAGATAGACGCTGCGTCAAATAACGGGGTGGAAGAGATAAGAGATTTGCGGGAAAAAGCTAATTTAGTGCCAGCAAATGCTAAATATAAGGTTTATATAATTGATGAGGTACACATGCTTACAACTAGTGCCTTTAATGCTTTATTAAAGACACTTGAAGAACCACCTAGTCACGTTATTTTCATTTTAGCAACAACTGAGTTGCATAAAGTTCCTGTTACCGTGTTATCTCGTTGTCAAAAATTTGTCTTTAATAAAATTTCTGTTGATAATATTGTTGCTAGATTAAAATATATATGTGGAAAAGAGAAAATAGACGTATCAGATGATGTATTAAAAGAAATAGCGCGCTTATCAGATGGTGGAATGCGTGATTCAATTAGTTTGCTTGATCAATTGATATCATTTTGTGATGGTAAATTAACAGTTGAAGCAGTGCATGAAGTTACGGGTACTGTTAGTTTAGAAGAAATGTATAAATTATTGAAATTTATTGGGGAAAAGTCAACAGTTGATGTTTTAAATATTGTGGATAAAATGAATAAAGAAGGTAAAAATATTTTAAAATTTGTTGAAGAATTTATGATTTTTATAAAAGATATTTTATTATATAAGAGTGGTGTTGTTTTTGAAGAAGATAGTACTGTGAAAATGTTAAGTGATCTTGCATCTATATATAACTTCGAAAAAGCAAATGTTTGTTTTGGTGCGATGAATAAACTGTTGGCTGAATTAAAAATATCTTCATATCCTTTTGTTTTACTTGAAGTTTATTTAGTTTCGTTGACTATAGACACTCCTGTGGAAAACTCTGGAACAATAATTCCAGTAAGTGTAAATAAGCCTGTGGAAAACTTACTGGAAGTGCCAAATAAAAAAGAATTGAATAATATTCAAAACCAAAAAAGAGAAGTAAAGTTAACTGATTATTTATTTCCTAAAAGAGATTTAAGAATTAATAATACTTTTTGTTCAGCCGCTAAGAATAAATTGGTTGATGCTAAAAATAAGTGGAATCAGTTGGACGATTTTTTAATTGTTGATAAATACAAAATAGTAGCGGGTTTGTTACGTGATACTTCTGTATTAGTTGCTGGTGATAATAATTTGATATTGCTTGCAAAATCCCTTGCGGTACGTGATCGGGTCAATACATTAGAAAAACAAGTAAGTCTTTTGTTAAAGGAGTTATTTAATAAAACAATAAATATTGTTTGTTTGAATGAAAAAGAGTGGGAAATTGAAAGAAGAAAATATATCGATAATCTAAATAATAATTATCAATATGTTTTAATTGAAGAAGAAGAGGAACTTATTAGTGAAGATATAGAAGATTCCAACTTAAAATCCTTGATTGAAGTCTTTGGTGATGATATAATAGAAATTAGATAAGGAGATTGAGATAATGAATATGCAAAAATTAATGAAAGAAGCACAAAAAATGCAAAAAGAAATATTAGAGGTACAAGAAAAATTAAATGAAACTGTTTATGAAGGCGTTAGTTCTTTAGTTAGTGTTGTTGTAAATGGGAAGAAAGAATTAATTAAAGTTGAGATAAAAGATAAAGATACTATAGAAAATGATGATATAGAATTGTTAGAGGATATGATAATTGTAGCTGTCAATGATGCTATGAGAAAGATTGATGAAGATAAAGAACAAAAAATGAGTAAATATGGTCAAGGTTTTTCTGGGTTGATGTGATGTTTTATCCCGTTAGTGTAAAAAAAATAATTGATAATTTAAAATTGTTACCTGGTATTGGGGAAAAAAGTGCGGAACGACTTGCTTTTTCAATGCTTAACTTTGATAAAGATAATTTAACTAATTTTTCTGATGCTATTTTAGAATTGCGTGATAAAATTTGTAAATGTAGTAATTGCTTTAATATTAGCGATGGTGATAAATGTATAATTTGTAGTGATAATAAACGTGATAAATCGCAAATTATGGTTGTGGAAACTGCTAAAGATGTTGTTTCTTTTGAAAAACTTGGTGTTTATAGTGGTACTTATCATGTTTTAGGTGGTTTGATTTCGCCAATTGATGGAATAAATCCCGAGGATGTTACTATAAAAGAGTTGATTGTTCGTTTAAAAAACAATAATATTACTGAAGTAATACTTGCTTTAAAACCATCTATTGAAGGGGAAACTACTATGCAATATATTAACAAATTATTACATAATTGTTCTGTTAAAATATCACGTATTGCTAGTGGAATACCAGTTGGAGCAGATATGGAATATATTGATGCTTTAACGTTAGAATTAGCTTTGGAAGAAAGAAAAAATATTTCATAATATTGTTATTGTTTTCATATATTCTACTGGTGATACTAAATGGAAAAAATATTTAAAGTATTAAAAAAAGTAATATTTGCTTGTGTATTGTTGTATGGTTATAATGTTGTTGCAGTATCTTTTAATGCTACTATTCCTATTAATATAATTACAGTTATGTTAGTAACGGTATTAGGTGTTCCCTCTATAATTGGATTAGTTATAATGTCTTTATCTTTGTTTTAGGAGGTAATTTTATGAATGCTAAAGATACAATAAATAAGTTTGCAAAATATGCTTTAAATAATTGCTTATCGCATGCTTATTTAATTGTTGATATGGGAATAAAAGATAAAGAAAAATTATTGTTTGATATAGTTAAGAAGATATTACTTGTTAATAAAACAGAAGAAGATATTTCTAATATATCATCTTTAATTGATAAGGGAAATTATTTTGGTTTAAAAATTATTAAACCAGATGGTATGTGGATAAAAAAAGAGCAATTGATTGAATTACAAAGTAACTTTTCTAAAGAATCAGTAAGTGGTAATAAACAAGTTTATATTATTCATGAATGTGATAAAATGAATAAACATTCAGCTAATAGTTTATTAAAATTTTTAGAAGAACCATCTACTGATGTAGTTGCTTTTTTAGTTACTAATAATTTAAATTCTATTCTTCCAACAATTGTTTCTCGATGTCAAATAATAAGGGTAAAAGATGAGGAAGTAAATACTTTAGTGGATAGTGAACTATACAATAAAGTATTAAAAACTGCATTATGTATTGAAGAAAAAAAACTGCATTCTATTGTTTATATGGATAGTTTGTGGCATAATTATTTTAATGATAAACAAACATTTATTGCTGCTATGGAAGTGTTTCTTGATATATATGTTAATGTACTTAAAGGAAAAGTAAATAATAATTATTCTTCTAAATTAGCGATAAATGAATTTATTAATTTGGAAATAAATGATATAATTAAAAGGGTTAATGTTATTATGTCTGCTTTAGGTGTTGTAAAATATAATGTAAATTTAGTAATGCTAATGGAAAGTGTAATTATAAAGATGGTCGGTGATGTTTATGAATGTAGTTGGTGTTAAATTTGAAACCAATGGTCGAGTGATATATTGTAATAATAATATTATTGAACTTCCTGTTGGAAGTGATGTCATTGTTTCTAATGATAAATGCTTATTGTATGGTAAAGTTGTTTCTTTTGTTGAGAGTTGTGATAAATTTGATTATGTAGTTCAACGTATTGCAACTGAGCAAGATAAAAAAATTCAACTAAAAAATGAAACGGATTCTATTAAGGCGATAGGTGTATGTCGAAATTTTATTGAAAAGAATAAATTAGAAATGCGTATTATTAATGCTAATTATACTTTTGATAGGTGTCAATTAATATTTAAGTTTGTGTCTGATGGTCGTGTTGATTTTCGTCAACTTGCTCGAGATTTAGGTGCTTATTTTAAAACAAGAATTGAACTTAGACAGGTAGGTATTAGAGATAAAGCAAAAATATTAGGTGGTATTGGTCCATGTGGACGTTTTTTATGTTGTAGTACATATCTAAACAATTTTGATAGTGTTTCTATTAATATGGCTAAAAATCAAATGTTATCTTTGAATCCTAGTAAAATTAATGGTGTTTGTGGTAGGTTGCTTTGTTGTTTAAATTATGAGGATGAAAGCTATTCTTATTTAAAGAGTAAAATGCCTGCTGTTGGTTCTCTAGTTACTACAAATAATGGTATGGGACGTGTAGTATCTATTGATATATTTACTGGTAAATATAAAGTATTAATAGACGATACAATTTATGATGAGGAAGTAAAAGATGATTGTAAAAAATAAATTGCTCAATTATTCAGATATGGTCATTTATCAAAATAATGAATGGTTTGCTTTTTCCCTTGATTCTGTTTTACTTGCTGATTTTGTTGTATTAACTAATACTGAGAAAAATATAATTGATTTATGCTGTGGTAATGCTCCAATTGGTATGCTGCTGAGTAAAAGGACTAATGCTAATATTGTATCTGTTGAAATACAAAAAGAAATATGTGATTTAGCTAATAAGTCAATTAAAGAAAATAATTTAGAGAAACAAATAAAAATAATAAATGAAGATATTAATAAATTGAATTATAACTCTGATACGTTTGATATTGTAACTGTAAATCCGCCATATTTTAAAAATGAAGTAAAATTAAATGCTAATACTATTAAATCTATTGCTCGTCATGAAATTAAAGTATCGTTAGATGATATATTTAAAATTACTAAAAAAATATTAAAAAATGGTGGTAAGTTTTATATGGTTCATCGAGTTTCTCGTCTTTTAGAAATATTAGATAAAATGCGAATTTATAATCTTGAGCCAAAAGAATTAAAGTTTGTATATTCGAAAGTTAATAGTGATAGTGAAATAGTTTTAATAAAAGGAATAAAAAGTGGTAAGCCTGGGATGAAGGTATCTTCTTTTGTGGTGGTTCATAATGAAGATGGAAGTTATTGTGATGAAATTAGGAGAATGTATGGGTGATAATATGTGGCAGATTAGTTATGATGATAAGCCAACTTTGTATTTAGTTGCGACCCCTATTGGTAATATGCAAGATATGACTTTTAGGGCAATTGATACATTAAAAAAAGTAGATGTTGTTTATTCTGAAGATACGAGGCAAACGAAGTTTTTGTTTGCTAATTTTGGTATAGAAAATCGTTTGATTACTTGTAATGATATTAATGAACTAACTGTTGCAAAAAAAATAGTTTTAAGTTTATCTAAAGGATTAAATGTTGCTTTGGTAAGTGATAGGGGGACACCTATTATTAGCGATCCAGGTTATAAAGTTGTTCAACTTGTTCAAAAAGCGGGTTATAATGTTGTTAGTATTCCTGGGGCTTGTGCTTTAATACCTGCATTAATTACTTCTGGGTTAGAAAGTGAATCTTTTTTATTTCTTGGTTTTTTAAATAAAAAAAATATTCAAAAAAAGTTAACTTCTTTAGTAGATGAAGAACATACTCTTATATTTTATGAAAGTCCTCATCGTGTTATTAGTACTTTGAAATTAATGTATAAGATATTTGGTGATAGAAGAGTTTCTATATCACGAGAAATAACGAAATTACATGAAAGTATATATCGAGGATATTTAAAAGATGCGATTAAATTAGAAAGTATTTGTGGGGAAATAGTGATAGTAGTTGAAGGTAATAAAAATAATTATGAAATAGATATGGACTTAGTACTAAATGTTGATATTTATGTAAAAAATGGTTTAACTTTAATGGAAGCAATAAAAAAGGTCGCAAAAGATAGATCTATGCCTAAAAGCGATGTCTATAATGAATATCATAGGAGGAAGCAGTAATGAAATTGATAGTTGGTCTTGGTAATGTAGGCAAAAAATATAATAATACGCGTCATAATGTTGGATTTGAATTGCTTGATTATTTAGGGTTTAAAGAAGATGTTAAAAAAGAAGATTATTCGTTGTGGCGAGTTAAAAGTAATGATGTAGATTTAATTGTATTAAAGCCTTTAAAATTTATGAACTTATCTGGTGAAGTGGTAAAAAAGGTTGCTAATTATTATAATATAAAGATATCTGATATTTTAATAATTCAGGATGATAAAGATATGGAATTAGGAAAAATTAAAATAGTAACTAATAGTACAAGTGGTGGACACAACGGAATTACTAATATAATCCATCATTTAAAAACAAATGATATAAAGAGAATAAAAATTGGTATTGGTAATGGTGAAATAGATACGACATCATATGTATTAGGTCATTTTACTAAAATGGAAAAAGAGAAAATTATCAATACATTTTCACTTCTTTCTGATTTGCTTATTGATTTTGCTAATATGTCGTTAGAACAATTACAACATAAATATAATAATAGGGGTGTTTCTAATGAATAAATTTGATAATATATTTAATATTAAGAATGATAAATATATAGAAGTAAGTGGTTTAAATACTGAATTGTCTTGTATATATATTTATAATGCTTTTTTGAAATTGAAAAAAAGTACGATGGTTGTTGTTAATAACTTATATGAAGCAACAAAAATGTATGAAATATTAAGTAACTATACTTCTAAGGTATTGTTTTTTCCTATGGATGATTTTATAACTAGTGAAGCATTAGTTATAAGTCCAGAGTTAATGTTAGAGAGGGTTAATACAATTAATCATTTAATTGATGATTATTATATAGTAGTAACTAATTTGATGGGATTCTTAAGGTATTTACCTGTTAAAGAAATATGGAAAAAGAGCAAATTAACTTTAAAAAAAGGCGATATAATTAATCGTGATGTAATTATAGATAAATTGTATAAAATAGGTTATTCTAAAAAATCTATGGTAAGTGATACTGGTGATATTGCTGTTAGAGGGTTTGTTTTAGATATTTATGCTATTGGTTATGATAATCCATTTAGAATTGAGTTTTTTGATGATGAAATTGATAGTATTAGATATTTTAATATTGAAGATCAATTATCTATTAGTGAAATAGATAATATTGATATTTTACCAGTAACAGAATTTATAATTGATAAAATAGTAGAAGAAGAGGATATGAAACAGAAGTATTTACCAGTTTTTTCTGATAATGTAAATGGTATATTTAATTATATAGATTCTTCTGTATGTTTTTATGTTGATTATAATCAAATATTAAATGGTTATAGTTTTTTATGTGATGAAATATTGGAATATAAAAGTAAAAATAAGGATAAATATAATACTAATTATATGTTTGAATTAGATAAAATTAATTTTACTAAAGAATTTTATTTAATGGGGGTTGATAATATATGTTTAAAAGATAATGAAATAGTTTATGAAACTTATCAAAGTAAATCTATAGAAAATTTTCATGGTAATTTAAGTGAATTAAATACAAAGCTTGATTTATATAAAAAACAAGGTAAGACGGTTATTTTATGTTTTGATAATAGTAGTGTTAGTCAACGAATAACTAATTATTTAGAACGTAATGATTTAATATTTACTACTTTAGACAAAATTGTAGATAATGAAATTAACATAGTTATAAAAAAAATTAGTAATGGATATATTATAGATAATTTAGTTGTTATTAGTAATAATGATTTATTTTATACTAAACAAAAACATAGATATGTTTCTAAGTTTAAGTCTGGTTCAAGAATTAAAGATGTAAAAAATATTGAAAAAGGTGATTATATAGTTCACTCTACTAATGGAATTGGAATATATGATGGTATTGTTACTTTAGTTAAGGATGGCTGTAAAAAAGATTATATAAAGTTATTATACTTGGAAAATGATTGTTTATATATACCAGTTGAAAAAATTGATTCAATTAGTAAGTATGCTTCTAAAGAAGGAATAGTTCCAAGAATTGATAAATTGGGTAGTGATAGCTGGAAAAAGAAAAAAGAAAAAGTGAGAAATAAGATTAATGATATTGCTACGAAAATATTAGAAATTTCTGCCCAAAGAGAGGCTTTAAATGGCTTTGCTTTTAGTAAAGATGATGAAACCCAATTGATATTTGAAAATGAATTTGAATTTACTGATACCAAAGATCAAGCCTTAGCAATTGAAAAGATAAAGAGATCGATGGAAAAACAACGACCTATGGATATGCTTTTGTGTGGTGATGTTGGTTATGGAAAAACAGAGGTGGCTTTTCGGGCAATATTTAAAGCAGTTAATGATGGCAAACAAGTTGCTTATTTGTGTCCAACGACTATTTTGGCAAGTCAACAATATAAATCAGCATTAAAGAGATTTGCTAATTATGGTATTGAAATTGGATTGTTAAATCGTTTTGTTGCTCCTAAAGACCAAAAAGTTATTATAAGTAAATTAAAAGAAGGAAAAGTAGATATTTTATTTGGAACTCATCGGATATTGAGCAAAGATATAGTTTTTAAGGATTTAGGTTTATTAGTAATTGATGAAGAACAACGTTTTGGTGTTACTCATAAGGAAAGAATAAAAGAGTATAAAAGTAATGTAGATGTACTTACTTTAAGTGCAACACCAATACCAAGAACTTTGCAGATGTCAGTTACAGGAATTAGGGAACTTGCTTTAATTGAAACACCTCCAGTAAATAGATATCCAATTCAAACGTATGTATTACCGTTTAACGAAAAAGTTATTAAGGATGCTATTTATAAAGAATTAGCTAGAGGTGGGCAATGTTTTGTTTTATACAATAGGGTAGAGAATATTGAGGAAAAAGTTGACGAAATAATGAAATTAGTACCAGATGCTAAGATTGATTTTGCTCATGGTCGTATGACTAAAATTATGTTAGAAGATAAGATGATGAATTTTATAAATAATAAGTTTAATGTTTTAGTATGTACGACTATTATTGAAACAGGAATTGATATACCTAATGTTAATACTTTAATTATTATAGATGCGGATAGATTTGGTCTTAGTCAGTTGTATCAAATTAGAGGAAGAATTGGAAGAAGTGAAAGAATAGGTTATGCTTATTTAATGTATGATAAACATAAAGTATTAAATGATTTAGCAGTGAAGAGGTTAAATACTATTAAAGAATTTACTGAACTTGGTAGCGGTTTTCGTATTGCAATGCGTGATTTATCTATTAGAGGGGCTGGAGACATAATAGGAAGTGAGCAATCAGGATTTATCAATACCGTTGGTATGGAATTATATTTAAAAATGGTAAATGATGCAGTTTTGAAATTAAAGGGTGAAAAAGAAAAAGAAGTGGATACTGACAATACGGCTTTAATTACTGTAGATACACATATAGGTGAGGAATATTTATTAGATGATGATTTAAAAATAGAAGTTAATAAGATGATTAATGAAATAGATAGTTATGAAAAATTAAAAGAGGTTAAACTTAAATTTGAAGATAGATTTGGTAAAATAAATAATAATTTAGAAATTTATTTATATGAAGAATGGTTTGAAAAAATTGCTAGGTTATTAAAAATAAAAAAAGTAAAACAAACTAAAGATATTATTGATATTTATTTACCAAAAGAAATTAGTTCAAAAATAGAAGTGAATAAGTTGTTTAACAGTGCCTATGATATTTGTAAAAAGTTTAACTTTAGTTATCATGACGAAGAAATAGTTATTAATTTAAAATTGAAAGGTTTAGAAGAACATTTTTTAATATATTTAACTAAATTATTAGAGTTGGTTAAAGAATTGGTAAATAGTTAAAAAAAGAGTAACTTTTTGTATAAAAATACCTAATTTTCTCACAATAATGTTAGAAAGAGGTAATATGAATAATGAAAACTACTGGAGTTATTAGAAGAATTGATGATTTAGGAAGAATTGTAATTCCTAAAGAAATTAGAAAAAATTTACGAATAAAAAATGGCGATAGTTTAGAAATAATGGTTGATGAGGAAAATTTGATATTAAAAAAATATTCTGCTATTGAAAGTATGGAAACTATTGCTACAAAATATGCAGATGCCATCCAGAAAACAATTAAACACAATGTTATCGTTACTGATAGAGATAAGGTGATTGCAGCTAGTGGTAGTCTTAAAACTAAATATATTGATAAGACTATAACCGAATTTGTCGAACGTTCGATTGAAAGACGTGATAGTTTTGTTGAAAGACAAAAAAAGACAATGAATTTTGTCGATGATGTAGATGAATTTTGTGTATATTCTTTTTCTTCAATTATTTCAAATAGTGATTGTATTGGTGGAGTTATAATTATTTGTACGGAAGGTCAATTATTGGAGTATGAAGAAAAAATGGCTGTAGTTTTAGCTAATTTATTGTCTAAATATTTTGTCGAATAGATGTAAACTTTTGTGAAAGTTTGTAAAATAATTTACATTCTTTTTTTTATATGTTAATCTATATTTGTATTTAAAGGAGGCAGATAAAATTGCTTATTACATTAATTGGAGCAATACGTAAGTTTTGTTTTGTATTAATGCTGTTGGTAGTTTTAAGTATTTCTTTAGTAGTAAATTTTAGTTTTATAGATTTAATTTATTTTTGTATAGTGTTACTTATATATATTAAATTATTAAATATTAAATCTTAATTATACTATTATTAGTATAATTTTATTTTGGAGGAAGTTATGGTAGATACACATTGTCATTTATTTAAAGAGTATTATAATGATATTTCTGATGTTATAAAACGGTCATTAAAAAAAGATGTGAATATAATAATTGTAAATGGTTATGATATGATTAGTAATAAAGAGGTGTTGGAATTAGTTACAAAATATGATAATGTTCACGGGACTTTAGGTTTTTATCCTAATTATATCTCTGATGCTTTGAATGAAGATTTAAAATGGTTAGAAGATAATATTAATTGTAAAAAAATATTAGGAATAGGTGAAATTGGTTTAGATTATTATTATGATATTAAGGATAAACAAAAACAAATAAATCTTTTTAAAAAACAATTAGATATTGCTTTAAAATATAATAAACCTGTTATTATTCATAGTAGAGATGCGATTAAAGATACATATGATATATTAAAAGAGAAAGGTAATAAGGGTATTTTACATTGTTATAGTGGTAGTGTAGAGATGGCACATAAATTTAATCAATTAGGAATATATTTGGGTGTAGGGGGTATAATAACATTTAGAAATGCCAAAAAATTATGTGAGGTAGTTAAAAATGTAGATTTAAAGTGGATAGTATTAGAAACTGATAGTCCTTATTTAACACCAGATCCTTTTAGAAATAAAAAAAATGAACCTTGTTATATAAGAGAAATATGTAATAAGATAGCTGAAATTAAGGGTGTATCTTCAAAAGAGGTGGAAAATATTACTACTAGTAATGTTTATCAGCTATTTGACTTTTAGTTTTTATTGTGGTAAAATTTATTTACTCAGGGAAAAAAATTAGAGGTGAAAGAATGTTAAAAAGAATTTCTAAGGTAGGAGTAATTGGTATTCAAATGTTGTTTGTTGCAATATTTGTTGTTGTTACTCTTCCAAAGAATTTAGATATGAACGAAGTTGCTGTAGTTAGTAATACTGACTATCGGCAAACATCTGAGTTAGCTGAAACAATAAAAGAAATGGAAGCTGCTATGCTTGCTGAAGAAGCACGCTTAAAAGCTGAAGAGGAAGAAAAGGCAAGATTAGCAGAAGAGGAAAGAAAAAGACAAGAAGAACTAAAGAAACAAGAAGAAATAAGAAAACAACAAGAAAGTGCTGCTGTTATTAAACAAAACGATAATGTTCCTGCTGCAACGACAAGTGATAGTTTAGGAACTTATACTGGTAAATTAACTGGTTATGGTCCTGATTGTGCAGGTTGTGGTAATACTGGTGGATTGGCATGTGGAGGTCATAATCTTCATACTAATGGTATTTATTATAATGATGCGACTTATGGTAGTGTAAGAATTTTATCAGCAGCAAGAAGCTTATTTCCATGTGGTTCAATAGTTTATGTTGATAATGGAATACTAGAACCTTTTTATGGTATTGTATTAGATACAGGTGGTAGTATGATTAATGCTTGGAATAATGGTAATGTTTGGGTAGATTTAGCCTTTGCTAGTGAGAGTGCTGCAAGGGTAGGTGGTGCAACAAGTAAGAATACTACTTTTGTATTAAAAAGAAGTGGCTATTAAGAGTTAGTAATAACTCTTTTTAAATGTTTTATATGTGGGTGATGTTATGGATGGATTTAAATTTAAAAAATCTTTGGGCCAAAATTTTTTAATTGATAATAATATTATTGATAAAATAATGAGTAATATTGTAGTAGATGAAGATACATTAGTTATTGAAATAGGTGCTGGTAGCGGTAATTTAACTTGTAATCTTGCTAGTATTTGTAAAAAATTAATATGTTTTGAAATAGATGGAAGATTAGAAAGTACTTTAAAAAAAAGATTAGCTTGTTATAGTAATGTGAATTTGATAATGCAAGACTTTTTAAAAGCAGATATTTCTACAATAATAGAAAATTGTAATTTGTCAAAATTAGTTGTTGTATCTAATTTACCTTATTATATAACTACAGCTATTATTAATAAATTTATTGAAAATAATATTTTTCCTGACAAATTTCTTTTAATGATGCAACTGGAAGTAGGAAATAGAATTACTGCCAATGTTGGAACAAAAAATTACAATTCTTTAACTGTGTGCCTAAATTATTATTATAATATTAATAAACTATTTGTTGTAAAAAGAACTTGTTTTAAACCTATACCTAACGTTGATAGTGTTGTTATATCTATGAATAAAAAAATTAGAAAATTATCGAAAGACGAAGAAGCAATATTTTTAAAATTAGTACGTGATAGTTTTAGACAAAAAAGAAAGACTTTAAAGAATAATTTAGATAGTTATGACTTAAATTTAATGGCAATTATATTAAATAAACTTGGTAAAGATTTAAGCGTTAGGGCAGAAAATTTAACTATTGATGATTTTGTTGAAATAAGTAAATTTTTATTTAATCATTAGTAAAAATTGTTATATTAAAGAAGAAGAATCTTTTATAAAATAAAAGATTCTTTTTATAGTTACTATATGTTGATATAAAAATAGTATTATTCTTTTTATTTTATTCATATACTTGAAATGGGTGATAGATATGTTAGAGATAGGTGATTTAGTAACTAGAAATTCTTATAATAATGATGTTGTGTTTAGAATTGTTAATATTGATAATAATGTAGTTTTATTAAAGGGGATTGATGTTAGATTAGTTGCTGATAGTCCATTAGATGACTTAGTTAAATTTGTTTCATCTGATAAAGAAAATGATGAAGATATTCCTGTAGTTAATGAAATTGGTACATTAGATAGAAATGATTATTTTTATCTACCTGGGCGTATTTTGCATTTAGACGGTGACAACGAATATTTAGAGAGATGTATTAATTATTATAATAAAAATAAAGTTAAAAGTTATGGTTTTTATTTAGAAGAAGAAGATATGAGTAGTAATATATTAGATTATTTAAAAAAGTATAACCCTGATATTTTGGTAATTACTGGTCATGATGCTTTTTATCGTAAAAGAGGTGATAATTATAAAAATACCTCTAATTTTGTTGAAGCTGTACGAGAAGCAAGGAGGTATGAAAAATCGCATGAGAAATTAATTATTGTTGCTGGTGCCTGTCAGTCTAATTACGAAGATTTAATTAAAGCAGGTGCTAACTTTGCTTCTAGTCCAAAAAGAATAAATATTCATGCGTTAGATCCAGCTATTATTGCCGCATCATTAGCTTTTGCTGATAGAAATGACAATATTGATTTACTTAATATTTTAGAACGTACTAAATATGGAGTATCTGGGATGGGAGGGATAATAACTAAGGGAACTATGTATGTAGGTTTTCCTAGATAGGAGATAAAATGACTATTGAAAAAATAAAAACGGAAATAAAGAAAAAAATAGGTGATGATGTAAAAGTAACATGTAAGGGAAGTAGAAATAAGAAAGAAGAATTTGAGGGTAAAATAACAGAAATGTATAATGCTATTTTTATAGTAAAAGTGGGAAATAGCGAAGTTAAGAGTTTTTGTTATTCTGACATTTTAACTAATACGGTTCAATTAAATTTTTCACATAAAAAGAAAAGTTAATAAAATAATTAAAAAATGTTGATTTTTATCAATATTTAATATACAATTATATTGGAGAATTTACTATTTTCCAGAAGGAGTTGAAGAAGGATGAAAATTACTTCAGTAACAGTCAAAAAAATTGAAAAGGAAAACTCTCGTTTGAAAGGTATTGCGTCTGTATTGCTAGATGATTGTTTTGCCGTTCACGATATTCGTATTATCGGGGGAGATAAAGGCTTATTTATTGCTATGCCAAGTAGACAAACATCTACAGGTGGTTATAGAGATATAGCTCATCCTATTAATTCTGAAGTTCGCCAAATGTTTGAAAAAGAAATATTGGAAGCTTACGAAACTGCTGAATAAAACACTAATTAGTGTTTTTTTTTGTAGAATTTTGTTTTGTTTATATTTTTATATTTCTGATGTTTTATGCATATTATGTGTTAAAAGGAGGAGGTATTGTGGATAAAATAGTAGAAATTGATAATGGTTTTAATCATGGTATTACTTTAACTGAAAGAAAGAGTGTTATTGTATCAGGTGTTAAAAAAATTGAAAGTTTTGATGAAACTGAGTTTTTAATGGATACAACTTTAGGCTTTTTAATTATTAAGGGAGAGAGTTTAGAAATAATTAAGTTAGATACCTATCAAGGTAATGTTTCTATAAAAGGAAAAATAGACGATGTATGTTATATGGATAATGATGGTAAAAAGAATAAAGATAATTCTTTATTTACGAGATTATTTAAATGATGCAACTGAGTGAGCAAATTAATGCTTTAATATTTGCTTTTATATATGGAGTATTTATAAATATATTGGTTGAATTAAATTATAAATTTATTTATGATATTAGACTTTTCGTAAAAGTTATTGTTTCATTTTTATTTGTACTTGACTTATCTTTACTATATTTTTTAATATTAATTAATATCACATGATTTTTATTTTAAATTTTTTAATATTAATTAATATCAATGATGGTATTATTCATAATTACTTCTTTTTAAATGTGATATTAGGTTATATTCTTAGTAAAAAAATATGGAATAAATTTTTAAAAAAATATGTAAAGAAGAAGTAAAGTTTTGTCTATTTTTGTTTTTTTATTTACATTTTTTCATGATAATGCTATAATTGTTTGACGATAATTGTGAGGTGATGATAGTGGCTAAAAAGAAAAAACGTAAGGTTAAGTCAGGTGTTCGTATTTTTATGTTTTTATTTGTATTTGGTGCTATATCTTTAACTTTACTTTATAACTTGTTTGGTTATTTGAGTTCGATTAAATCGTTGATCAAAGAAAAAGAAAGCTTAAATTCGAAAATTGTTCAGTTGGAAAAAGAGGAAGAAATATTGAAAACAGATATTCAAAAGTTAGAAGATCCCTCTTATGTTGCTAAATATGCAAGAGAAAAGTATTTATATTCGAAGGACGGGGAACTAATTATTAGAATTCCTGAGGATGAAGAAAATGTTGAATAAAAAAGAAGGCCTAAATTTTTAGGTCTTCTTCTTCGATAGGCATTTTTTTATGTTCAACTAAATAATCAATTTGTTCTTTAGTTAATGTTTCGTGTTCAAGTAAATTGTTGGCAATTAATTCTAATAATGATTTATTATCTTTAATGATTTTCCTTGTTTTTTCATAGCAGTTATTGATTATTTTTCTCATTTCTTCGTCTATTTCATGTGCAACTATATCAGAAATATTTCTATTTTTATTGTAGTCTCTTCCCAAGAATATTCCCCCTGTTTTTTCTTCTAGTTGTATTGGTCCAAGCGAACTCATTCCGTATTCTGTAACCATACTTCTTGCAATTTTTGTTGCTTTTTCAATATCGTTTTGTGCGCCAGTTGTTATTTCATTGAATATTAACTCTTCAGCAACTCGTCCGCCAAGTAGTCCAGATATTCTTTCTTCAAGCTCTTTTTGAGTTGATGTAAATGTTTCTTCACGTGGGATCATCATGGCATATCCACCAGCATTACTTCTAGGAATAATGGTTACTTTTTGAACGTCATTAGCATCATCTAATTTTAAACCTAAAACGACATGTCCAGCTTCGTGAAATGCGACCATTTTCTTTTCTTTATCAGTATATTTCTTAGTAATTTTTGCTGGTCCCATTAATACTCTGTCAGTTGCTTCATCAATTTCACTCATAGTAATAGCTTTTTTGTTTCTTCTAACAGTTAGTAGTGCTGCTTCATTAAGTAAATTTTCTAAATCAGCGCCACTAAATCCTGGTGTTCTTTGAGCTAAGTTTTTAAGTGTAACTCCTTTTGATAAAATTTTATTTTTAGCGTGTACTTTTAATATTTCTTCTCTACCTTTTTTGTCAGGTAAATTTACTGTAACTTGTCTATCAAATCTACCAGGTCTTAATAATGCTGGATCAAGGACATCAGGTCGATTAGTTGCGGCTATAATAATTATTCCCTCATTAGCGCCAAAACCATCCATTTCTGTTAATAACTGATTTAACGTTTGTTCTCTTTCATCATGTCCGCCACCTAAGCCAGTACCTCTTTGTCGCCCTACAGCGTCTATTTCATCAATAAATATTAAACATGGTGCATTGTATTTGGCTTGCTTAAACATATCTCTTACACGTGATGCACCTATACCAACAAATAACTCAACAAAATCGGAACCACTTATATAATAAAATGGTACTTTTGCTTCACCAGCTACTGCTCTTGCAAGTAATGTTTTCCCAGTTCCTGGTGGTCCAACTAGAAGAACACCTTTAGGAATTCGGGCTCCCATACTTTGAAATTTTTTAGGATTCTTTAAAAAATCGATTAATTCTTGAACCTCTTCTTTTTCTTCAGTTAATCCTGCAACATCCGCAAATGTTGTCTTAGGTCCTTCATCGAGTAATTTGGCTTTGCTTTTTCCAAAATCCATAGACTTCGATGAGCCACTCATTTGTCTTGTAAATAGGTAAAATGTTGCCCCTACTAAAATGACAAGTGGTAATACATTAGATACTATTGATAACCAAGAAGATGCTTCTGGGTCTGTCTTAATAGTTAATTTAAAATTATTAGTGTCTTGTGATGTAAATATTTCATTAATCATAGTATCTGATGTAGGCAAATTAATAATAAAGCTCTCATTTTCTTCATAACTATTTAATTTACCTATGACTTCATATACATTAGTTCTAGTTTTAGGTGTTAATGTCAATTCTTCAATTTCATTATTTTCTAAACTTGACTTAAACTCTTCATATGTTAAATTGTTAACTTTAGTATTTAAAGTATTAACAACGATAAGACATACTATTATAAAAACTAGTAAAATTGTATATGGTAATATTCCTTTTTTTACTGTTTTTCTTTTCACTATATTTCCTCCTTTTCACAGTACTTAAGTATTATATCATAAAATTCATTATTTTTAGAACAAAATTTAGATTTTTTAAGCTTTGGTATCCATAATATTTTATCTGTTGCATCTACTAATAAAGGATAATTATCTCTTTTTTCTAATGGTACTTTACTATCTATAAAAATATTTTTAATTTTACTTTTTCCATTTGTATTTCTCAACTCTATATAATCTTTACTATTTTTGTTTCTTATATAAAGTGGAAGCTTTATATTATTTGAATTTAACTTACAAATGCTATTATCATTTTTGTCTATTTCTTTAATCTTTTCTATATAATGATTATTGATTTTGATATTATTTTTAAATTCTATTTTATAACTGTTATTTAGATTCTTTTTTGTATTTTGTGTAATTATTAAATTATTATATTCTTTTTTAATAATTATTTTATTGGGTAAATTTATAACTAAGTTAGGTTTATTGTTATTAATTATAGAAAATATATTGTTGATATGTTTTTGGTTAAAACTAATATTTTGAAAGTGACTATATAGTATATAGTATAAAATATTAGTTTGTATTAATTTAGGTAATTTATTAAATTCTTTTAAATCTAATTTATTATTTATATAAACACTTGGTATAATATTTTCTACTTCTTTAGTTATGTATTGATCATATTCAATTAATAAATTAGAAAATTGTATAAACTTTTTGTGAATGTTTTTATTTTCTTCTTTTAGTAAGGTAATTATATTATGTCTTATTTTATTTCTTATATATATATCTTCGTTATTACTATTATCGTTAAAGTAAGTTATATTATGTTTTTTATTGTATTTAATAATATCTTCTTTGGTAATATTAATAAATGGTCGATATATATTATATTTATTATACATATTAGTTATTTCTTTAAATCCAGCATATCCTTGTATATTTGAACCTCTAAGTATTTTAATAATAATTGTTTCCATTAAATCATCGGAATGGTGGGCTAAAAATAAAGAAGTTGATTTGTATTTATTTAAAGTTTCTTGATAAAACTTATATCTTTTGTTTCTTGCTTGATTTTGAAAATTATCTTTTGTATATGATGTAATAGTGGTTGTTTCAAAAATAATATTATGTTTTTTACAATATTGTTTTAAATAATTTTCTTCTTTTACACTTTCTTTTCTTTTATTATGGTTAATATGACAACATATTAGTGTATTTGATATATTATTTTGTAGGTAGTGCAACAAAGCCATGGAATCTGGTCCAGAACTTACACCGACAACAATTGCTTCTTTCTTGTTGATGTTGTAGTATTGATTAATATTCTTTGGTATATTCATTACTTTTTCCTTTCTAATAGTACGTATTATACTATTGTTTATATTTTTGTTCTAGTAAATATTTTAGCTGGTTTATTGCTTGGAATAGAACTATTTAATATGTTATATATCATTTGTTCTCGGTCGTATTCAACTAATATTTCTTCATAGTTAAATCCGTTAGATAATTCTGTTAAAATTATATAGGAGGCTTTATTTATATTATCTTGCCCATATCCCATACCAACTGCTCTTATTGTATAAATATTAGTAGTTGGAGTTTTATCATAAAACTTAAAATGTGTATGACCTTGAATAATTGTATCATATTCATATATTTGTTTTCCAGCAAATAGTGGTTTAGCTAAAGCGCTACTATATCCTCTTAAATATTTATCACATTGATACAATTTTAGTATTTTCCTCATTTTTTTTAATTGTTCTTTACTATTAGTTTGTAAAAATTGTTGATATGAGTTAGGCATACCAAGTATTTGTTTACGAATATATTCAAATACAGATCGGTCTTTCCCAAAATCAAATCTTATATCATTGGCAAAATGACACAAGCCAATTGCTTTATTACCAAGTGCTACATCGATAGATGATTCTGTATCTTCAATGTATTGTAAATTTCTTCTATCTAATTGACTTATACTCCATAAATAACTTCTTATTTTATCTTCATTAAAATATAAACTATATGGTTTTAAACCTATTTTATAATATTCTTCAGAATTCCCAGCAATTAATATAACATTATATTCTTGTAACAATTCTATTGTTTCTTTTGGTGATGGCCCAACAGTTATAGTATCTCCTAAACAATATATTTCCTTAATATGTTTTGCTTCCATGTCATTTAAAACTGCTAAAGTTGGTTCATATAATGCATGTGGGTCAGTAAATATTGCTATTTTTTTATTCATTATGCCCTCCTTGTTTACCTATTTTATCAAAGTTATTTAATATTATCAATAATAAATAAAAGATATCCATTGTATTAATAAGTTATTATTTAGTTGTTATTTATATAAATAAAAAAGTTTACTTTTTTTAAGTAATGATAATATAAAAGAAGAGAAATACATCATTTATTAATGGGGAAATATTACTCTTTTTATTTTAAAATAAATAATAAAATTGCTATTGCTTAATTGATAAATGTTTGTTACAATTGTTATTGTGATAGAGGTGGTATAAATGGGAAAAGTTATAGCAATGGTTAATCAAAAAGGTGGTGTAGGTAAGACAACTACTAGTATTAATTTAGCTGCTTCATTAGGTGTTTTAAAGAAGAAAGTATTGCTAATTGACTTAGATCCTCAAGGTAATGCGACTACTGGAGTGGGTATTAATAAAGGAGATATAAAGATAAGTATATATGAAGTGTTAGCTGGTAAAGAGGTAATTAATAAGTCAATAATGAAAACTAAGTTTAATAATTTAGATGTAATACCTGCATATATTAATTTAGCTGGTTTAGATATTGAATTGTTAGATAAAGAAAGAGAAGCTAAAACTAATGGTGAAAAGTTTGATAAAACTATTCAACTAAAGGTAGCGTTATCTTCTATTAAGGATAATTATGACTTTATAATAATTGATTGTCCTCCGTCTTTAGGTATTTTGACTACTAATGCTTTAACTGCTAGTGATTCTGTTATAATACCAGTACAATGTGAATTTTTTGCTTTAGAGGGAATAATGCAACTAATAAACTCTATAATGTTAGCTCAAAAGAAGTTGAATCCAGAATTAGATATTGAAGGTGTTTTATTAACAATGCTTGATTCAAGAACTAATTTAGGATTTGAAGTTGTAGAGAATATTAGAAGTTTTTTTAAAGAAAGAGTATACGATACTATTATCCCGAGAATGGTGAGATTATCTGAGGCTCCTTCTCACGGAAAGCCTATTATTGCTTATGATCCAACATGTAAGGGAACTTTGGCATACTTTAATTTAGCTAAGGAGGTTATTAAGAGAAATGGAACAAAAAAAGAAAGCGTTAGGTAGAGGGTTAGAGCAATTATTTGGTAATGATGGTTTAGATTTTGATGCTTTTGAAACTAATATTGTTGAATCTGCTACTGAAAAAGATATTAAAGAAATAAAATTATCTGAGGTTATGAGTAATCCTTATCAACCACGAAAAAACTTTGATATGGATGCTTTAAATGAATTAGCTGAATCTATTAAGAGTTATGGTGTTTTTCAACCTATTATTGTTAAAAAGAATGTAAAGGGTTATTATATAGTTGCTGGTGAAAGACGTGTTAAAGCTTCTAAATTAGCTGGTTTAACGACTATTCCAGCCATAGTAAGAGATTTTACTGATGATGAAATGCGTGAAATTGCTTTGTTGGAAAATATTCAAAGAGAGAATTTGTCATCTATTGAACTTGCTTGGGCTTATAAGGGAATAATTGATAGCTTACATATAAGACAAGAGGATTTGGCTGTTAAATTAGGTAAAAGTAGAAGTCATGTTACTAATACTTTAGGTTTGCTTAGATTGCCTGATAAGGTTCAAAATATGGTTTTAGGCAACGAATTATCTATGGGACATGCGCGAGTATTGAGTAAGATTGATGAAGATAAAAAGATTGAAGAAATGGCTAAGTTAGTTATTGATAATAACTTAAGTGTTAGAGAATTAGAAAGGATATCTACATCTGAGGATGTTAAGAAAAAGATTCCTATGCCAAGAAAAGAAAAAAGTAATGAGTATAGCTATTTAGAAAATTCGTTATCAGAAACACTTGGTACTAAAGTTAGAATTAATAATAAAAAGATGTTAATATATTTTGAAAATAATGCTGATTTAAATAGAATATTAGATATTATGAAAATGGGTTATTAAACCTGTTTTTCTTTAATAGCATTTTTTATTACTTTTATATTTTTTTAAAATCTTTTATTATTCTTTTTAGTAAAATGTATCTTGTTGTGGGAATTATTGTAGTATTTTGTCTATTTGTTTAATCTTGTGTTATCTACTATTTTTTACTATAATTTAATTGTAGGAAGTATAGGAAGGTGAGGTGTGAAATGAATGGTAAAGTAAAATGGTTTAATAATGAAAAAGGTTATGGCTTTATCGATTATTCAACAGGTGAAGATATTTTTGTTCATTATTCAGCAATACGTCAAGATGGTTATAAAACTTTGTCTGAAGGACAATTAGTAAGTTTTGATTTGATTGAAACTCCTAAAGGTTTACAAGCTGTCAACGTAAAAGCTACTGCAGTAGTTGCTAGTAGTAAGTAAAATTGGAAAGATATTTTCCTTTTTTTTTTTATAATTTTGTGGTAGAATGTTATTAACCAAGTACATGAGGAGATGGTTATAAATGAAAGAAAGAATGCGATTTGCACCAAGTCCGACTGGATTTATGCATATAGGTAATTTACGAACTGCTATTTTTGGTTATTTATATTGTAAACATAATAAGGGAGATTTTATTGTTAGAATTGAAGATACAGATGTTGCAAGAAAAGTTGAAAAGGCAGTAGATTTAATTTTTAAAACATTAGATTTGTGTTCAATGACTGTTGATGAATCTTTTAAACAACCAGGAGTGGTCGGCCCTTATATTCAAAGTGAAAGACTTGATATATATCGAAAGTATGCGATTGATTTAGTTGCTAAAAAAGAGGCGTATTATTGCTTTTGTAGTGAAGCTGAATTAGAGGAACAAAGAGAGGCTTCGCGTAATAATTCTTCAGCTTTTATTTATGATGGTAGATGTTTTAAGTTAAGCGAAGAAGAGATAAAGATGCGTCTTGCTAGAGGTGATAAATATGTTATTAGGCAAAAAATTAAAAAAGATGGTATATCTGTATATGAAGATTTAGTATATGGTAAGATAGAAGTAGAAAATAGAGTCTTAGAAGATCAAATTTTGTTAAAGTCTGATGGTTATCCTACTTATAATTTTGCTAATGTAATTGATGATCATTTAATGGGTATTACGACAGTGGTTAGAGGTAATGAATATTTAATGTCTACAGCAAAATATAATTTATTGTATGATGCCTTTGGCTTTCCTCGCCCGAAATATATTCATTTACCATTGGTATTAGGAGAAGATGGTCAAAAATTAAGCAAAAGAAATGGTGATGCTTCTTTTATGGATTTATATAATGAGGGCTACTTATCAGAGGCAATAGTTAATTATTTGGCGCTATTAGGATGGTCTAGTGCTGATAATAAAGAAATATTTACTATGGATGAGCTTATAGATGTATTTGATGTTAAAAGAATAAGCAAAGCCCCAGCAACATATGATGTAAAGAAGTTACAATGGGTTAATGCTCATTATATAAAAAAATTACAAATAAATGAATTAAGAGATTTAACTATAAAACATTTATCTAATGCTTATGATATTTCTAATATAGATGAAATATGGCTCGATAGATTAATTAAGTTATATCAACTAGAATTAAAGTATGGTAAAGAAATTGTTAAACTTTCATCTTTGTTTTTTGAAAAGAATGTAGTATATAATGATGAATGTTTAAAATTTTTACAAGATAATGAAGTAAAAAAAGTATTAAGTGTTTATTATAATTATATTATTGATATGTCTGATTTTTCTATTGAAAGTATTAATAAAATGATAAATGATATAAAAATAAATAATGGTATAAAAGGTAAAATGCTTTATATGCCTATTAGAGTAGTTGCTAGTGGTTTAATGCATGGACCAGAATTGGTTGAAACTTTGTATTTACTTGGTAAAGATAAAGTTATTGATCGATTAAAAGATTATTTAAAGGAGGTATAACAAATGTATGGATATATGTCATGGACTAGTATAATATTATCATTATTGGCCTTTTTTATAACTATGATAGCTCAGTTATATGTAATGTCTAGTTATAAAAAATATAAAACTATTAAAACAAAAAAAGGTTTAACAGGCTTTGAAGTAGCGAGAATGATATTAGATAAAAACGGTTTAAAAGATGTACATGTTGTAGAAACAAAAGGTAACTTAACTGATCATTATGATCCAACGAGAAAAGTTATTAAATTATCTACTGAGATATTTAATGGAACTACTATAGCATCTAATGCTGTTGCAGCTCATGAAGTTGGGCATGCTATACAAGATAAAGAAGGTTATGGCTTTATGAAAATACGTTCTTTAATTGTTCCAGTTGTTAACTTTTGTTCTAAAATAGGTTATATTGTTGTAGTAATTGGCTTTATTTTTAGTATGTTAGATTTAGTTTATGTTGGTATTGGTTTGTTAGTTGCTATGTTAGTGTTTCAACTTATTACATTACCAGTTGAATTTAATGCTTCTAATAAAGCAAAAGAAAACTTAGATAGTTTAAAGATACTTGATGAAAGTGAATCATTAGGTTGTAAAAGTATGTTAAATGCTGCCGCATCTACTTATGTTGCATCTCTTGCTTCAACGTTATTAGAATTATTACGTTTGTTTTTGATGGCACGTGATAGAAATTAGGAAGTGATTCTACTTCTTTTTTCTTTTCTTGAAATGTAAGTTAAATAGTTTATTTTGTATGCGATTGTCATATAAAATTTGCATTTTAGCCGTTTTTGTTGTATAATGTAGTCATTTAAAGGAGGAATTGTGATGTATGATTCGAAAAAAGACATAGAAGTTGCAAATTTTACTTATTTTGTAAATTCTATGTTGGAAATTTTATCTAATATAGATATGGACAATATAGAAGTATTGCTAGAAAGTAATGATCCATCAGTTAAAGAATTTGCCGAGCAAATGCGAGGTTCTATTACTAATTATGATAAGTTTATTTCTGATTTAAAAAATTCAAATTATGATAATAGTAATATTAAAAGGATAGGAAAACAAGTTGATGCTTTTTTAAAAAAATTAGAAAATGAGTTAAATGTGTATTATGAAAACATTAATCAATTAGGAACTGGTATTAGTAAAAAAAATAAAGAATATATACGTGACTTATTGGATTCTACTATTTATAAAATAGATGATGCTAAACAGTCGATTTATCAGATAAAAGCTGAAGTTAATTCTGAAACTAGTTTGTCTGATGATGCTCCAGTAAATATGGATGGTCAGATGTTGTCACAGAGTGAAGCTGACAAATTGTTGGTTGAACTTGGAGATTTTAATAAGGCTTTTAAACTTTTGCATGAAAGTTCTACTAAAGGTGAAGATAGTTCAATGTTAGAAATTACACCTGATGAACGTAAGTGGTATTCAAATATTAATCAAGTGTGTTGTAAAGAACTAAACTTTACAAAAGATTCTATTTATGAAGAATTTTTAGATTTTTATAATCGTGTTGAATCGGTAAAAGATGGAAAAGAAAACATAAATAAAGCTGAGGTTGAAAGTGTTTTAGATTGGCTCCATAGTATTATGGATTTTATGTCTGCCTATGGTAAATTATCTTTTGGTGATGAAGTAGTTAATCCAACGGCGAATTTAGTTGAAAATATTTTAAGTTATCAGTTAAAATCTGTTGATGAAAAAGATCTTTCAAAGGTGACTGTTTCTCAAGCTATTGCTAATTATGCTAATAGTGAGAAATCTACAGATGAAGAAAAAGCAGCAATTGAAAAAATAAATTATGTAAGTTTGTTAGATGATGTTGTTAAAAATCAATTTTCGCTTACTTCAAAGAAATTTAAAGAAGATAAGAAAATATCAGAATTAACAATAATTGATTTTCCTTTGCCATCTGAAGATATGAAGTGGATTATCTTTGATTATTTAAAAGATGTTGAAAATGTTGTTACGATTGAAAATGTTATTAAGGAATTTAATGAGATACAATTTGTAACGGAAAATAATAAAATTAGTATTAATTCTCGTGAAGAAGCAGAAAAGTTTGTTAAATGGCAAGAAAAATTTGAAAAACTTACCAATGACCACTTTTATTTACCTGATGTAAAGATAGGTACTCGTATTAAAACACCTCAAAATAATTTTTCCGAGGTATTATCTTCCTTGCCTTCTTATTTATGGAATGGAGCTAAAAAATGTGGCTATAAGTTGCGTTTTAGAAACTTTTCAAAAAATATAGAAGAAAAAGAAAAAAATTCGCATTTTCAATCTAATGAATCAGCAAGTTTTTCTTCAGAAAAACCAAAAGATGATAAAATTATAGATAAAAAAGTTAAGCAAGTATTGAAGTCAAAAAAACCTAAGAAACTAACTACTGTTGCAAAGGCTATTAAAGCAGGTGTATTGCATTTGCTGGGTAATAGTAAGGGCAGAAAAAGTTCTAATGATAGTCAAAGCAAGAGTGAAAGAAGGGGACGTTAGTGGAAAAAGATGCTATAGTAATAGCTGTTGGACAAATAGTTGATTTAAATGATAATAAATCTTATGTTATTACGGAAATAGTTAATTATAATAATAGTAGATATTGTTATTTAATTGAAGTGGATGCTGAAGAAAATGTTAAAGATACTTATTTAATTGCTAAAGAAATTATAGTTGATGGAGATGTTTATCTTTTAGATATAGAAGATCAAGCTGAATATACTGCCGTACTTCAATTATTTAAAGATGCTTTGTTATAGAATATAAAAATATCATAATTTAATTATGATATTTTTAAAACAAAACATGCGAACTATAGTTTGCAAGGAGGTTAAATGGAAAGATTGATATTGCATGTTGATGTAAATAATGCCTTTTTATCTTGGAGTGCTACAGAAATGTTGAATAATGGCTTTAAAAAGGATATTAGAAATACTTATTCAGTAATAGCAGGAGAAGAAAAAGAAAGAAGAGGTATTGTTCTAGCTAAAAGTGATAAATGTAAAAAATTGGGGATAAAAACTGCTGATAGCTTGTTTGTAGCGCGGAAAAAATGTCGTTGTTTAGAAGTTTATCCACCTAATTATGCTGTATATAAAAAATATTCTGATATGTTATATAACTTTTTTTGTCAACATTTTGACTTAGTAGAAAGATATTCAATAGATGAATGTTTTATAGATTATAGTGGTTTTGTTAATTTATATGGTGATGTTGTTAAATTTGCTTATCGGTTAAAGAATTATATAAAAAATACAATGGGATTTACAGTTAATGTTGGTATTGGTAACAATAAATTGTGTGCTAAAATGGCTTCTGATTTTCTAAAACCAGACAAAGTACATACTTTATTTGATTATGAAATAAAAGAGAAGTTATGGAATTTAGATATTGAAGATTTATTTATGGTAGGTAAAAGGACTAGTGTTAAATTAAAAGAACTTGGTATTAATAAAATATATGATTTAGCTAATAAAGATGTAAACTACTTAATTAAAATATTTAAGAAACAAGGCCAGATGATGTGGGAATATGCTAATGGAATTGATAATAGCGAAGTTGAATCTCAAAGAGACAAACCAAAAAGTATTAGTAATTCTGTTGTATTACCTTATGACTATAATAATAAAGAAAAATTGCTTTCTAAATTAAGAGAGTTATCAAATGATGTAGCTATGCGTTTAAGACATCAAAAAATGTATTGTGGTCTAGTTGGTGTAAACATAAAATATGCTGACTTTACTGTTATAAGTAAACAACAAAAAGTTAGTACTAATATAAATAGTGATATAGATATATATGCTGTAGCATCCTCGTTATTTATAAAGCTATGGAATGGAAATGATGTGAGATCTATTGGTGTTAGATTAGGTGAAATTACTGATAATTTAATTATTCAACTATCTATCTTTGAAAGTGTTTTAAAACAAGATAATTTACAATCTACTATTGATAATATTAAAGATAAGTTTGGTGATAATATTATAAAGTATGGTGATGATAAATTATAATAGGAAAATATGTTTCTATTTAATTTAGTTTTAGAATTAAAGTATTAATAACCGATTTTGGAGGTATAATTATGCATGATTTAAATGCTTATGATATTTATAGTAGTCAAATTCCTAAAAGAGTAAAGTTAAGTAAGGAAGAAGAAAAAGAAATATTAATTAGAATAAAAGAAGGTGATTCTGATGCTAAGACTTGGTTTATTTTAAATAATCTAAGTTTAGTAATTAAAATTGCTAGTCGTTTTCCTATGTATAAAAGAGATGGTTTGGATATGATAGAAGATGGAAATATTTATCTTATGAAAGCTATTGAATATTATGATGTAGATAAAGGGAATAGATTTTCTACTTATGCATGTATTTGTATAAAAAATGGTATTATAAGAGAAATGTTAAAAAGATTAAGTAATATACGAATGCCTGAATATATGTATTTGTTATTGAATCGTTATTGGAAATGTTACAATGAATTATCATCTAAATTAGATCGAGTTCCAACATTTAAAGAATTATCATCTTGTTTGAATATATCTGAAGAAAAAGTTAGTCAATTAAATAATTGGTATTGTATGTCTATTAGTTGGGAATCTATGATTGAAGATCAATTACTATGTAGTGTATCAGATGATTTTGATTTTGAGGAAGTTGTTGAAAAAAGAGTTGATATAAAATGGTTATTAGATATTTTATCACCTAACCAAAGAGAATTAGTAGAAAAGAAATATGGCTTAATTGATTCTAAAGAAAGAAGTTTAATGTCATTGGCAAATGAACTAGGTGTAAGTCGAGAAACTGTAAGAAAAAAACTAAAACAATGTATTCATAGTTTAGCACTTTCTAATAGAGCTGAAGGGTATAATAATTGTAGAAAAAAATAAAAGATTCTGTTTTTACATTTTTTATTCTTGTTTTATAAAAATATTTTCTAATATACTTGCCTGATAATAAATTATGTGATATGATTAACTCAATAATAAAGACTGTGGATAAGTCATTAG
>JAUNSN010000072.1 GCA_030539175.1 bacterium | reverse complement strand
AAATGTTAATGACTAATATATATTACAGAAAGGATATAAAATGAAAGAGAAGATTATTTTCTATAGTAAGACTATACAAATAGATGATATAGGTTTTGCCAATATAAATTGTAATGATAATAAACTATACTTAAAAGAACGCATTGATTTATCCAATTACACTTCTGTAATATCTATAATTGTTTCTCACCCACATGTTAGTCTTCAAAGTATAAGTAAAAATCAAGTTTATTTTTCTAGTGTATCCTGGGGAAAAGATTACCATCTTGTTTTAAAAGAAAAAATGCAACTATTAGTAAATTATATTAAATTATTTTACCCCAAATTAAAATATAAAATATTAGTTGATAATCATCCTTTAGATGATAAATACTTAGCATATTTATCAGGCTTAGGTT
The DNA here is from genome assembly GCA_030539175.1 of bacterium. Lineage (GTDB taxonomy): Bacteria > Bacillota_I > Bacilli_A > RF39 > UBA660 > JAUNSN01. Next base: position 2,239 of record JAUNSN010000072.1, on the reverse strand, counting down.
TCTATGGAAGGAACAATTTACTAATAAATGATAAGTTTGGATCATATATTTTTATAGGGAATATATTAACTAATCTTCCAATAGAGGAAGATAAACCATTAACCAAACAATGTTATAACTGTAAGTTATGTGTAGCTGCATGTCCAACAAAGGCATTAACTAATAAATATAACTATACTAAGTGTTTAGCATATTTAACTCAAAGTAAGACTTTAACTAAAGAACAAATAAATGAATTTAATAATTGTATTTATGGATGTGATATTTGTTCTGATGTTTGTCCTTACAACAAAATTAATTATACTCATCAGGAAGCTTTTAAACCAATAGGTATTGAGTTTATTGATGTTGATAAGTATAAATCAATGACAAATAAAGAATTTAACGAAAAATATGGTATTTTATCTGGTAGTTGGAGAGGAAAAAACATTATTGAAAGAAATATCAATATATACAAAGAAAGGAGAAAAAAATGAAAACGATTCCTAAAAAAAATTATATAACTTTGACTATAATTCTAGTAGTATCTTTTGCTTTATTATTTTATTTTTATCTTTGGTATGAAGCATATCAAGAAAACAAATTAACAACTCCTATTATAAATAAATATATATCAGAAATAAATTATAAAGAATTAGATAATTACTTACAAGAAAACATGGATATAGTAATATATACTTCTAAGTTAGAAGATGAAAGAATTAGAAACTTTGAAAAGCAATTAAAAAAAACTATACTAGATTATAACTTAAGAGATAAAATACTATATTTAGATATAACATATGAAGACAAAGATAGTATAAGTAAACAATACTATATAAATAATAATAATATTACTAACGTACCAAATATTTTAATCTTTGAAAATGGTGAAATAGTTGATATATATAGTATAAAAGATAATAATTATGATATTGAATTATTAGTATCATATTTAAAGAATAAAGGAGTAATAGAATGATTAATATAGTACTATATGAACCATTAATACCAGAAAATACTGGTAATATAATGAGAACATGTGTTGCGACCAATACACCACTCCATCTTATTCGTCCGCTTGGATTTAGTTTAGATGCTAAAACATTAAAAAGAAGTGGAGTAAACTATATTGATAAATTACAACTTACTGTTTATGATGATTACGAAGATTTTAAACTTAAAAATAAAGGTAATTACTATTTTTTAACAAGATATGGTAAAAAACCACATACGACTATTGACTTTACCAAAGATAAGAAAAATATTTATCTTATCTTTGGTAAAGAAACAACAGGTATTCCCAAAAATATATTAAAAGAAGAACTTAATAATTGTTTTCGTATTCCTATGAGTAATAATGTTAGAAGTCTTAATCTATCTAATTGCGTTGCAATTGTTGTCTATGAAGTATTAAGACAATTTAATTATCCCTCTTTATATTTAAAAGAGACATTTAAATCAGAAGATTATTTAGAAGAATAATAGTAGATACTACAAGTTATAAATATTCTTATTTTACAAATCCACTTTCTTTAAAACTATTAACTATTCGTTGTTGACTAACATTACCACTAATTCTTGATGAAGCAAGTTCCTCACCACCAATAATAAATGAAGTAGTTGGTGTAACATTACCAAAATTAATATAACCATTAAAACTAGCCTTTGCTTCATCACTTAATTTACTAATATCTAAATAATAAACAATAATATCATATTGCTTAGCAACTTTCTCTACCTTAGGAGTATATAACTTACAGTAGTAGCACGAATCACTACCAATGTATAAAACAAAACTTTGATCATTATCCCACATATTAACAAATTCTAAATAGCTTATTTCATCAACATAGTTGATGATTTTTTCTTTTTTAAAGAATTGAAAATATATTAATAATCCTAAAATAGAAGCAATTAGTATATAACCAATAACTACCAGTATTTTATCTTTTTTCTTCATATAACCACCTCAAATATATATCATTTTAACTTTTTTTTTTCTAAAAATCAACCAAATAAAATTAACTAATTTTATTAATTATCTTCTTTACATTTATATACTCAATCATATTATTATTCTTTATATAGCATTACTAATTAAATTAATTCACAATATTGACCGGAGACATTAAAAAGGTATAATATATACCTATGATTTTTTGTTGCATAGGAAATATCAACCTATCGGTTGATTTCCTATACAACAAAAAACATTTAATTAATCGCCGTGCCATTATTCCTTCGCTACGCTCGGAAT
>JAUNSN010000041.1 GCA_030539175.1 bacterium | reverse complement strand
ATAATAAAAAGATAGAATCCATTATTATCTATCTTTTATAGTCTGAATAGTTACATATTTTTTCATTATTTTATGTCGAACTATTGATTTGTTTTAAAATATATAGTAAAAATAATATAGGATCCATTAAAAAACTTTTAGAAAGGAGAAATTAATGAACAATTTAAGTTACGAAGAATTAAGTAATGTTTACGGTGGTGCGATGATTATAAATCCAACGTACGATCTTTTTATGAAAATATATAAATATTTTACTAAATGGTTTATTAAGAAGTGGTTTTAAGCCATTTCTTTTTAATTATTAATGTAATCAACAAAAGAGCAAAGCACATTATTCCAAAAATAATAAAAACATTAGTTGAAAACGGAATATAGCTTAACATTGCATACAAATTATGTATTAAATGTAATAAAATTGGATATACAAGATTCTGTTTTTTATAATAAGAAAACGTCCAAATAAAACTTAATGCTAACAAAACAAGTGTGTTATATAATGAGTACCAATGAATTAAAGCAAATATAAATGATACTATTAATAATATCAATTTCTTATTTATTCTTTTACTGAACAAAAATTCAAATAAGCCAAATCTAAATACTATTTCTTCAGTAATGGGTGCTATAATACATCTTACAAAAAAGAATACTATCATAGTTAAAACTCCAATTTCAAAGATGTCTTCCTCCACTATTAAATTAAATCTAATTCCAATTTGTTCTAATAATACTCTAATTACGAAAGAAAACAATAATATTTGTATAAAAAATAACACATCAAATTTTGTTATTCCTCTTATTTGGGGAACTCTGTACCCACGTGACCTGCATCAATAACTATTTTTTTTGACATGTTTATCACCTAAAATATTGTATGAAAAAAACATATTAAGGTGTCATAAAATCAATACTTTTAGTATTTTTCTTGCTATTATTTATCTATAGTAATGTTACTATTATACTAGTTATTGCATACAACTTAATAATTACTTTAATTTTCAAAAATAATTGTTGAAAAATAAAAAATTATCAAGTATAATTTAGTATAGATTTATTGTAGAGGATGATAGTTGTGATTAGAAAATTTAAATTATTTTTTACTAGATGGGATGGACAAAAAATATTTAATGTTGTAAGTGGTGTAGTTTTAGTTGCCTTAATATTTTTTTATAGTACAAGGTTTTTAAAATTATATTTTTATAATAAAGATAGTAGCGACGGAACAATTGATTCACTGGTGTATAAGATACAGCAAAATAGTAGTTTAGTTAAACATAACACTAATTATGTTTTTCGAGGTAGTAATGTTGCTAACTATTTGTTATATTCTAATAGACTTTGGAGAATTGTTGGAATAACTACTGATAATAATCTTAGAGTTGTTTCGAATGAAGCCCAAGCAATTATGGCTTTTGGAGATGCTGAAAATATTACTAAGTCTAATATCTTTAAGTGGCTTAATAGTGATGTGTTTTTGAATACTTTTAATGACAAGGATAAATATTTAGTTCATAGTGCTGTTTGTAAAGATATTGTTGATAATATAAATGATGCTGGTAATTGTAATGAGGTATCTACTGAGAATTATGTGAGCATGTTAGGTATAGATGACTTTGTTGGTAGTAATGTAAGTGATAGTTATTTAGTTAATGGACAATATAGTTATTTAGCAAATAGTAAAAGCGATAATACTAAGTGGTATATTAATAATGAGGGCAAACTTGCAGTTAGCGAGAGTGATGATTTGCTTGGAATTAGACCAGTTATTACTATTAATGGAAGTGTTAGCTTAATTTCTGGTGATGGTTCAAAAGATAATCCATATATTGTTGAAGAAGATACTAATGATGTGTCCTTTGGTGATACTGTTAAACTTGGAGATGATTATTACTATATTTATCAAGTTGAAGATGATATTGTACGTTTAATTATGAAAGATATCTATAAAATTAATGACGAAGACTTTGAAAATATATATTCTTCAGGTGATGTTTCTTATGACGTTCAAGATACTAAGTCTGTTGCTTATTATTTAAATAATACTTTTTATAATAAATTAAGTTATAAAGATAACTTAGTAACTTGTGATTGGTATTATAATGAATATGGTAATAATAACGATTTTGATTATCAATTTAATAGAAACAATAAATCTTCTAATAAAGTTGGAATGTATAGAATTGGTAATATATTAATTGGAAGTGAAGTTGGTGATTATTTTACAATGTCTACTTCTTCGAAAACTACTAAACAAATTTATGTAATTAAAGAAAATGGAAAAGTATTTATTCAAGATGTTTCTGATAAGGCTAAAGTTAGACCAGCTGTATGTATAGCTAAAAGTGATCTTATTAGTGGAGATGGCACATCTAGTAATCCGTGGGGAGTGGAATAATTATGAAATTATTAAAAAAGAAAGATAAAAAAAGCAAGCAAAAGCATAAATCTTGGTTAAAAATTAGAAAGTCAACTCTTACTTTTATTATTCTTGATATTATTGCTTTAGGCGGTTTGTTCTTTGCTTACGGTCCAGTAAATTATTTGCGAAATTTATGGATTACAACAGCAATGACTACTATGAATCATCGTTATTTAGCATATGTTTTTTATAGTGATATTACTGTAAAAAGTGTTTTAGGGAGCAATTATATTGTTGAGGTAAATGAAGATGTTAATCTTGATGATATTGTTATTGGGGGAAGTGGAGATGGTACTTTTTCTTCAGAATATGAAAAAGAAATTCTTACTAAAGATCCTGGCAATGACGATTATAAGATAATACCTATTAAAGGCTCTACATATGTTGGATATCTTACTGCTATATATGATCCTTCTAAGATAGATTTAGCCGTCACTCCAGATTTAGGGTCTAAGGGGTTAAATGTTAAAAAAATGTGTATTAAAGCAGACTGTTTAGTTGGTATAAACGGTGGTGGTTTTCAAGACTTAGATGGTTGGGGTAGTGGAGGTATACCAGATGGAGCTTTGATTCAAGATGGTAAAATTTTATGGACAAAGGGAAGTTATGGAAATGGGCTAATAGGGTTTAATTATGACAATAAATTAATTCTTACTTATGATTCGCCAGAACAGGCAATATCTGATGGAATGCGCGATGCTGTTGAATTTGGACCATTTTTAATTATTAATGGCAAAGGGGCGACTATTGTTGGAAATGGTGGGGCTGGATTACAGCCTAGAACTGCTATAGCACAAAGAAAAGATGGCATTGTATTATTCTTGATTATTGACGGCAGAAGTCCTGGTTATAGTTTAGGGGCGACATATAATGACGTAATATCGATATTGTTAAAATATGGAGCTCATAATGCGGCTAATTTAGATGGTGGAGCATCGACAACTATGGCTGTAAAAGGACAACTTTACAACAAACCTTTTGTCGGTCAAGATATAGAAGGGCGATATGTCGCTGATGCTTGGTTATTATTAAAATAACTAAAAAGATTACCAATTTGTAAATCTTATAAATTGGTAATCTTTTCATTGTTGGGAGGGATTGTTATTGAGTCTACTTTTATATCTTTGTTGTTTTCTATTATATTATCTATTATAATACTTTCTAAGTAATTTTCAATTATCTGGTTAATTTTTCTAGCACCAAATTCTTGATAATTAGACATATTAATTATTTCTTTAATTACACCTTTGTTTATTGTTAAATTTATATGGTTGTATTTATCAATTATTTTTGCAAGACTATTCTTAGTTATTTTAACTATTTCTTTTTCGGTTAAATAATCAAAAACTATTATATTATTTATTCTATTTATAAAAGAAACTTTTAAATGTTCTTTTAGAGATGTTACTACTTCTTGATGTGATTTTTCAGTAAATCCTAAGTTGTTTCGTTCAAACCCAATATTAGTTGTCATAATTATTATATTATTATCAAATCTTATTACATTATTTTTGGCATCTTTGACATGCCCATCATCAAGTATTTGATAAAACAAGTTAATTACTTTTGGATGAGCTTTTTCTATTTCATCTAATATAATAACGGAATTAGGTTTATTCCTAATGCTTTCTAATATACTTTTATTATCGTTATAGCCAATATAGCCAGGAGACGAGCCTAATATTCTACTAAGTGAAGAAGAATCGCTATACTCACTCATGTCTAACTTAATAATATTATCATCTCCAACTATACTACTTGCATATATTTGCGAAATGCTAGTTTTTCCAACACCACTTGGACCGGCAAATAAAATAGAGTAGGGGGTCTTTTTTGTTTTGTATCCTAATTTTATTTTTTTAGTGGTATTTATTAAACTTTTTATTGCTTTATCTTGACCAATTATGTTTCTCTCTAAGATATTTTTAATAGAGTTAATTGTTGTTAAGTTATCTTGTAATATTTCATATATAGGTATTGATGTTTTTGTGTATATTACTTCTGCAACATCAGTTAGCTCAACTTGTTGAATATTTCTTTTTATTTGTTGACACTCTAATTCGTTTAATTTAGATGTTAATTCTAACTCTTTTTTACGGCAGTTATATGCTTTATCAAATTTATTTTCTATAATATAAGTATTTTTGTTGGCAATAATACTTTTTAATTTCTTATTTATGTCGTTTATTTCTTTGATGTTATTTGGTTCTTTTAAACTTACTTTAGAACATACTTCGTCTAATATATCGATTGCCTTATCTGGTTGATTTCTATCATATATATATTTTTGTGACAATTCAACTATTTTAGTTAATATAGTATCTTCTATTTTTACTTGATGATACGATTCATATATTGGCTTTAATTTTAAAAGAATTTCTTTGGTTTCTTCTGTATTAGGTGCGTTAACTATTATTTTTTGGAATCTTCTTTCTAATGCTGAATCTTTTTCAATAAATTTAGTATATTCTTCTATTGTAGTCGCACCTATACATCTAATTTTTCCTCTAGCTAATGCTGGTTTCAAAATATTAGAGGCATCTATTGCTCCCTCAGCTCCTCCCGCTCCAACTAAGGTATGTATTTCATCAATAAAGAGGATTATGTTAGAATTATCTTCTATTTCTTTAATTATTTTTTTCATTTTTTCTTCAAATTCACCACGATATTTAGTTCCTGCTACAGCGCTTGCCATATCAAGAGATATTATTTGTTTATTTAGCAAATTCTTGGGAACGTTATTGGTAACTATAAGACGACTTAATTCTTCAACAATAGCTGTTTTTCCAACTCCCGCTAGCCCTATTAGTAGCGGATTATTTTTCGTTCTTCGACATAATATTTCTAGTAGCCTTTTTATTTCTTTATCCCGTCCAATTACAGGATCAATTTCTTTATTTAAAGCTTTCTTAGTCAGAGATACACCTAGTTCTTCAACTAATAATTTTTTATGTTTTTTACTTCGACATTTGTTGTTCTTTTTAGAAACAAATGTTTCGTATAACTTATCTAAGTCAATATTCATAGATGTTAGTATTCTCAATGCTATACCATCTTGTTGCTCTAACAAAGCTATAAACAAATGTTCTAATGTTACTTCTTTGTCGTTATTCTCTTTACTGTCTAATATAGCATTCTCTATTACTTTTTTTAATAAAGGGGTATAAAGAAAAAGTACACTTCCTTTATTATTAATACCCAATTTTTTTATTACTTGTTGTTTAAATTTTTCATAGGTTACACTGTATTTTTCAAGAATATTTTTTATATTGTTATTTCTATTTAAAATCGATAATATAAAATGCTCGGTACCTATATATGGATGTTTTAGTTCTTGCATTTCTTTTTTAGATTTAATGAGAACATCTTGTGCTTCTTCACTAAAATTAGTAAACATAAAAATACTCCTTTCTATACATTCTATGTATATAGTGAGTATTTTTGTTATTTTTATACAGGTTATAATTCTACATATTTAGAAGTGAATAAAGAGTTTTATTTTTTATTCAACTGTTTTTTTAGGTTTACTTTTAAAGTTATTCTCGCTAAGATATTATAACTCTATCTGGTTTTTGATTTGCCTTTAATAGTTTTTTTGCTGGCTTATCTTTATCACCTGGGGATATAGGTATTTATAATTTTTTTAAAAATGGAAATCATAGTGATTATTACATCTAAAATTACGACACCTGCTCCAGCTAGACCTATATACATTGCCAGCCATCCAGCACCGCATTCGTCTTGGTGTCCACAACTAAATACCAGGAGAATAATTATTATAATAACTAATATTACTATTATATCTAATATATATGATATCTTGGCCATAATTGCTTGTTTAGACGGTGGTGGAGGTAAAAAAATTTTATAATGAATATTATTACTGTAACACCTGTTAAAAAAGTTATTATCATTATTGTTGTTTCAGAAAAATTTTCTGTAAAGATGAAAAAGGAGGTTAAAAAAAGTATACAACACACTAGAAGTGTTTTTCTCACAATTAATGATATTATATCTATTACTTTTCTTATTTTGGGGGAAATTTCTGTTTTTACTCTACTTTCCATTTGTTTTCTTCCTTTCCTTTTCGGTAGCATATAATAGCTTTAATTAATTATTGCTTTGTCCTTTACTTTTTATTAAGAAGTAACATACTTATAGTATAATTTTCATTATTAATATTTCTAAAGTGCGGCAATCTCATTTGGCAATGCATTATCATTTTCCTTTTTCTTTGTCAAAAAAAATCACATTACTAAAATAAAAATGTGTGAATAGTAATATTTTAGTAAAGAAGAAGGGAATAATATACATTAATTTGATTAATTTCATTAGGAGGAAAAATTTCAACTAAAAAAACATCCACATAATATGTGAATGTTTTACATTACATAAGCGACACTATCAGTAATACTACATAGATCACTATGAATAATTCTAATAAAAATTTCCAGATATATTTTAACCATGTTTTATATGGTACTTTTAAATATGTCAAGCCTGTTATTAATAATAAACTCGTTGGCACAAATAACATAGTGAATCCATAAGCACTTTGGAATAAAATATCTAATATTGATATTGTAGTTGTATCTCCCAATGCTGTTATTAATGGCTGAAATGCTGCTTGAATTGCATAGAAGAAATCTACACCTAAGAAACTACCTAACATTGATATGAATGTTGCAATTGGCAAATTGAAGCCATTAGTTGATTCAACTAGCGATGTAATAATATTTTCTAGCATACCGTGGTTATAAACACAGACAAGTACTGCTTGAGCTAGAGTAATCAATAAGGCAGCTGGAAGCATTTTCTTCATTCCATCTACAAAACTGTCAATACAAGTATCTAATTTTATTTTGTAAACAAATTTTAATATTAATGCAAATACCAATAATACGATAATTAGCATTAAATAATTACCTAGGGACAACCATGTTCCAAGAGCTACAAAATTTAGCGACAAAATGTTAAATACTGTATATTCACCTATTTTGAACTTTAATAGCCAATCATGAAAATCATCAAATGCTGTTATTTCTAGTGTTGACCATGGTACTAAACCAAGTATTATTATTACAACCAATAAACTAAGAATAATTATTATTGGCCATATCTTAATATCTTTGTAATTGCTTTTTACTTCTGTAATAAAGATATCGCTATCATCTTTTAATTCAAGATTTTCTTTTTTACTATTTTTAATGTGTTTTAATACATATAAAATTAGTAATGCTATTCCAGCAAATAATAAGAATATTTTAGGAAATATAGTCTCATTAAATTTAACACCTAATAGCTCATTCATAGTTGTCATCATAAACGTATACCCTGTAGCATCTCTAAATGGAATAAATATACCACCAATAAATCCAATAAGAGAGGCGCCAACTGTTGCTGATAATGCTACTAATTTATCATATCCCAACATAAGAATGATAGATATAAATATTGGAATAAACATTATTAGCGGGTAAGTAAACCCAGTAAGGGCTGTAATGATTGCAAAAATACATATCGTCGCTATGATGAATTTTTCTCCTTTTCTTTTGAATTTAGATACTATCACATCTAGTAATTTTCTATATGCTCCTGTTTTGTTTAGTATGCCATAAAATCCACCAACAACAAGTGTGAATAACGCAATATCAAAGAAATAATATAGTGATTGAATAGAATTAATAAACAAATCACCAATTCCTAAATAGGTAAAACTATCCGCACCATCTCTTGTTGGTAAAAAGTAAGTTGCAATTAGTACTACAAACAATACTATAACAATTGCTTTAAATAAATTATGTTTTTTCATTTTTTTCCTCCTATTTGTTATTATATCACTTTTTTCCTCTTTTTTCATTCTTTTTTATTTATCTTGTTTCATAAGAGGAAACAAGACACAATCTTTAATATTTTCTGCATTAGTTAAAATTTGGACTAATCTATCAATACCCATTCCCCAACCTGATATTGGTGGCATACCGTAAGACATTGCCTCTAAATAGTCTTCATCCATTATCATAGCTTCTTCATCACCATTTTGATTTAGGTTTGCTTGTTCTTCTAATCGCTTTCGTTGTTCTATAGCATCTACTAATTCAGAATAGCCATTAACTAGTTCAGCCGATCCTATAACTAATTGAAAACGATCCGTTATTTCTTTGTTATTGTCATTAGCACGTGCAAGTGGTGATAAAGATATTGGGTGTTCGGTTAGAAAAATCGGACTTAAAATGTTTGGCCGGCATACTTTTTTATATAGTTGATCGATTAATTGACCATATCCTAGTTTTTCTACTTCTATATCCTTATTAAAACTAATGTCTAATTGTTGAAGTTTATCAAGCAACTTTTCTTTGGTGTTGTATATATTAATATCAAGATCGATATACTTTTTGATTAAGTCACGAAATGATATAACTTCCCATGGTTTATCTAAATCTATTTCTTGGTTATTGATATTAATAACTGTGCTTTTAAATAATTTTTTTATTAGAATTTTCAACATATCTTCTATTAATTTCATATTATCCTGATAATTATAATAAGCATGATATGCTTCCAACATGGTAAAATCTTGCAAATGTGTAGAATCTATTCCTTCATTGCGAAAACATCTTCCTATTTCATATACTTTTGTAAATCCTCCAATAATTGCTCTTTTTAAATATGTTTCAGGAGCTATTCTAAGGTATACATCAATATTTTGTGCATCATGATGTGCTATAAAAGGCTTAGCTAAAGCACCTGATGGCTTATTGTTTAAAATAGGGGTTTCTATTTCTATATAATCTAAATTATCTAAGTAATTTCTTATTTCTTTTATAATTTTAGATCTTAATATAAATCTATTTTTTGTTTCATCATTTGTTATTAAATCAATATATCTTTGGCGATATCGTAATTCTATATCAATTAAGCCATGAAATTTTTCTGGCAAAGGTTTTAATGCTTTACCTAGAAATATATATGAATCAGCACGGACTGTTAACTCATTTGTATGGGTTGTAAATATTTCTCCAGTAACACCGATAAAATCTCCCAAATCAAACATTTCTTTAAATTGTTGATACTTTACTTCGCCTACCATGTCTTGTTTTATGGAAATTTGAATTTTACCTGTTATATCTTTTATAGTTAAAAAACTAAGTTTTCCCATCTTTCGCATTAATACTATTCTTCCTGCAACACTTACATTCTTTGTACCATCAATTAATAGTGATGCTTCTTTTAGACTATGTGTTATAACAAATCGTTCGGGATGAGGATTGGTTATTTTTTTAATTTCTTCTAACTTATTTCTGCTCTGTTAATTCCACTTTACTCACTCACTTTCATTACTTGGGTTTTAGTTATTATGTCGTGAAGTCCTAGTTTATCTTTACGATATAAAACCATAATAGCACTTATAAATATAAGAGCATACCAAATGTAAGTGATAGCTACATTTAGATTATAATACATAGGTATATCAGTCATTAGGTATACTGTTATTAGCGCTACTAAAGAGGGAATAACTGTATATATTATTAGTGTTCTTAATAATAGTTTGGGAATAGTTAAATTACCCCTAGTACTTTCTATTTTTATTTTCACAACTTTTTTACCTAGTGTTTGACCTCCATAGTAAAATTGAAAAATCGCATAGTAAAACAATGTAAGTAATATACTTATTATTGAAATTACAGCTGTTTCTTTTGCTTGATAATAAGTTATTGATTTTGCCTGTTCCATGTACTCATCTACTGTTATTTCTTCGTTTGCTAGTTTTTCACTTATTGCTTCTGCTTGATTAGTTATTTCTTTTTGTTTTTCAGTTTGGGGCACGAACATATTAATAGCAGTTAAAACTGATATTAGAATTAAGCTATCTATTATGTATGCTCCTAACCTGAGAAAAAAATTTGCTTTCATATAAATCACCTGTTATTATTTTATACTATTTTTTAAATCTTTTAAATAGTTAT